>JAZFYE010000133.1:0-2460 GCA_036475395.1 Phycisphaerales bacterium
ATCTTTCACACCTTGTCCTGGGCGGATGAGCTCGTCGGGGCGAGCCGGGCGACGATCATGCTTTACCTGCGCCACTTCCTGATGCACTGGTCGCACCGGACGGAGTGGGTCACCGAGCAGGAGCTAGAGCATTACGTGGATGCCTACTCCCAGCCCGGGGCTCTCCGCGGAGGCTTCAACTACTACCGCGCCCGCGAGCGCACGCGGACGACCGAGGGCGACCCCCCGCCCGCCACGTTCTCAGTGCCCCAACCGACGCTGGTCCTCTGGGGAGAGGCGGACCCGATCCTGCCAGTTACTTGGGCCGATCGTCTATCGGAATACTTCCCCCAGCTCACCTTTAAACGGGTCCCCGCGGTTGGCCACTTCATGATGCGCGAGGCACCCGACCTCGTCGTCGACGAGGTGCTCCGCTTCCTCGCCCCCTGCCGCTAGCCGCGTGGGGGATGCGGGGTCAGGTCTCACATTCCAACAATTGTCATGACCCGCCGGACAAAGGGAAGAGGGTCCGGTTTTCAACATCGACATTTCCCAAGGGGAATGGGGTTGAGGGGCTGGTGGGGTAGAGGGGCCAGAGCGGTTTGACAAGTAGTATCGGCAAGATTAGGGTCAGGCTCGAATCTGCCAGCGTCCCCTCGACCGCCGTGGAAGCGCCAACACCCGTTTGCCCGATCGGTCTCAGCGCCAGTACTCAGGATGATGGGGAATATCATGGCATCGCCTTCAATAGTGTTGCTCGCCGTGCTGATCGCGTGCAGCATGCCCCCCGTTGCAAGCGCCAATAGTCTCACGTTCGAGATGCGAGCTGCGAGCGCCGAGACCTACGCGAAGCCCCACGACATCGTCCTCTCGCCTGATGGCAGCCTCCTCTATGTCGCCGACAACGACAATGATCGAATAGCCGTGATGGACGCGCGGACCTTGAACGAGCTCGGCGTCTTCGCACAGGGCGAGGTATCTGCGCCCCACGATGTCGTTTTCGATGCCCAGGGGCGCTTGCTGGTCGCTGACACGGGCAATAGCCGCATCGCGATCTATGAGGTCGATAGGGCGAGCGGAAGGCTCGTGGGATCGTTGCAAGGACGTATTCGGCGACCCGAAGGCGTTGCCGTCCATACGGACGGACGGGTCTTCGCGACGGGCGCCGCCTCGAACAACCTTGTCGTCTACCGCGACGGCAAGGTAATCGGCGAAGTGGGCGGCTTTGCTGCGCCGCACGACGTGGAATTCGATCCGGCCGGAAACATCTGGGTTGCCGATACGGCCAACGATCGCATGGTCCGCCTCAACGATAAACTCGAGATCACGAAGATCCTGGCCGGCAGCGCCTATGCATTCAACGGTCCGCGCTATATGGACTTCGACGCCGCGGGTCGGATGTACGTCGCCGACAAGTACTCCAATCGCATCAAGATCATCGCGCCCAACGGGGAATTGATCAGTGTGTTGGGCAAGGCGACTTCAGGTAAGGGTGAAGGCGTCTTCGATCGGCCGGAGGGGGTGGAGATCCGCGGGAGCGATATTTGGTTCTCAGACACCTATAATGACCGCGTTGTACGCTACCGCATCCGAATCATTCCTTGAATCGTTACATCGCGGATCGATGTCTCGCAGCATGACGCTTGGGTGCATTATGAGGCAATTCTGTGTAACTCTAGTTAGGCGTACAGGAGAACCGACGATGCCCTCAGATAAAAAAATAGACTACGTGGAGCTACCAGCCAAAGACTTTGATTCTGTACAGTCTTTCTACAGCTCAGCTTTTGAGTGGACGTTCACAGATTATGGACCCGAATATCGGGCTTTCACCGATAGGAAGATTGACGGAGGTTTCTACAAATCTGAACTACATTCATCTACTGAAACGGGTGCCGCATTAGTAATCCTGTATGCGGAAAATTTGGAGCAAACGAAGAGCAAGGTAATCGCTAACGGAGGTGAAATAGTCAAAGACATATTCTCGTTCCCGGGGGGCCGTCGATTTCATTTTGCCGACCCAAATGGAAATGAACTTGCAGTTTGGTCTGATCAATAGAAATAGGCTATAAGACATTGCAGTGTTTGTGGTATGAGGCAGCCCAGACCTGCGTGACGCGCCGCAGGAGAGGACTTCAGCCATGGCGATCCGAGGAGCGGCACGACGCCGCGCACCGACAGTGCCGGTAACCATGAGGGCCGCCGCTGTCGACCGGTTCGGCCCGCCGGCGGCTCTGAGGCTCCGCACGCTTCCGGTGCCCGAACCCGAATCGCGCGAGGTGCTTATCGCGCTCCACGCGGCTGGTGTCGGCGTGTGGGACGCGTCAATACGGGACGGCACCTGGCAGCCCGCCGGCCGTTCCAGGTTTCCTCTCATCCCGGGGATCGATGGCGCGGGAACCGTCGTAGGGAAGGGCGCACGTGTACGGCGCTTCCGCATTGGCGACCGCGTGTACGCCCTTGACTTTGCCAAGCCGAACGGAG
>JAZFYE010000134.1:0-2615 GCA_036475395.1 Phycisphaerales bacterium
TGCCGGTGATCGCGCGGCGCGATGGCAGTCTCTCGCGTGCGCCCGCGTTACTGCTCGAAGACGTTGGCGAGGGTGCCGATGCCGTCGATGGTGACCTCGACCGTGTTGCTCGGTTGCTTCATGGAACCCACGCCGAGCGACGTGCCGCAAGCGATGACATCGCCGGGCAGCAGGGTCATATCGTGTGAGATCCTGCTGACCAGCCGTGCCGGCGGGTGGATCATGTCATCGACCGGGTAATTCTGCCGCTCCTCGCCGTTCAGCACGGTCCGGATCGTCAGTTGGGCCGGGTCGAGGCCGGTGGCCACCACGGGTCCGAACACACCGAAGGTGTCGAAACTCTTGGCCCGCGCCCACTGCGCGAAAGTCGGGTCCTTGTAGAGCAGGTCGACCGCAGTGACGTCGTTGATGCAGGTGTAACCGAAGATGTGGTCACGGGCGGCCTCCTCCGGCACGCTGCGGCAGGCCTTTCCGATGACGATGCCCAGTTCGCCCTCATAGACCACCCGGCCATCATAGGAACGCGGCCGCCGGATCGTCTCCCCGGTGCCGAGAAACGAACTGTTGGCCTTCAGGAAATAGAGCGGCTCGTCCGGCGGCTCCAGTTTCAGCTTTTCCGCAAGCGCATGGAAGTTGTTCCACAGCGCAACCATCTTGCTGGGAACGCACGGCGTCAGGACCTTGACGCTCTCCAGCGCGACCTTCTGTGACGTCGCTTTCGGACTCTCGAAGAGATCACCCCGGTGGACCGTAACGATCCCGTCCTCCAGGGTTCCGAAAGCGCGCCCGTCCGCATGCTCGAACCGGATCCACTGGGTCATCGATGTCACCCTCAGAGCCACGAGTCTGCGCTAGGGGAAGGCTGCTTTCAATGCTTATCGGCGGCGGCTGCGCTACACTTGCGGCCCTCGGGTTCGAAACGGAGAAACGCCATCCGGAAGATCCCCCCAGCCTGCGTCGGACGATAGGGCGGCCAGGGTGATACCCATCGGTCGAATTCTGGCAGCCGTGTTTGCTGCATGCACGATCGCCGCCTGCTCTCCGACGCGCGCGATCGAAAGCATCGCTGTGCTCCAGGACCTTTCGGGCACCTCCGCCAAGGCTGCCCCGGAACAGCGCACGCAACGCCTCGCCCACCGTTTCGAGGTTGATGGGCGTACCTACGCCGCCGATCTGTACGTGCCCCAAGACGGCGCCAAGGCGGCGCTCGTTCTGGTCCCCGGCGTTACACCCGAGGGTAAGGACGATCAGCGGCTCATCGCATTCGCCGAAACGATGTCCCGCGCCAAGTTTCTCGTTCTCGTACCGGACATCGCGACCCTTCGCGATCTGAGAGTTGGCCCCGGCGACGTCACCGCCATCGCCGACGCCGTCGAACATCTGTCGCGCCAGGCAGCGGTGTCCGAGGTCGGCCTTGTTGCGATCTCCTATTCCGCAGGCCCCGCTTTGATCGCCGTTCTTGAGGAAAGGTCGCGGCACCGGGTGAGCTTTCTGATCACGATCGGCGGCTATTACGACATCGAGGCCGCGGCCGCCTTCTTCACAACGGGGCACTTCCGCGAAACGCCCGCGCAGCCCTGGCAACGCATCGAACCCAATCCTCGCGGGAAGTGGGTCTTCCTGAAGAGCAACCTGGACCGGATCGAGGACCCGCGCGACCGCTCGTTGTTGCGCGAAATCGCGGAACGGAAGCTGCGTGATCTGAAGGCCGACATCGGCCATCTGGCCACACAACTCGGTCAACAGGGCCAAGCGGTTTACGCACTCGTGGTCAACCGCGATCCCGGCCGGGTGTCCGGCCTGATCGCTGCCTTGCCGGAAGGGATACGGAGCGATATGGCCCGCCTCAGTCCGAAGGCTAATGGCCTTGAAACGCTGGCGGCGAGGCTCTTCCTCATTCACGGCCGCGACGACCAAATCATCCCTTATACCGAGAGCCTGGCGTTGCGCGCCGCCGCGCCCGAGCACCAGGCCGATCTCTACATCGTGCGCAGCCTCGCTCATGTGGATCTGAGCCCGATGGGATGGATAGATGTTCTGAAGTTCTGGCGCGCGATTTACCGCGTCCTGGAGTCCCGCGATGAGATGCCGGCTCCGGACCTCACAACAATTTTAGCAATGACACCGGCGCAATTTGCCGCGTGATCCGCCAGAATTACCCCGCGCAGGGGAACAGCTTGCAACCTGTGGCGGATATCGAGCGCGCCGCCGGGCCGGACGTCTAGCGGGTCTCGGGAGGATCTATTATGCGAGAGAGATTACATCCCAATATCGGCTTTCGGCGACAAAGGCGTTATTGTCTCGGACCCGGGGGTCTTCCATGCGCTTGATTGCCATCACGGTCTTGTCGTTCGTCCTCGCCATCGGCGGCGCGCGGGCCGAGGGAATGATAGAATGCTACAAGGCCCAGGGCGCGCAGGAGGGCGGCGATCATGCGCTGGCCATCGACTACTATACGCGCTGCATTACCTGGGGCGGCCAGACGCGTGAAAGCCTGGCGGGCACGTACAACAACCGCGGCGTCGCTTACGCCGACAAGGGCGAGTACGACCGGGCGATCCAGGATTACGACGAGGCCCTTCGCCTCGACCCCAGTCAGGCCGTCGCCTACAACA
>JAZFYE010000135.1:0-5569 GCA_036475395.1 Phycisphaerales bacterium
TTTCGGCCGGGCGGTTGCCGTGGCCGGCGACACCGCCGTCATCGGAGCATGGTTCGACGACAACGAGAACGGCATCGATGCCGGCTCAGTGTACGCATATCGCTTCGACGGCAACGTTTGGATCGAGCAGGCTAAGCTCACTCCCACCAACACCGTCGGCGACGGTTACCAATTCGGCTGGTCTGCTGCCCTCAGCGGCGACGTCGCCATGTTCGGGGAGGGGCACCATACCTTCGGCTCGGTCGGCGTCTTTCACGGCTTGTCCGATTGCAACGAGAACGGCACACTGGACATCTGCGACATCGCCGAGGGCACGTCCCAAGACATCAATGCGAACGGAATCCCGGACGAGTGTGAGTGTCCTTGGGATCTTGACACCAACGGCAATGTCGGCGCGTCCGACCTTCTCTCGTTGCTCGTCAGTTGGGGCCCGTGCAAAGGCTGCCCCGCCGACTTTGACGGCAACGGCACCGTCGGCGCATCCGACCTCCTCGCCCTCCTCGTCAACTGGGGCCCGTGTCCGTGAAGATGGCATCGTGGCATCGTGGCATCGACGGGAAGAAGACGGCATCAAGGCATCGAGGGAGTATTCAGTACGGGGAAACTGCGGCGATGAATCGTCATTGGGCAACGTCGTCGTTGGCCTGGAGATCGCTCTCGGCGCCGAATGCAAACTCGGCCCCGACCTTGCACACCGGGCCGAACAGCCGCCGGCAATAAATGATTCGCAGCGGCAGATAACGCAGCCGACCGCTGGCCGGCTCGAAATTCACGAATATCTCGTCGTTCACGTTGAACCGATAGACCGTGAGCAGACCAACACCCACTTCCGAAAGATCCTGCGCCCACGCCTGGCACACATGCACTATTCTGCCGCTCTCGGACCGAGCGCACAGCACGACTGGAACATTGAGCTGATATCGCGGCGCGCAGCGCCGGTTCAGGAGGCGGACATCGCGCACGCGCAGCTCCTGGATCAGACCCTTGATCCAGATAGACTGATCGTGCTCGACTGTGAGCGAAGCCTGCGTCATGTAAACGTACTCCGCGCTGTTCGCGGTTCGCGGCCCAAGCGCACCGGCGGCTCCCGGTTCAGGATACGATTCGTAACTGCCTAGCCCTGAGTCGAGCCGCAGGATTGGGCACGATCCAAGTGCGTGGTGAGAGGTGGGTCGAACTGGGGGACGGGGCGCTGCGTGTGAAGATGTGCCGGTTATAGGGGTCAGGTGCGGAGGAGTTTGGAGGGAGAAGACCCTCACCCCAATCCTCTCCCACCCCCGGACAAGGGAGAGGGAGTAAGAGGGCCGGTGTTCGGTTGTTAGCTGAAGCGGTGCTCCAGTTGATCGAGCAACTGCGCGAACACCTCGTCAGGTTGGGCTGAGGCGTCGATGACGACATAGTGCTGCGGTTGGGCCTCGGCGAGGGCCAGGAATCCCTGCCGCACGAGACGATGAAATGCCGGCCCCCTGCGCTCGATGCGATCCTTCCCCAACGCCTCGGGTAACCGGGAGTCAGCGAGGTCGCCATCCACATCGAAAATCACGGTGAGGTCGGGCCAGATCGACTGGACGGCGACGCGCCCCACGTCGAGGATCTCCTGCTGATCCAATCCGCCGCCCGTTCCCTGATACGCCAGCGTCGAGGAGATGAAGCGATCCGCGATCACCAGATCGCCCCGATCCAGGGCAGGACGAATGCACTGCTCGACGAGTTCGGCCCGGCTGGCCATGTACAACATCATCTCGCAGCGCAGGCTCATGTCGGTATTGGCGGGATCGAGTAAGACGGCTCTAATCTGCTCGCCGATCCTCGTTCCGCCGGGCTCTCGGACTTCGCACACGCCGATCCCGGCCTGACGGCAATGGTCGGCGAACCGGTCGAACTGCGTCGTTTTGCCCGACCCGTCCGGGCCGTCGAAAACCAGGAAGCGTCCGGCCAGGTGTGTGATCCAATCGCTCATCGAGGCGACTATGCGCTGTGAGGCGAGGATTGACAAGGTCGCGCTGTTCCGCCGGCC
Source organism: Phycisphaerales bacterium (assembly GCA_036475395.1). Lineage (GTDB taxonomy): Bacteria > Planctomycetota > Phycisphaerae > Phycisphaerales > SM1A02 > JADFNO01. The sequence goes on from JAZFYE010000135.1 coordinate 2,018, forward strand.
GGGGATAATCGCGAGCGGGGCCTGCGATCCGCCGGTCACTTGTGAGACGGAGCCTTCAATCGTGGCCCTCGCCGGCTATGATTGGGATATATGCGGATCGAGCTACGTGATGAGTCCCGGGAAAGGATCGGCCGCATCGAGGTTGATCCGTCCCTGCGTCCAACCCGCGTGAGCATCGTGGGAACCGACCGGGAGGTGTTCCTGGACTGGGAGACGGCGGTGGACGACGCCGGCCACTTGCGGCGTTGTGTGGCGTGTGGCTGTCAGGACCTGTACCGAACCAAGGCGTTCCCGCAGGTGACCGGGCTGGTGGTTGTGCTCGCGTTTGCCGGAGCCATTGTCGGCGCGCTGGGATTCGCCACGCCGCCGGTCTTGTCGGTGATGGTCGGCGTGTTGGTAGCGGACGTCGGGATTCTTCTGTTCGCCCGGAAACGGCTGGTCTGCCATCGGTGCCGTTCGAGTTTCCATGGTCTTCCGATCGCGAAGTACCACCCAGGCTGGGACCGCACGGTGGCAGAACGTCACTCAGCTCACCCCTCAGCACCATCAGCGCCGCCCGCCGCGGAGGCCCCCCGCGCGCCGCCGGTTCGCCCGGCGGTGCACGGGCAGCGTTTGGCGTGACCGGCCAACCCACGCTGTTGCTGCTCGGAGGCGGAGGTCACGCGGCCGTTGTGGCCGATGCGGCATCTGCGGCGGGCTGGTCGGTGGCCGGCTTCCTCGACGACGACAACATCGTCAACGAGCTTCAACCCGTCGGTCTCGTGCGGCTGGGAACGATTGCAGACTTGACGGACGCACTGGGTGCGCTGGGCCGCGGCGCCGTCGCTCATGCCGCGGTCGGTGATCCTGACTTGCGGCGTCGATGGCTGGACCGTGCCGGTGACGCGGCCGCCGCGGCCATTGTCCATCCCTCGGCGATCGTTTCACCCTCGGCAAAGCTGGGCGAAGGCAGCTTCATCGGCCCGCGCGCGATCGTGAACGCCCGAGCCGTCGTCCAGCGTGGGGCGATTGTCAACAGCGGGGCCATCGTTGAACACGACTGCCACTTGGCGGCGTTTTGCCACGTCGGTCCGGGTGCGGTGCTGGGCGGAGGCGCCAAAGTCGGCCCCAGGGCGCTGATCGGCATCAACACGGCGGTCCTCCCGGGATTACGCGTGGGGGCCGGAGCCATACTCGGGGCTGGGGCCGTGGCCGTTCGGGACCTCCCGCCGGGGGCCACCGCCGTCGGCGTACCCGCCCGGACGGTTGCCCTGGAGGCGGCATCGGCCAAAGACACGATCTAAAAGCGTCGAAAACACTGCTATGCGACGCCTTGACCGGATCAACCTGATTGTCGCGGCCCTGCTCCTGACCGGCTGCGACAACCGGGTCAACGTCGCCATCAAGCCGACGCCAGTCAAGATCATCGCGGAAGACGCCGGTCGGGGCCGGTCGGTCCAACACGGCGATCTGGCGACGATCAGCTACCGCCTGATGCTTCCCAACGGGAAGGAGCTGCTGCACGACCCGGAGTTCAAGTTCCTCGTCGATTCGAAGCAACCCATCGTTATTCAAGGCATTAATGACACGGTCATCGGCATGCGCGTCGGCGGGACAAGGACGATCGATTGCCCACCTCGTCTACACTGGGGCCGTACCGGATCGGGCGATGGGAAGATTCCGCCCAACACCAACCTGATCATCCGCATTAAGCTTCTGGCGCTCGAGTAGCCCACCGGGGCACGTCGTGACTTTGGCTCGCGGATTGAAACGCCGACTCACGTGATGATGGCCGCCAGCCCCCAGAACACCACGGCGAGCAACAGCGCGGTAAGTCCTGCCGTGGCGCCGTCGCGCGGCGTGAGGCGGAAGAAGAACACCGACAACCCAACGAAAATGCCCGCGTGCAGAATCCACTCGGCGCTAAGCTCGACGAAACCGTCGCCCAGATCGAGGAACTTCGCCAGCCACAGCGTTGCGAAGATAGCTACGATGCGCAGCGAGCCCAGTCGCCAGTCACCGAAGACGGTTTCGTTCAGCCGTGAAACAACGAACACACCCGCCAAACCACACAGTGACCCAAGGACAAGCGTGGCGAGATAAACACCCCATTGCCCAAAGCGCTGGGCGGCGACGGGGGCGATGGCGACGCCCGTGTCCGACTGGAGGTCATACAAACCGTCGGCGCCGACCAAATAACCGATCGAAATCAACAGGACGCTGATCCCCGCCAAAATGCCTGGCACCAGGAAATCGCCTCGCCCGGGTCGGGACAGCGGCTCCGGCGGCTCCGCCTCTTCCTCATCCTCCTCTTGGATCTCCTGCCCTGTTTGCGTCTCCAGGACTCGTAGCGTCTTGAGATCGAATCCGCACCGGAGGCAAACGAGCAGATTGCCCTCCCGCATCGTCGCCCCGCAGTTCGGGCAAACATCAAGCGCCTTGACCGACGACTTGTCGGGCTCTTCAGTCTCGGTCGCGCCGGTATCCCCATCCGTAGGTTCACGCGAACCGTCGTCGGGATCCAACTCCAACGGCTCGACGCCCTCACCAGGCGCGACCCGCGCCGACCGCTGGGCCGGAACCTGGCTCTGAGGATCATCCTTGGCGTGGTCCTCGACCGAGTAGGGCTCGGGTTGTTCGTTCTCGTGATCGGTCATGCTTGGAACACGCAGATGAGCGGAGGCGGGATCACCGCGCCGAAATCAGATGACGTCGCTGGAATCACCCCGTGACGGGCCGATGCACATCTCACGCCAATCGATCCTTTCGTGCAGCATAATAGTTCGTCCCCGGTATTGTATACGGATTCCCAGCTGGATTAGGATCGGCTGAGGACCGTCGTGTTCCCATCAACCAACCTGCGAGGTTCAATCGTGCGAGAGTGGATTGTGCTGTTTATGTTGCTTCCGGCTGGTGTCTCGTTCGCGGACCGGATCGAGCTGATTACCGGCGAGGTGCTGCGCGGCGAGATCGTGCAGAGCACCGCCGAGTGGTTGGTGCTCGATCACCCGATTCTCGGTCGGCTGGAGATTCCGGCCCAGGCCGTACGGCGCGTGGGCGATCAGCTCCCAGCGCAGTCGTCGCCGCCGAACGAGTTTGCTCGCGACACCCGGAAGTCCGAGCCGAACCGCGCGCCACACACGCCGGCGCCGCCACCGCCGCCGCCCGATCCGGTGCCGCGCTGGCACTCTAAACTCGAGTTCGGTTTCGCCGCCACCGAGGGCAACAGCGAAGACGCCAACCTCACGCTGGCGTTCAACACCGCGATCGATCGAGGCCACGATCGATATGACTTCGACAGCCGATACGCTCTGCGCTCCAGCCGCGGCGACCGCTCCGAGAACAAGTTAACCGCGGGCTTGCTGGCCCAATGGCCGCTGTCTAATCCTCGTTGGAGTTACTTCGCTCAATCCCGCTATGACTTCGACGAGTTCCAATCCTGGGATCACCGCATCACCGGCGGCGCCGGCATGGGCTATCACCTCATCGACATCAACGACTTTGATCCAGCCGGCAACGCCATCGATGTGTTCGATTTGCGCATTCGCCTCGGACTCGGGCTCCGCCGAGAGT
>JAZFYE010000136.1:0-2689 GCA_036475395.1 Phycisphaerales bacterium
ATTTACGATGTTCAACGTCGCCTATGAAGACGGGACGATGACGTCCAACCGGCGGGTGGCGAACGAACTGCTTGATCAGTCCTTCGGTGACGATCTCCAGGACTTGGCTCGCACCGCGATCGAGGACCAGGACAACGAGATCGCCCAGCGATCCGGCGAGCGCCGCGCCAAGATCAAGTCCATCGCTCGGGCCTAACGTCCGCTCGGGGTCACCTTGAGACATTCCCAACCTCGCCTAAAATGTCGCTTGTTGGGGTATAAGCGGACCTCGATTTCGGACCGCTACATGTCTGTTTGTAGCCACAAGCGGAAGTTCTTGATGCCGGCGGAGGAAGCCGTCTACGGCATAGTCGCTATGTCACCGTCCAACTTGCCGAGGCGGCAGTGTCCCGTTACTTGTTCAAAGTAATCCTGTGGCTGATTGATTAGGCGAGTGATAATCTCGGTGTGAGAGCGCGGCGTCTCGCTGAAAACGGTGACGAAGAAGCGCGCGATGCCACGAGCGAAGGTGTGGTCCGCGTCGATAGGGTCCTTCAAGCGGCCAACGAGCGCCCGCGCCGGACGACCGTCATTATCAAGGTTCATCGGCAATAAGGAACATCCAGGATGGGGGCAATGGAAGGCGGCGGTAATACCAGCGGAAGTACGACGGGATCTCGCGATCCCCTGTTCGAGCCCCTGACCATCAAGCACCTGCGGCTACGCAACCGCATCATGAGCACCAGCCATGCCAGCGGCCTTGAGGAAGGCGGCATGCCGACTGAGCGTTACCAGCGCTATCACGAGGAGAAGGCCCGTGGCGGACTGGCGCTGACGATGTTCGGCGGCTCATCCAATGTGGCGCCGGATTCGCCAAATATCTTTCGCCAACTCAACGTCGGTGTCGACGACATCATCCCCCATTTGCGGAAGTTCTCTGAACGGATCCATAGCCATGGCGTGGCCCTAATGTGCCAGATCACTCATCTGGGACGAAGAGGAGATCCCTACGCGGGCGACTGGCTGGCCACTATCGCCCCGTCGCCAATCCGCGAAACGCTTCATCGCAGCTTTCCCAAGGAGATGGATGAACACGACATCGATCGTGTCGTAGCTGCCTATGCGGCGGCCGCGAAGCGTTGCTGGGAAGGCGGCATCGACGGTATCGAAACGCTTGCGGGCGGGCACTTGATTGGCCAGTTTCTGTCTCCCGGCACCAATCGCCGAACCGATCGTTTCGGGGGCTCTCTCGAGAACCGCTGCCGCTTCGGTCTCATGGTTCACGAGGCCATCCGCAAGGCGGTCGGCGATAATTTCCTCGTCGGCATGCGCTTTGTCGTCTACGAGGGTCCCGAGGGCTCGCTCTCCGCGGAGGAATGCCAGAAGATCGCACAGATCTTTGAAGCCAAGGGCATGGTCGATTTCTTCAACGCCATCTATGGCCGTATGGACACCGAGCGGGCGCTGATAAAGGACAACATGCCGGGCATGGAATCCCCTCTCGCACCCTGGGTTCGTCTGGTAGGCGAGTTCAAGCGCCAGGTCGGTGTGCCCGTATTCCATGCCGCCCGCATCGCGGATATCGCGTCCGCCCGCTACGCCATATCCGAAGGACTGCTGGACATGGCCGGCATGACCCGAGCGCACATTGCCGATCCGCATCTCGTGACCAAGCTCGCGCAGGGACATGAGCAACAAATCCGCCCCTGCGTCGGCGCTACGCATTGCATGTCTGATGCTCGTCCGTCCTGTCTGCACAACCCCGCGACCGGGCGGGAAATGCTCCTGCCCTCGCGCGTCGCGAGATCCGACCAGCCCGGGCGCAAGGTGGTCGTCGTCGGCGGCGGGCCCGCCGGCCTAGAGGCCGCGCGGGTTTCGGCTGAGCGCGGTCACGTCGTCGTTTTGTTTGAGGCTGCGGCCGAGCTGGGCGGACAGGTCTTGATTGGAGCCCAGGGCCCCTGGCGGCAGGATCTGCGTGGTATCGTCGACTGGCGTAGCGCCGAGATCGACCGCCTCGGCGTGACGGTTCACATAAACGCAATGGCGACTTCCGAGGATGTCTTGAGTCTTGACCCCGACGTCGTGGTGATCGCAACCGGTGGCGTGCCCGACATGGATTGGATTGACGGTGTTGAACATTGCATCAGCGCCTGGGACGTGCTGACCGGTCATGTGCCTTTGCAGCAAAACGTGCTCGTCTATGACGGCACCGGCCGGCACCCGGCGCCACACGTGGCGGTGCGGGCGGCCAGCGCGGGCAGCAGCGCAACCTTGGTCACGGTCGATGCCGATATTTGCGCCGAACTCACCTACGCCGAGCGCCTCACCTGGAAGCAGCACTGCTATCGCCTGAAAATCCCGATGATTTTCGATCACAGGCTGGTTAGCGAGAAGCGGTTTAGGAACCGCTTGTCGGCAACCTTGGTGAACGAGACTACGCTGGAAGAAAAAATTATCGCAACAGATCAGATCGTGGTCGAGCACGGCACCCGCCCGGTCGATGAGCTCTACCATACACTCAGAGCACACTCGGCTAACGACGGCGTCACCGATATCGATGCCCTGCTGTCCACTCGTTCACAGCCTAGGAAGATACGCCCCGAGGCAGGTTTCGAGCTGCATCGTGTCGGAGATGCCGTTGCCAGCCGCAACATCCATACGGCCGTGCTCGATTCACTCCGCTTGTGCATGGTCATGTGACGGCCGGGTG
>JAZFYE010000137.1:0-2630 GCA_036475395.1 Phycisphaerales bacterium
TCGATGATGAGGTGGTCCGCGACACCGTTCGCATGATTGATCGGGCGCAATACAAACGTGATCAATCGGCGATCGTCTTGAAGGTGACGCCGCGCGCGTTCGGCCGAGGCCGACCCATGCCGATCGCAATGAAGTGGGATTCGGCGTCAGTTTCGACCGCTGCTTCTGAAACCGCGGAAGAGGCGTGCCGTCCTCGCTAGACCAACCCGCCTCGGAGCTAAGATTCAGACATGGCTATTCAGCGTCTCTCCTCGCTCGTCGTCAACCAAATCGCCGCTGGTGAAGTCGTCGCCCGACCGGCCAGCGTTGTCAAGGAACTGATCGAGAACGCGATCGACGCGCAGGCGACACAAATCGCGATCGAAATCGAGAACGGCGGACGTGACCTGATCCGAGTCGCCGACGACGGCGTGGGGATTCGCTTCGAGGAGCTGTCGCTGGCCGTGGCTCCACATGCGACGAGCAAGATCAGCGACGCGGAGGACTTGGCGGCGATCGCGAGCCTGGGGTTCCGCGGAGAGGCGCTGGCTTCGATCGCCGCGGTGAACCGAATGTCGCTGGTGTCGCGCCCTCGTGATGCCGAAGGAGCCGGACGCATCGACGTTGAAGGTGACCGGACGAGCGAGCCGCGCCCCGCCCCGGGGCCGCCGGGCACCACGGTCACGGTGCGGAACCTCTTTTTCAATACGCCGGCCCGGCGCAAGTTCCTCCGCTCCGATCAGGCCGAAGCGGCTCGGGTGTCCGAGACTGTCCAGCACCTCGCCCTGGGCCACCCTCACATCGCCTTCACCTTGACCAGCGGCGCGCGTCGAACCATCGATCTACCGGCGAGGCAGGAACGCCGGCTGCGCGTCCTTGCCGTGCTCGGGGGTGAGCTTGACGACGAGTTACTGGAGTTGGACGTCAAGGAGCGCGGGATCGAGATCTGGGGGATGGTCGGCAAACCCGCCATCGCCCGTGGGACGGCCAAACATCAACAGGTTTTCCTGAATGGTCGTTTCATCTCCGATCGTTCGATCACGCACGCGATCAAGGAGGCGTATCGAGGGCTGATCGATCCGGGCCGGCATCCCACGATCGTGTTGTATATTCAACTCGATCCCGGCCAGGTGGACGTGAACGTTCATCCGACGAAGGCGGAGGTGCGGTTCCGCAATCAGGCGGCGATGCACGGCGCGATCCTGTCGGCGGTGCGCGACTGTCTGCGCCGAGCCGACCTCACGCCGGGGCTGGACCTGACGAACGTTGGATCGCGAAGCGAAGCGCCGCTGGTCATCCCGGGCCCGCCGCGAGCGTTCGGCAGCGGCTTGGCCGGTGCGCCGCCCAGTGCATCGTATGACTCGGCACGACAGTTTGTGGAGTATTTCCGCCGTCTTGATCCCAAACAAAAAGGCTTCGTGTACAGCGAAGTGAAGGAAGCGCTGGCCGAGCAGGCGCCGGAACTCCTGATCGACGACGACGCGAAGCCGCAAGCGGGGCAGGATGTCGAGGTCCTGCCCGTGATCCGTCCCGTAACAGATGTACTTCAGATTCATTCGAGTTTCATCGTCACCCAAGATGAAGAGGGGTTGCTCATCATCGATCAACATGCGCTTCATGAGCGCGTGCTGTTCGAGCAACTGACCAATGCGATCGGCAAAGGCAACCTCGAATCGCAGCGTCTGCTTATGCCCGAGACCGTCGACGTGGATACGACACAGATTGAATTGCTGGCTGACCTTGGGTCGCTGTTTGTGCGCATTGGAATTGAAGCGGAGCAGATCGGTCCAGCCTCGATCGGCATCAACGCGTTCTCATCTTTTCTGTTTGAGCGCAGTGTCGAACCGGCTCCGTTTATTCGCGAGTTGTTGGACAAGGCTGCCAGTGAAGGGCTCAATGATGATCCCGAGGCGGCGCTGCACGAGGTTCTGGACATGATGGCGTGCAAGGCGGCGATCAAATCCGGCGATAAGCTCACCGCCGAAGAGATCGCCGAGCTGCTCAAACAACGCGACAAAGTCGAGCGATCGAGCAACTGCCCGCACGGCCGACCAACGACGCTGCGCTTGAGTATCCAAGAGCTAGAGAGGCAGTTTGGAAGAAGATGAGCAAGAAGGCTTGAGGCTTGAGGGGTGAGGCTTGAGGCGGAAGGTTTCGCCGTCCCGATTCCATCGGGAACCCTGCGGGGGAGCATTAAGATGGCATCGACTGATGAGGAACTCACCCGCCACTGACGGGCGGTATCAGGGCGAGTGTGTCGCCATCGTTCAATGTTGTGTTGCGTGCGCAGTAGCAATCGTCAATGGCCACCGCAAGCGTATCGCGCATGGAGGCGATGATCTCGTGTTGTGATGCGAGTGTGTTCAGCGCGTGTTCGATCGTTGCACCATCGGGCAGTTGAAGTATCAATCGATCAGAACCGATCGATTCGGCGAGTTGGGCGAAAAGAAGAACGGTGCAGTGCATCAACGGCTCAAGGATAAGGCAGGAAGCGTACGCGGGTGCCGGGCGGGACGGGTTCCGGCTGCACGGGCAGTTCGATCAACCCGTCCGTGTCGGCGGTATGCACGAGGTCGCCGGAGCCGGCCCACGGGGGCACTTTCGCACGACCGTGGTCAAGGAGAGCCGCCGGCCGGTAGGCTCGACGTTTC
>JAZFYE010000138.1:0-10396 GCA_036475395.1 Phycisphaerales bacterium
CCTTTGACGGGGAGCCTACTTCGTGGACGGCGAAAAACAAGTCGGTAACAAGTATCACCTCCTCCGAGGTCTGGTGGTCCGCCATCGCCGCCCCACCGATGGCGAGAAGGCTGCCAGCGGCTGTCAGCCCAATTGCTTTTCTCATTTCTGCTTTCTCCTATTCTTGTCGTTCTCGATAACTCTGCCTCTTCCTCCCGACTCGGATCGCGTATTCCAAGCCAAGCGCTTACGCGCAAAAAAAGAGGTCCAACTTGAACCGTACACATATACGGTTCCGATCCTCGGTCGCACCTTCCGATGCGGGCGACGCCAAGACCTCGTCGCACGCCGCAGCGATGACAAGGCCCTCTCTCTTCTGTTGTAAGACCAACCCCGAGCCGCGGGGCCGGCTTCCTCGCATTCCCCGGACAGCACGCTCCCCGATCCGCACGGATTCGGGGCTCCCCTCTGTGCGCCACAATAGTAGCTCGACCCGGCGAATGCCAGCAAGAAGAGGCCAGGCTCCTAACCCTACAGCAAAGCACCTCTCCAGGTGACCCAGAGAGGTGACCCTCGACGCCATGTGCGCCGTCTGTGGAGCTCACTGTGCGACGTGGGTCGGCGAAGATGAGCAGGGGAATCGCGAGTGCACGCTCGACTGCCTCGACGAGGATGGCCAGCGGTACATCGTCAACCACTCGGATCTGCTGGGAGCGGTGTGTGAGCTGGTGGTGTTGCTGGGTTGCGATCTGAGTGATGTATGAGGTCGGTCAGTACCGGCGAGATCACGCCGCTGCCAGCCCGGCCGTTCATTGGAGGATCAATTCCAATGCCCGTTGAATCAGCATCCTAATTGATTTGTCGGCCGCGTTCCTTCATACGGCAGAGGAAATCAAGTATGAGCGTCCCCTCAGAGTGCCTTCCTTCAACGGTCTTCTCGACAAGATCCTCAAACCCAGGATGTAACTCAAGCGCAACGCGCGTCATTGTCTCACGCGCTAAGGCTTCATCCCAGAGCCCTTGATCGTCATCCCATATAGCCAGGATAAAGTCGTAGAATCTCGGATCGTCGATCGGATGCCATTTGTACCACGTATCCGGGCTTAACCACCTCTTGAGTGCACGCTTCGTTGTGTCTGACCATGCCATTTGCTGATTTCTTTGTTCTATTCCTCGCCCTGGGATCTCACCATCGCCAAAATACCCGCTTTCGCCGGCTCTGCCAGCCCCGGCCACGCCTCAACGACTGCGGCCAGATCGGGATCCGCGCGCAAGTCAGGCGCAAGTGATGCGGCATTGGTTCAGGTTCGTGGGTGTGAGAAGACGACGGGGCAAGCCCCGCGCCGAAACGCGGCTACGGCTGGAGGTTCGCCATCACGGCGTCGAGGATGACGTCCGGCTCCGCGAGGCGCCCCTTCCCTGTGGTGCGGCAGGCCTGCCAACCTTCACCCGGGTCGATGATCTCACAGCCGTCGGCCTTCACTTGCGCCAGATTGCGCTGCGTGGACGGTTGGTTCCACATCACCTCGTTCATCGACGGCGCGATCAACATCGGCTGACGCGACCAATCCACGGCCGAGGCAATGAGACTCACCACATCATCGGTGCGCCCGTACGCCAGCTTGGCGAGCATATCCATCGTACACGGGGCAATGAGCATCAAGTCGGCAGCGCGGGCGAGGCTGATGTGCTGCGGGTCATGCGATTCAACGTGCTGCCACTGGCTGGAATAGACCGCCCGGCCGGACAACGCCTCGAACGTCAACGGCGTAACGAATCGCGTGGCGGCGTCGGTCATGGCGACGGTGACCTCGATGTCGGCTTGGACGAGTCGGCTCACGACCTGGGCGACTTTATAGCAAGCGATCCCGCCGCTTAGGCCGACGATGACTCGTCGTCCCGCCGGTGGATCGTGATTCGTCGTTTGGCTCTCGGCCACGGTCGGTGCCCTGGTAGGCGTGGGTCAGGGCGGGCCTAGCTGGTGCCGGGCGCCAGACCATCGGGCGTCGCATGGGTAAAGTCCGGCGCGATCTTGTCCTGCATGATCTCTTCGATGATCAGCTCGAGATCGGTCCGGCCCTCGCGGTCCACCAGCGGCCGCTCGCCGTCGATGATCAGCTCCTTGAGCCGGCGTTGAATCAGGGCGGTGAGCTTGAACCGGCCGCCGAGCTTCCTGACAATCTCATCGCTCTTGAGCGCTTCAATCATGTGGTCTTAGTCCCGTCTGAGTTGCAAAATGGGTCGAGGCGCGACGTTGCGCCGAGCCGCAGAGTATACCCTCCGCCTCTGGCTGAGGCGAGAGGTTCGGCCGCAGCCACGGCTCGGGTCCAAGAGAGGCGCTCATCGACCCCAGTCGGCGGCTAGACTAGCTGATGGTTCGGGTCCTGAGCAGCTCCAAATCCAAGCCCGCGCTCAAGTCACGAGCCCGGATCGCGGCGAGGCGAGTTTTTCTGCTTGGAGCGGTGATCCTTGTTCTCGTGCTGTGGACGACCGGGTGCATGGAACGCTTGTTCTATTATCCAACGCAGGCCGCAACGTATCCCCCACCGCACTTGTCAAGGGCGGAGTCGGTCACGTTCCAGTCCGGCGATGGCACGAAGTTGCACGGCTGGTTCATCCCGGCCCACAACGTCTCGTCGCCATCAGAAGCGCCCACTATCCTGCACGTGCACGGTAACGCCGGCAATATCGAGTCGCACGTGTGGTTCACCGACTACCTGCCGCCAGCCGGGTTCAATGTGTTCATCTTCGACTTTCGCGGATACGGCCGGAGCGAGGGCACGGCGAGATCGCGTGGCCCCCTGATCGCCGACACGCGGGCGGCGGTCGATGCACTCCTGGCCCGGAGCGACATTGATCCGAAACGCATTGGGATGTACGGCCAGTCGTTAGGCGGGTCGATCGGAGTCAATGTCATGGCCGATCGACCGGAGATCCGGGCCGCGGTACTCGAATCAGCATTCGCCAGTTGGCGTGAGGCAGCGGCCAGTGCGATCGGTGGCGACCCGCCGAACCCCATCGGTCGTGGCCTGGCCTGGCTTTTGATCAAGGACGATCACCGGCCAGTGGACGCCATGAAGCGAATCGAGCGTCCCATACTGCTGCTCCACGGCACGGCCGATGGCACGGTTCCCATCAGTCACGCCCGACGTTTGGCAGACGCCGGTCAGCGAGCCGAACTCATCGAACTCGAGGGGGGAGACCACAACACACTACGGGAAACACATCGTCGAGTGGAGCAATCGACGATCGATTTCTTCCGCAAAAACCTGTGCGAAGGCGCCGAGTACCACGGCCGACCTTGAGGGCAAAGGCCAGCGCGATACACTGAACGGTTTCTATGTCGCGTCCACGCCGATTTCGTTTGATGCGCACCCCTCTCGCGAGGCGATTGCGCCGCTTCAGCGCGAAGTTCGGCTTCGAGCGGGACTGGTATCTCGTCCTGCTGGCGGCGGTGATCGGAACGCTCACCGCCCTTGTCGCGCTGGCCTTCATGGGGACAATCCACTTCATGGAAGAGAGGGCGATGCATCTCTCCCCCCGCGCACTGTGGTGGTTGATCCCGCTGGTCCCGATGGTTGGCGCATTGTTGGCCGGGGTCACCGTCTATTTTCTGGCCAGCGAAGCGCGCGGGCACGGCGTGCCGGAGGTCATGCACGCGATTCACCGCAACAAGTCTCGAATCAAGTTGCGGGTGGCCATCGCCAAGTGGGTGTCCGCCATCTGCACGATCGGCTCGGGCGGATCAGCGGGGGCGGAGGGGCCGATCGTCCAGATCGGGTCGGCGGTCGGATCAAAGGTCGGCCAGTTTCTGCGGGTCAACCCCCAGAACACGGCCACACTGCTGGGTTGTGGGGCCGCGGCGGGGATCGCCTCGGTGTTCAACGCCCCGATTGCCGGCATCTTTTTCGTCCTGGAGATCTTGCTCCGCGATTTTTCGCTTCGTACCTTCACGCCGATCGTCATCGCCTCGGTCTTTTCCGCCGTCTGTACGCAGGCGATTCTCGGTGAGAACGAGGCGATCTTCGCGGTAGCCACGGACTTCAACGTGGCGTTCACGGCGGCGGAGATTCCAAACTATCTGATGCTGGGTGTACTCTGCGGACTTGCGGCTATGGCGTTTATCAAGGCGCTGTATTGGACGGAGGACGTGTACGCGCGGATCAAGCTGCACCCGATCCTCAAGCCGGTCTCCGGAGCGGCGATGTTGGGCCTGATCGGGCTTGGCTATGTCGTGCTCAGCCCGGGCCGTCCAGAGATGCCGCCGTTCTTCAGCAATGGCTACCCGGTTATCAAGGAGCTTCTCAGCCTCGATTACTATGCGGGCGGCCAAGCTGGCACACTGGTGCTGGGGCTGATCGCATTGTGCGCACTGAAACTACTGGCCACGTGCCTGACGATCGGCTCCGGAGGGTCCGGCGGGGTGTTCGCGCCGTCTCTGTTGCTGGGGGCTGGGGTAGGCGGGGCGTTTGGAACCTTGGTCCGTGCCCTGGATTGGTTCTCGGACGCAAGCCCGGCCCATTATGCCTTGGTGGGCATGGCCGCCGTGGTCGCCGCCACCACCCACGCCCCGCTCACCGCCATCCTCATCGTCTATGAGATTACCGGCAGCTATCAGATCATCCTCCCGCTCATGCTGGCCGCGGTGATCAGCACGATCGTGTCTCAGCTGATTTCCCGCCAGAGCATTTACACGCTCAAGCTCGCTCGCCGGGGTGTCCATATCGGCGGCCTCAGTGACCTGACCATCCTGCGGCGCCTTTCGGTCGAAGACGTGCCGCTGGTGCACCCGGTGCTGGTGCACCCGGACGAGTCCGCCCAGCGGCTGCTGGACCTCAGCGAACAGCAGGCCGTGAGCGACTTCGTCGTCGTTGACGAGAACGATCATTACGCCGGTCTTGTGACCGCGGCCGACTTGAAGGAGGCGCTGCTGTATCGGGAGGCGATCCCCTTGCTGCAAGTGAACGAACTTCAGCGCAGCGATCTGCCGACGGTGGCCTCCGATGACACGCTCGACCTCGTGCTCGACAAATTTTCCAAGTACGACGTGCAGAGCCTGGCCGTGCTCGACGAGGCGAAGGAGGGTGTGGTGCTGGGGCTGATTACCCGCGATCGGCTGATGCGGCAGTACCAGCGCGCGCTGAGCAAGGGATAATCGAATGGCCGACTCATCGTCGCCAGAGCGGAAAAGGTTCGCGTTTAGCGGCGACATGCGGCTGCGCCGCCGAAGCCAGTTTCGAGTCGTGCTCTCGGCTGGGATTCGCAAGTCCATAGGGCCACTGAACGTTTACGCCCTTCCCAACGAACTGGGACGGCCTCGACTCGGGCTGGCGGTATCCAGGAGAGTCGGCCCAGCCGCGTTTCGCAATCGTGTCAAACGCCGAGTACGCGAGGCCTTCCGTCTGTTACAGCACGATCTGCCGTGCGGCTATGATCTGGTGGTTCGTGCTCGGCCGCACGACTTGTTGACGCTGGCGGAGTATCAGCGAATTTTGTTCAACGCGGTGCGAGCGCTGCATCGCTCATGGGCGAACAAGGCGGACCAACCCGACTCAGGATCAGCCTCCTCGCCAGGCCGTTGATCCTCGGCGTAAGGCTGTATCAAGCCGCCCTGAGCCCGTTGCTCGGCGGGCACTGTCGCTATCACCCCACCTGCTCGGAATATGCGGTTGAAGCGCTGGCGGGCCACGGCGCGCTGCGGGGTTCATGGCTGATCCTGCGCCGAGTGCTGCGCTGTCATCCCTTGGGCGGGGCAGGCTACGACCCCGTCCCGCCGCGGAAAACCGAAAGAGGTCCAATTCCCACCACCAAAGACAAGGGATGAGAAGATGAGAATCGGACCTGTCCCGTTTGGGGGTCCGGTCTCCCTTGGCACCCGCCTCACTTGCGCTCGGTCCGGGCTTTCTGGATCTCCCCTTGCTCTTGCTGCTCTTGGAGGGCTCTTTGTCGGCGGTACTCGTCGATCCCGGGCGGGGGTGGCAGAGCGGTGTCAATAGGGATCACGCCTTTGAGGTCGCTGGCCTGGAGTTGTCGGGCAATGTGCGGCCAAATGTCGTCGTAGACCTGCACCTTATATTTCGGCGGGATGCGGCTGAAGATCGCGAGCCGTTCGACCAATGGGATCGTCGAATCGACCATCAGTTGCCCCAGGACCGTAACCTCGCTGTCTTGGAGCGTGCTGATGAGATCCTTCAGTCGCCCCGTGCCCATCTTTGTCTCAAAATCGTAGTAGCGCGTGACCTTGAAAAAGGTGATGATCTCATTGGCGAACTGTCTAGCCTGCTCGAAGACCTCCTCGCGCCCGCGGCCAAGACCGAAGCGAAAACCGTAGCGCAATGAGGCCGCGACCTCACTTGGGGCAAGGAACGGTTGCTGGTCGTACTGCTCGAAGGTCTCGCCGCGGACAAAGACGTCCAACGGCAGGTTGTACTTCGGATTACCGAGACGCATCCCTTCCCCGTAAAGGCTGTTGAGCCGTTCCATGTACTGCCGGGCCAGACTGCGCTCGCCGGAGCGATAGTAGTGGCGAACGTAGTAGCTAAGGAAATTCTTATGGAAGTCCATGAACAGATCGGGTCCGGGGCCGCGGGTTTCCTTGTGCTTGATCGTGAGCTGTTCCCAATACGCGTCAATGACCGTCACCCACCCGGGCTCGGGAAATCGACCGGGCAGATCGCTGGAGAATGGATCGAAACTGATGCGTCCCCATCGGGCCATGTCCTGCATGGCTTGGATTTTGGCCCGATCGTTGTTGACGACGTGGTAGACATCCTCAATGCTGACGACGCGCTGCTCTCCTTTCGCCGAGCCCTTCAGGGCGAAGTACAGGGCATGGGCCGAACCGTGCCGCCAATCGATCGGGAGCGGAACGGGATGCTCAGGAAACAGCGTCGTGCCATCCATCATCCCCAGCATGAACTGGGGGTCCATGTTGTACTCATCCAACAGCACGCGCTTGCGAATGTGGGCAAGCAGCGCGTTCCATGCGTCGGTCGCGTCCTCATCGGTGGCGATCTCGTCGAAGGTCCGGAAGAACGGGTCGTCACGGCCGATTCCGAGAACCTTGGCGTAGATGGACCGCCCTTTCGCCGCCTGCCACTCTGCGTACGCTCGAAGCAGCGTACTGTCGAGGGCGAACTTGAACTGCTGCTCATACGGAGACAGTTTGCTGCGAAGCCGTTCAACGAGCTGTAGGACGCCCGGCGTCTGCGCCTCGGTCTCTTGAAGCGAATCAGGGGCGTTGGCAACCTGCTCGATCCAGCGGATGCGAGCTTCAGGGCCGGCCGGCGGCGCCCCGAGCAGATAGTGCCATTCGCGGGCCAGCTCCGTCTTGTAGTAGAAATGAGCATCGTCCGCGACACCTTCGATCTTGTGCGAGAACCAGAACGCGAGGTCCCGATGCAGTTGCAGGTCGTTGGGGTTGTAGCGCAGCCCCTTGTTGCGCACGAGGTTGATTCCCGCCTTCACCCATTCCCAGCGTTCCTCAGCGGTGTTGTGAATGACGGAGATGTTGTAGGCCATGTTATGGCCCTGAAAGGCCCAGACCGCGGCAAATCGGGGCTGGAGCTTGGTGATCAGGTCGGCATCGGCCATCACCTCGAAGTACAGCCCCGCCTGCTTCCGGAGGTTCACTTTGATCCAAAGGTAATCCACGATGATGCCGCGCACCGCGCCGATCGCCGTTCCCAGGACCACGAAGGGCGGGGCGCCTTCGACCGCGACATTGGTGTAGCGCAGCGTGTGCTGTTCGGCGATCTTCGTCATCACCGGCAGTAGACTGCCACACACCGACGTGCTGACGATGGTGACGACGAGGGCAATCAATTGAACGAATCGGTCGGATCTCATGCGTCAACCTCCCGCATGAAAAGGCGGTTCAACACTTAGCCATGACCGCTATAGATGGCCAGTTGGCGGTTGCGTAGGACGAGATAGCCAATCAGTAACGAGAAGCCGGACCAAACCAATCCCAGCCAGAAGATTCCGCCGGCGACGTTCCGCCAGAGAATCACCCGCCCCTCGACGAGATTCTGCGTCGGACGATATTCACCGAAGCGTTGCAGCAGGAAGACCACGGCTTGGGCGATGCCTCGAATCACAGATCTGAAGGCCCATTGAATGACCATGCCCACGTCCGAGAAGTCCACCTGACTGACGAGGGGCGGGTAGTAGTCTTGCAACGACAAGGCAAGGAACGGTCCAAGCGTCCCGGCAAGGAAAATCGTAAACGCCATTAGACAGGCAACGGGGAAGTTCAGCAGCGCCGCGCAGGCCAGGGCGAGCATGGACAGGAACGCCAGCTTCGTCCAGGTCATCACCATGGCGCGAACGAAATTGGCCTCGAACGTGGTCACCTTGTAGAGCAGCTCGAAGTCCTCTTCGTCAAAATTGAGCGAGCCCCGGCCTCTCTGCGCCGACCCGGCGGGTTGGGAGAGGTTGGCGACCGTGAGATGCAGCGTGCCCTCCGGATTGATCAGCGATGTCCCGTCTTGCCATATGATCGGAATCGTCAGGACATGAGCAACGGTCGGGGTGTACTGCACCACGATCGCCGTCTCCGGCCGGCCGTTGAAGATAAATGCGGCTGAGAATCGTTCGTGCTCATCATCGCGCAGTATGTGGAACCGGTAGCGCAGGGTCAGCGCCGTTTGCAGGTCTTGGGCCTGCTTCAACCCAGAAAAGACGTAGGTGCGCTGGTTCGAGCCGGGCGTCTGGAGATCAACCGGCGGAATCGACCGCTGCGAGGTCAGATAGTTGAGCTGAAGCTCCTTCGCCATTCGGTTCTTCACCGATCGCGGCACGTCGTCCTGACGGGCGAGGTCGCGATCGCGTTCGATCATCTGCTCGACACGCCCTCGAAGCTCAGCCGGGGTCAGTTGCGTGTAGCTCGGTCTTATCCCTGTCCTGGCGGTTAGCACTTCATAGTCAACGGCGATCCGGTCGTCGATGCCGGAAACGCCAGCGGCGACCGGCAACTCGCGCAGATACTGGATATAGGTGAAGATGGAGACGCCGGCGACGACCAGCACGATCAGGTTCACGCTCATGACCCCCAACCATTTGCCCACGAGGTAGTTCAACCGCGTGAGTGGCTTGGTCATGAGATGCCAAATCTGGCGATCGCGGATCTCAAACGCAACGGTCGCGCAGGACAGGAACAGCGTCAAACAGGCCGCCAACACATAGGTGAGCGTGAGACTGCGGCTGATGAACGTCTGCACCCTGAAGCGCAGCGGCGTGTCGGGATCAAGGAAGATCGGCAACAGCGGCAGCAGCACCAGAAGCAGAATCACGAAGACCAGGGAAACCCGGCTTCGCGTCGCCTCCTTGACCACGGTCTGGGCGACCGCCAACACCTGAGAGGGGCGGGAGAAGAGAATCAACACGCCCCGAGTAAGCAAGACGAAGGTGAAGGTCAACAGTCCCATGCCTGCGAAGGCGAGCATCGCTTGCTCCTCCCCAAGCCACCAGCACACCCCCACCGGCAGGCCCGTGCCCAGGACGGTGAGGACGAACGGCACGGTGATCTTGATCCAAACGATCAGCAGCAGCCACGCCGTGGCAACAAGCGCGAGCATCCACGTCGTGCCCGGCTGCTCCAGCAGGAATCGCGGCGCCCACGCAGGTTCCTGGTCGGAGACGAATCGCCTGGCCAGGCCGGCCGGACTCAGAATCTCGCCCTCGTCGTCGAAGGCGCGATCGATTTCGTCAAGCAGCTCAGCGCCGCCGTAGGTCCTACCGGCGATGGTTACCGTCCCGGTCTGGCGGAGGGAGACCGCGTAAAGGTCACCGTCGTTGTAGTTCTGTCCTTGGAGGGCGTGGGCGATGGCGAGCCGCTGACCGTGCAGGTCGTAGCTCTTGGCCAGCAGTACCCCAAAGACGCCGCCGCACAGAGCGAACAGGAGCACGCTGGCAGCCACGCGAAAAGGCAGCTTCCGCTGAATGAGATCGAGTCGACGATAGAGGTTGACCAGCGCGAGCATTCGTCCGTCGTTTTCTACGTTTCTTCCTCGCGGGTAGGTTCGACAGTTGACTCACCTTCTTGGTCACCGAGCAGCGATTCGATGACGGAATCATCGACATCCTTGGGCGTCTCGGGGGCGGGGGGCGGTGCCGTCCGGGAGGTTGCGGCCAGCACCGGTTCCTCCTGCAAGAGGTCGGCGAGCACCTCGTCGCGCTGCTCTTGCACCGGCGGCGACGTCGCCGCCGAGGCCTGAGCCACCTCGCGGGCTGGGGCAACCTGTTCCTCTTCGCTGAGGAGGGTTTCGATGAGCTCGTCCCCCCGCGCGTCCTCGGCCCGAAGGAAGTCTGCCGTTTCACCGCCGTGGATGACGCCGGACGTCGACACTTCCTCCTGCCGCGCCTGTTCCACCAGCTCCATGAAGTAGTGCTCCAGGCGCTGGCGCGGGACCTCGAC
>JAZFYE010000139.1:0-2369 GCA_036475395.1 Phycisphaerales bacterium
GTGCATGCTTGTCGAGGATTGAACCGCTCAGGAGCCTCCGGCAGCGCCTCCACACGCTTCCACACGCCCGCCGCCATACCACTGTCCACCTCGGTGTCGTGCATCACATACCGCACGCCGGCGTGCAGCGTGATGGTGTTGTGCCCCTTCTCGACGGGAACCGTGATCGATTTGCGAACAGCAACAACTTGCATCGCGGCCCTGGGTCTGCGCTGATTGGTGTAGCGGCCGTTGACGCCGTCAGACCATCGCCTTATCGGTCGCGCGCGAGGCGAGGCGTGAAAGGGTGCGATGGACCAAAAAAGAAAGCGACGACCGGAGAAGACCGGTCGCCGCTTGAAGCGTCAGGATGGGATGTCGCCGGTTTACCCGAGCAGCTGGAGGACCGCTTGCGGCTGGGCGTTGGCGATGATCAACGACTGGGTCGCGGCCTGTGACAGGATCTGCCGCCGCGTCAGTTCCGCGGTCTCGACGGCGAAATCGGCGTCACGGATCGCGGACTCGGCCGCGGCCGTGTTCTCCAACGTCGCGCCCAGGGTGGCGATCGTCGAACCGATGACATTCTTCTGGAACGCACCAAGCCGGCCTCGCAGGCTGGCCACCTGCTTGACCGCCTCATCGACGATCTTCTGACCGGTCGTCAGATCACCGTTGACCACGTTGGACGTTCCGCCGGACTTCAGATCCGAAAGGAAGCCGATGATCTTCTTGCCCAGGTTACCGGTCGTCACCGTCTCGATACCGAGGGAGACCTTACCGGAGAGATTGACCTCGGGCGAGAGGCTGAAGGTGGCACCGCCGCCGGTGATCGTGAACGACGTACTGCCGTTGGTCGTGTTCAGCGCGCTGGTGCCGTCGATCGTGATCGCCACGTCGAATCCGTCACTGGAGACCCGGGCTTCCAGGCCGTCCGCAGTGGCTTGGATTCCGTTGATCGTGACGGTTGCGTCTACACCTTTGTCCTTGAGGTCGTCTGTGGCCGCACCTCCCACCGCGTCGGCGAATATGTAGTCGGTACCGTCTGGACCGCTGAGCTCCTTTGCGCGAACGAAGGCGGTGGAGCCGAATTCAAGTGATCGCATCTCGACGCGCCCGCCGACCCCGGCCGCCGATACGCCGATGGCGTCCTTGAAGGCGTTGATCGCCGTGATGATGCTGGCCTGGCTGGTGCCGGAGGCGAAGGTGAACTGCTGGACGCCGTCGTTCCCGGTCACCTCGACCGTCAGAGATCCAAGGCCGCCGCCGTTGTAGATACCGCCCGTGGACAGGAACACGCCGCCGGTCTGGGCGGAGATGAGCGTCGTTACCGCCACGGCCAACGTCGCGTCCTTGGCGAGCCTGGCGGAGTTGATCGTCACGTCGGTAAGCAGCGTGGCCGTCACACCACTGGTCGTGTAGTCGAAGTTGCCGTTGAGCAGCTTCACGCCCAGGAAGCTGGTGGAGTTGGCCAAACGATCGATCGTCTGCAGGATCGAGTCGATCTGCAGCTGATTCGCGTCCTTCTCTTCCTTGGAAGTACCAGCCTCATTGGCGGACGCGCCGACCAGGCTCTGAAGCTCGACGATGAGGTTGCTGATCTCTGCCAAAGCGCCTTCAGCGACGTTCACCACCTGCTCGGCTCGCTGGGCGTTCTTGATCGCCGCGCCGATGGCGTTCATGCTCGCGCGAAGGTTCTCAGATGCGATCAGACCGGCCGGATCGTCTTTGCCGCGGTTGATCCGCAGACCGGTGCTGAGCCGTTCAAGGCTGGTCACCAGATGCTTGTTCTGGAAACCCAGAGCCCGCGCGGCGATCATTGAGGGTACGTTGGTGTTAATTGATGTCATTGTGTCCTCCTTGGACCCACGTTGAGGGCTGTCTTAGCCCATCGACGGAGCCCGCCTTGTCCCATCCGGATTGGGGTTCAACCCCAGTTTGAGAATTTCTGCCGTGTGTTCCGGCCCCTGTGATCTCGACAACCGGTCCGGCGCAATGCGCCAACCTGGTCCGGTTCGATGGTTCAGTATCGACGCGGAAAGGGGGCGACTTCATCCGCCTTGACAAGTCAGGAAAGATTTATGGGTCTTGGGGATCGGGAATGCCGCGGGACTTGGGTAGCGCAATAAACAACCCCCGCCGTATCCGACGGGGGATTCTTAGGTCTAACCTTTATAGTACGCGCCGCTGGCGCCTACCTAGCGCCGATCTCAGACCCACTAACTCAGCAGCGCCAACACGTTCTGGGACGTCAGGTTCGCTGTGGCCAACACCGAGGTCCCCGCTTGTTGGAGAATCTGCGCCCGCGTGAGCGCGGCGGTCTCAAAGGCAAAATCAGCATCTCGGATCACCGATTCGCTCGCGGTGATGTTCTCCAGACCGACCTGAAGCGA
>JAZFYE010000140.1:0-15810 GCA_036475395.1 Phycisphaerales bacterium
GTGCTGAGCGACTATCGAGCGGACAGCGAAGCGATGCGCCTGTCAGCGGCCTCGGGCGGTCCGCCGGTCCACGTCAGTGATGATCTGTTCCGACTCGTATTGCGAGCCAAGGAAATCTCCAACGCCAGCGATGCGGCCTTCGACATCACCGTCGGTCCGTTGGCGCAGCTGTGGCGACGCGCTCGACAAACCGGGACGCGCCCCACTCTGGAGGAGATTGACACGGCCAAGCTCGCGGTTGGGGCGCGGCGCATCCGCCTCAATGAGGAGAATCAAACGATCCAACTGCGACAGCCGAAGATGCAACTGGACTTTGGGGGCATCGGCAAAGGGTTCGCCGCCGACGAGGCGCTCGTGACATTGGCTCACGCCGGCATCACGCGCTGCCTTGTCGACCTTGGCGGTGACATTCGAGTCGGCGACCCGCCGTGGGGCAAGTCCGCATGGTCTATCGCGCTTCCGCCTCGTCTACACGAGGGACCGCCGACCATTGACCTCATCCAAGCAGCCGTGGCGACCTCCGGCGACACCGAGCAGTACGTCCTAATCGACGGCAGGCGATACTCGCACATCATCGATCCCCGCACCGGGATTGCCCTGACGAATCGTGTCATCGTGACCGTCGTCGCCGGCGACGCCACGACCGCCGACGCGCTCGCCTCGGCGGCAAGTGTGCTCGGGCCCGAATGCGCCATGGGGCTGGCCATCCGGTTTCCCGGATCGCGCATTTGGGTCGGGAGGTAAACCGGGGACGGCCCTCTTCTCGTGGCCACGGACGCACACGCTGCGGTCAAACGGCGGCGGAATGAGTCGGGCCCCCTTTTGCAAGCCAATTGATCGTTCTCAATTGAGTCTGGAGCCGTGGCCATAGGCGTCTGTTTGAATCGGCGTCGAGACCTGACCCGACTGGTGCGGAGCGCCTTTGTTGGGTACGGTTTCCGGCCATGAAGCTCACCATCCGGCCGATCGACGAATCAGAGATCCCGACGTTTCGCGCGAAGCTGGCGCGCGGCTTCGGCGCCGACCTGCACAAGGACGACGACCCGAATCGCCTCTTTCGGGTTCTCGACGTGGCGCGGACGGTGTGCGCGTTCGACGGCCAGGAGATGATCGGAACGTGTGGCGCCTTCAGCCTCGACTTGACGGTGCCCGGCGCGACACTCCCAATGGGCGGCACGACCGTGATCACCGTCCAACCGACGCATCGACGCCGAGGCGTGCTGCGCGCGATGATGCAAGGGCACCTGAAAGAGATTCAAGCCCGCGCCGAGCCCTTGGCGGGATTGTGGGCCTCGGAGAGTTCGATCTACGGAAGGTTCGGCTACGGTCTGGCAGCACAGGGCTACGAATTGAAGCTAGACGGGAAGGCGATTCAGTTCGCCGACGACGTACCCGCCGGTTCGATCAAACTCCTTGAGCCGGAGGACGCACAGAGGCTCTTGCCCGATGTCTATGAGCGCGTTCGACCGACCCGGCCGGGGATGTTCTCGCGAAGTGATACGTGGTGGGAGACGGAGATTTTCTATGACCCTGAACACCGGCGCCGAGGACAAAGTGCCAAGCGCTATGCCCTACACGTAGGCGCAACTGGAGCGGAGGGCTACGCGATATACCGTCAAAAGGAGGAGTGGACCGATTTTCCAAAGGGTGAGGTGCACATTCTGGAACTCGTCGCATCCACCCTGGCGGCGCATAAGGCGCTGTGGCGCTTCCTGACCAGTATCGATCTGTATCCCAACGTGCGCTACTGGAATGCGCCGGTGGATGATGAGTTGCCCTGGCAGGTGACCGATCCACGTCGAGTGCAGCGCAGCATCTGCGACAGTCTGTGGCTTCGACTCATCGACATCCCGCGCGCTCTGGCGGGGCGGTCGTATTCCGGCGATGGTCAGCTCGTGCTGAGTTTGCGCGACACGTTTCTGCCGGAAAACAACGGCGGTTACGAGCTTGCCGTAACTTCCGGCGGCGCGCAATGCCGACAAACCTCAGCTCCCGCGGACATCGAGCTCTCGGTGGAAGCACTTGGCGCTACATTCCTCGGCGCACACCGATTCACAGCGTTAGCGCGAGCAGGACTTGTTCATGGTGACGCCGAGGCACTAGCGACGGCGGACAGACTGTTCTCCTGGGACCGCCTCCCCTGGTGCCCAGAGGTGTTTTAGGGATCGAGCCCCGCTTAACCTATGGTCCATGCCTTCCCCGAGCCGGCGCGTTAGGCTGGAGCACCGCCTGCGGCAAGCCGGAAACCCTTCGAAAGGCCGAGCCATGATTCGATGCTGGCATTTGCTTGTTCTCGCGTCGGGATTCGTCTTGTCCCATCCCGTGCCGTGGCAAGGACCGATGGAACCCAACACGCCGCCCGATGGTTTCGAGGCGCTGTTCAACGACCGAGACCTGACCGGTTGGCGCGGTTACATCGGCGGACCGCCCAGGCGAGGCGGCATGTCGGTGCAAGAGCTCGCCATCGCGCAGCGCCAAGCCGATGATCATATGCGCGCGCATTGGCGGGTCACCAGCGGCATACTGCACTTCGATGGTCAGGGCTCGAGCATCGTCACTGATCGGCCGTTTGGCGATTTTGAGCTCCTACTCGATTGGAAGATCGCTCCCGGCGGGGACAGCGGCATCTACCTGCGCGGCTCACCCCAAGTCCAGATTTGGGAAAACCCCATCGGCTCGGGCGGGCTCTATAACAACAAGACGAATCCCTCGGAGCCCATGCTCGTTGCCGACCGCCCGCCAGGCGAGTGGAACACGTTTCGAATCGTGATGATCGGGGAGCGCGTCAGCGTCTGGCTCAACGACATCATGGTCGTGGCGGATACACCGTTGGAGAACTACTGGGAGCCCGACAAGCCAATCTATGCCAGCGGCTCGATTGACTTGCAAGCACACGGCAACCCGCTGTGGTTCCGCCACATCTTCGTACGCGAGATCACGAACGCGGAGCAAGAGCGCGAGCGGCTGCACGACACACGCCTGGACTGGTGGCGCGAGGCGAAGTTCGGGTTGTTCGTTCATTGGGGGTTGTACGCCATCCCCGCCGGACGTTGGAACGGCAAGCAGATCGGCGGGACCGGCGAGTGGCTCATGCACAACGCCCAGATTCCCGTGGCCGACTACGAACTGCTAGCAGAGCAATTCAACCCGGTCAATTTCGACGCGGATCAATGGGTGAAGATCGCCAAGTCGGCGGGCATGAAGTACATCGTCATCACCTCCAAACACCACGACGGGTTTGGTCTGTTCGACAGTGTAATGGGTGAGTACGACATCATCGACGCCACGCCGTTTGGGCGCGACATCATGAAGGAGCTATCTGACGCCTGCCGCCGCGAGGGCATCAAGATCTGCTGGTATCACTCGATTCTGGATTGGCATCATCCGGACGCCAAGGGCGAGCGATTCGCCGACTATGTGCCGTATCTGAAAGGTCAAGTGCGGGACCTGCTGACGAACTACGGTAACATCGGCGTGATGTGGTTTGACGGCGAATGGATCAAGGAATGGAACGCAGATCTCGGCCGCGAGCTCTATGCGATGTGTCGACAACTCCAGCCCGGCGTGATCGTCAACAACCGCGTCGGCAAAGGGCGTCAGGGCATGTCCAACTCGCGCACCTCAGCCGGCGACTTCGGAACCCCCGAGCAGGAAATCCCCGCCACGGGTATTCCCGGTTACGACTGGGAAACCTGCATGACTATGAACGATTCCTGGGGGTTCAAGATCGACGATCACCACTGGAAGTCGCGTGAACAATTGATTCATATGCTCATCAACATCGTCAGTAAGGGGGGGAACTTCCTGCTCAACGTCGGGCCGACCGCGCTGGGCGAAATTCCGGCGCCGAGCGTCGAGCGCTTGAAAGCTATCGGTGATTGGATGCGCGTCAACGGCAAGAGCATCTACGGCGCCGGACCGAGTGTGTTTGGAGATCTCGGGTGGGGTCGCTGCACGACCAAGCCGGGCAAGCTTTACTTGCACGTGTTCGATTGGCCGAGCGATGGGGAGCTACACGTGCCGGGGCTGAAGAACAACGTCATGAGCGCTCACATTCTCGGGTGTGCAAATGACACCGCAGTCGATCGGTCTCAGGATGGTAATGACTGGATTGTTCACGTGCCGAGCGACGCACCGGATCCGATTGCCACGGTTATCGTCCTTCAGATCGAGGGCGAGCCAATGGTCGAAGCGTCGTCCGGGTCTGTTCAGGAGAATGAGAATGCCGGTCAACGCTAGTTTTATCGCGACTTCAAACAGATTACCAACCAAACGAATGAACAAAACCCCCGCACACAAAGAACACGACCCGGATGACCGTGCCGGTTCTCAAACGCAAAGCTTGCGATTGCGACGATCGCTCGACTCGCATCTACAAGCGGCTGACTCGCTCTCGTGTGCTCTGAGCGGGTGTCGCGACAACACACCTTATTGCTTACGCGTGTAGGACATCTCCATCATCTTGAATTCCTGTCCGTCCGGCGTCGTGTCATACATTGAGCTAACGAAGTTGTCATCATCGGTGATCGTCTCGACGGCGCGCACAGTCTTGTAGCGGCCGTTCATCAAATCTGGATGTTCGCCCTTGTAGTGAATGATCTTACCGTCCGGGCTTGCTGTGCCTTGGAATCGAATGATACCGGTGCCCATGTTGTCGATCCAAGTTCCGACATACTCGTGCGTCAGATTGTCGAAACCGCCAATGCCGAAGCCTTGGAATTTCTGGCCCTGGAATTCGCTCTCCATTTCTTCGAATAGGTATCGCCCGCCCATGACCGATTTGATCGAGCTGGTCCCGTCAAACTCCTCGACCGGCACACCTGGGTAGACCCACATCTTCATGTGGACGTTCCATTCTCCCGCTCTCTTGGCCAGCTGCGCGTGCTCTTCGCCGGGAGTCATGTAGCGCATCCACGCTTGCTCCATCATTTTCTGGAGTTGTTCAGCCGGGGTTAGAGATGGCTTCGTGTCCTGTCCAAGAAGTCCCGCCGAAACGAGAATCGTCGCGCATACAACGGCGACTCCGCCAACGTACATCGTTCGTGTCATGGCCTTGTTCCTTTCATTTCCATTGGTTCAGTTGAACTGACAGCAATTGCAATGTTGGATCCGGGCATCAGCCTAGCCAACCGTGTGGCAATGGCAAAGTCCGATGCACGGAACTCGCTTGAGACGGTCAGAAACGGCGATCACGGTCGGCAGGCCTCATGCTCGTACGGTGTGGGGATGAGGGCAACCGACCTCATCACGCTGTCAAACCACTGAGTGAAAGTCGGGTGGAATACGACCTTGCTGTGGTACACTGTTCTCGTTCGGCTGCATGGGGGCGCCTGTCTCCGGGGGCGGCCATGGACGGCGGGCGGGCACCACTGTGCGGCCGTTACCTTCAGGGAGGTTCAGCCATGTGGTTCAAGTCGAGCTTCACAGTCCCGGCGGTCGCTGCGATTGGTTTATGGCTCATTGGCGGGACAGACCTCGCCGCGACCGACATACTCCACGTCCCCGGCGACTTCCCGACCATCCAGGCTGCGATCGACGCGGCAGTCAACGGCGATGAGGTTGTCGTCGCGGATGGCACTTACATGGGTGGTGGCAACCGCGACCTCGACTTTGCCGGCAAGCTAATTATCGTGCGCAGCGAGAATGGACCTGACAACTGCATCATCGACTGCGGACAGTCCGCCCGGGGCTTCCATTTCCATTCCGGCGAGAATGACCAAACCATCGTCGATGGGTTCACTATTCAGAACGGATCCGCAACGATCGGCGGCGCGATCTTGTGTGAATCTAGCAGCCCCACCATCCGCAATTGCACGTTCGTTGGGAACTCGGCTAGTCAGTCAGGCGCTGGGATGCGGAACACCAACAGCAGCCCGACGGTGACCAACTGCACGTTCAGCGATAACGCAGCGGGTTGTAACGGAGGAGGAATGGCGAACTTTAGAAACAGCAACCCAACGGTGAGCGACTGCACGTTCACAGGAAACTTCGCCTTCGATGACGGAGGAGGGATGCGCAATCAGCAAAATTCACACCCCATGTTGATCGACTGCACATTCACCGACAACATCGCCAACGGAAACGGCGCCGGTGTCTACAACATCTTCAGTTGCTCACCAACGGTTGTAAACTGCCGATTTGTGGGAAATGTGTGCGGCCATGTCGGTGGTGCGTTCGGTATTCGGCAGGATTGTCATCCGGTGCTGATCAATTGCAGCTTCATCAACAACACAGCCGGCGATTTCGGCGGAGCGATACGATCCGGGAATACGGGGTCCAGCCCCACCATCATCAACTGTTTGTTCGTTGGGAACGCTGCGCAGATCGGCGGGGCGTATGCGGCCGGAACCGACATTGTTGGTCCGATCGGTCTCAGCCTACTCCAAAACTGCATATTCTGGGGCAACACTGCCGCGCTCGGACCTCAGATCGCCCTCAACGGAAATCAGCCCGCGGATGTGACAGTGACATTTAGCGATGTGCAAGGCGGTGAGGCAGACGTGTATGTCGAGCGAGGCTTTACGCTGACGTGGGGCCCTGGTAATATCGACGCCGACCCGTTGTTCGTCGATCCCGAGAACGGCAACCTTCGACTGTCACCCGATTCACCCTGCATCGACGCCGGGAACAACTGGGGCGTGCCGATCGACGAGAACGACTACGACGAGGACGGCATCTTGTGTGAGCTGTTTCCCGTTGATCTGGACGGCAACCGACGCTTCAACGCTGACGAAGTAGACTTCGATCCCGGCTGCGGTGTTCCTGTCGTCGTGGACATGGGTGCCTACGAGTACCAGTTCGATCCAGCTGACCAAGTCACTTTTGCCGATTTGAACAGTGATGATACTGTAGGCGCAGCCGATCTACTCGGGCTCCTGGTTAGCTGGGGTGCATGCGCAAAGGGATGCTGTCTAGCTGACCTCGACCTCGACGGCTCCGTCGGCGCGTCCGACCTCCTCGCCCTCCTCGTCAATTGGGGGCCGTGTCCGTAAGAAGACGGTATCATGGCATCAAGGCATCATGGCATCAAGATATCCGTCCCGATTTCATCGGGAGTAACCCGCGGACGCCTTCGAACACAATCGACGATCCGTTGCCCAACGGCGCCGTTTAGCCGCGAGCCGCAGGCGAGCGCGTCGAATACAGAGGCATCGAGGGGGAGAAGAGGGGACCTGGCATTGGGCACGGGATAGGAAACGTCGAAACGGCTCGGGAGGGCAGGGATAGGAAGTTCGGACCTGTTGAGCCGGGCCGCCCACAGCGGGTCGATCGTCAACAGGCGCTCTTCAGCACAACAACGCCACGCGAGCACGACCGCCACCAACCTCATGAGGCGTTTCGAGACGGCGACGCTGTCACAGGTCCCGCCTTCCGGAGGCCCTATTGGCAGATTCCTGGGAAGCTGCCAGGCGGTGGACTGGTTGGTATCACAGGTACAGGGTGTGCCGGTGAGGCTGAATATGGGAGAATGCCCCGGCCCGTTTGGATAGCCCGTTACGGAGTCTACAACAATGCGATCCTTCACCAATCTCCTTCAAATCCTCTGCATGAGTGCGGCCTTGGTCTGGTCATCAGTGGCCGGCGCTTCGGTCGTCGTTACGCAGGTCGAGGAACGAGCGTTCTTTAGCCTCTGGCTGCTCAGTCAGCACAGTCAACAGAACATCGCACACAATCTGATCATTGATAATCACGATGTCGTTGTGGTTCCGGAGTTCACCGCCGAGACATTGGCTGGCGCTGATGTGGTTTACGTCTCGCCCGCTTACGACGAGCTGCAAATCACCCAGCCTGAGATAGAGGCGCTTGAGCAGTTCGTCATCGGCGGCGGTCGTCTGGTCCTCCCCGGTGATTACGGCATGTGGGTAGCGGAGTTGGCGCCAATTGCCGAACACTTTGGCGTCATTTATGGCGACTCGTTCGTCAACGGTCTACACCAGGCGAATGTCATAGACTTCGATAATCCGATCACCGACGGACCCGAAGGTGTTGTCGAAGCGATCACCGGCGCCGCGATCAACGACAATCTTCATTCGAAGAACCCAGCGTTCCGGGAACTGGCGACCTGGCAGGTCGGGCCGGTCTCGATCGGGTTCATGGAACTCGGTGCCGGCGAAATTGTCTTTCTTTCAGATTTCAACACGTTCGATAACGATATGCTCAACGACCTTGACAACCAGACGCTTTGGCTGAACCTCTTTGAGTATGCCGTCTGTCCCGCCGATCTCGATGACAACGGCAGCGTCGGCGCATCCGATCTGCTCTCACTGCTCGTAAGTTGGGGGCCGTGTCCGCCGAAGGCGGACTGCCCCGCCGACTTCGACGGCAACGGCACCGTCGGCGCATCCGACCTCCTCGCCCTCCTCGCCAACTGGGGGCCGTGTCCGTGACTCCCATTGATCGATCGAAAGCGCCCGAAAAACCCCAGACACCTTGCCGGGGCCTGGGGTGTGTGTAGTTTGCTGAGTCGCTTCGCTTTACGAGAAGTGAGCGGGCTCGGGATGTGATCGGCGGGCAGCGGGCGATTGCAGATCGAATTCGAGCAAGCCACAGCAAGACTGACATGCCCTAACCGAATACACGCCCGGATCGGCCGCGACATTCGTCAGGCTGGAAGAACTCAAAACACTCAGAATTCTCGGCAGAAATTGACGATTCGGCCGCATTACTCCTGGCTTCTGCGCCCGGGCCCTGCGGGTTCTAGTCCAGCGTCAACGAGATGGCATATCTTCGAAATGGAAGGCGTGACATGCTGAAGTGACCCTGCAGCGTCCGGCACCAGCCCCGTGAAGGCGTTTTCGGACCGCAGATAAGGAGACCTGTGATGGCAAGTATCGTCGATGGCCGTGTCGGGCGTCCTCTCAGAGAAGTCGCCACTGTAATCGTGATAGTGTTTCTTGCAAACGACGTGCGGGGGCAGGACCCGCCCGTTCTGTTCGAGGATGTCTCGGGGTTGATCGACTTCGTTCATCGAAGCAGCGAGTTCGAAGGCGATGGCCTGGCCGGTGCCGCGTGGTTCGATTACAACAACGACGGTTGGCTGGATCTGTTCCTCACCAATGGCAAGACACAAACCAACGGGCTGTTCCGAAACAACGGGGATGGTACGTTTGACAATGTCGCGGCCGAGGCGGGCGTCGAAAACGGGCTCGGCAATTCCGGGGTTATCGCGGCTGACTTTGACAACGATGGATGGCAGGATCTGTTCCTTACCGGTGAAGGCGGCAGCCTGTACGGCTCCAAGCAAATGCCACTGAAGTTCTATCACAACAACGGCGATGGAACTTTCTCAGACATTACCGAAGCAACGGGGCTCGTCTCGCCTCCAACCGCGCTCGACCCTGCAGTGGCGGATATCGACCTGGATGGCGATCTGGACATCTTCATAGGGGCGCCGGGCAGCCTCTTCCTGCAGGTCAACCACAAAAATGAGCTTTGGCTCAACAATGGTGACCTCACTTTCACCAACATCAGCGCCAGCTCAGGCGTCGACACGAGCCTGGGGGCGTGCGCAGCATCATTCCTCGATTACGAC
Organism: Phycisphaerales bacterium; assembly: GCA_036475395.1. GTDB lineage: Bacteria > Planctomycetota > Phycisphaerae > Phycisphaerales > SM1A02 > JADFNO01. The sequence continues at coordinate 9,533 of JAZFYE010000140.1, forward strand.
ACCGACGGCTTTCCTGATCTCTTCATCGCCAACTGCAACGACAAGAATCTCGCGGCGACGCCGATCGAGCTTCATCGAAACAACGGCGACTTGACCTTCACGGATCTGACGCAGTCGGCCGGAACCAACGTGCCCGGGCTGTGGATGGGTCTGTCGATGGCAGATCATGACAACGATGGTGATCTGGATGTCTTCTCCACAAACACCGGCCTGCTGAACGGACTCTGGCACGCGCTGTTGCGGAACAACGGCGACGGGAGCATGACCAATATCGGCGTGGCGGCAGGGGTCGGCGTTCACCGTTTTGCGTGGGGATGCAGCTTCACGGACTTCGACAATGACAGCTGGGCCGACCTCTTCTTCACCGGAGCGCTCGTGGGCTGGAACTTCAACATCATCGGTCCCGGCGTCGGCAATCAAGGCACGATGCTCTTCAATGACGGGGATGGTACCTTTTCCAACTTCACCGAGCACATGCCGGTCAATCTGGAGAATCGATACACCTCCGGGGTCGCATATGGTGACTACGACAACGACGGTTTCAACGACATTCTGGTCATGGTCGAGACAATCCCGGGTGATCTCGGAACACCCGTGCTTCTGCACAACCTCGGCAACGACAACAACTGGGTCAAGCTGCGTTTGACCGGAACTATCAGTAACCGGGACGCGATCGGGGCGCGCGTGCTGGTGACCGCCAACGGCGTAACGCAGGCCAAGGAGGTGTTCGCGGGCACCAGTCTCCTGTCGACCGACTCCAAGGTCCTGTCTTTCGGCCTGGGTAAGGCGCCGATGACGGACGAGATCACGGTGATCTGGCCATCAGGCCTGGTCGAGCAGTTCGCGAATGCAAAGGCGGGAGCGACAGTCACACTCGTGGAGGGCACCATCCTCTGCCCCTGGGATCTCGACAGTAACGGCAACGTCGGCGCGTCCGACCTGCTGTCATTGCTCGTGGCATGGGGACCGAATAAGGGCCATCCAGCCGACTTCGACGGCAACGGCACCGTGGGCGCATCCGACCTCCTCGCCCTCCTCGTCAACTGGGGGCCGTGTCCGTAGAACCGAGGCCAACCCGCACATCCTCAGACATGCGAGAACGAGGGTGCGGGGTATTTCTATGCCATAAAAAGACGCAAGGGGCTGCCAACCGACATTATCCGACACCCAAAAACGGCGCGCGATAACACCGGGGGAACACCGGTCCACGGCGAATCGCCTCAGTCGAGTCACCGTCTCAGGAACAGGCCGTTATCAGGGCGTGGCGACGTGCTGGTTAACAGACGTATTCGGCACGAGTTATCGAAGTGGGCGATACAGGACTCGAACCTGTGACCTCGCGGGTGTGATCCGCGCGCTCTAGCCAACTGAGCTAATCGCCCGGGCGGGCTGAGTATATCCCATCACGCTCCGCGCGGCGGTCGGCGGGGCTGGTCAGGGGAACTGGATCGCAGCATCGGCTGGGCGTTGAATGATCTCACCAACGCGCTTCGCCAGCGAGCTGAGCGCCTCTTGGCGAGCCGGCTCGAACGGGCGATGCCGGGCGGAACCGGCGCTCGCGATCCGCGACCAAGTGAGCCGGTTCCGCGCCTGCTGCAAAGTCAAGGGGAGCTTCGGAGCCGACACCTTGGGCAGATTCCATCGACGCGGTTGGGGCATCGACAGCGGCTGTTGCGCGGCATGCCCGCGCCGCAGCAAGGCGCGGATCAGCATGATTTGGCGCGTAGCCAGGAGGCGCACTGTCGCATCATCGATGCGCAACTCAGTCTCACCTTGGGCGCGGCGCATCAGGCGCCGGCCATGCGATCGTCCAGCCCCGATCACTCCACCGATCGCTGCGCCGATCGCGGTCAGTGCGCCAAGACTCGCCCCGGCCGTCATCATCTCCACCACGAATCCGATCGCCGCCCCTGTCGCCGCCCCGCCGCCTGCCTTGATCCCAAACTGCTTGAGCGCTTCGGGCGCAAACAGATCCAGCCCCCACTTCCCGTCCTCGATCGGAATCGCCTCGGAATCGCAATCGCCCGAACTGAATCGATGCAATTCCAGGAGTTGATCCACGCACCGCTGCTCGCGAGCGCACACGTCATTGCGAAGCCTTTCGAGCGCGGCCTCAGCTTGGCTTGACTCGCCCATCAGCACAAACATCGCGTAAGCGGCGGCGTCGATCAGCAGATCGGAGACGAGATCGGCGGAGGCCTTGATGAGCGCTGCCCGCTGGCGGCGTCGATCCTCGATCAGCGAATTGATCGTGGCCTCGTGCGCATCGAGCAGCGTTCGCATCTTCTCATACAGCCGTTGCTCGCAGACCTCATCGAACACCACGGTGTCGAACTCGGCCACGGCATGCATGTTCGCGCGGGACAAATGCTCACGCCACAGACTCACCTTCGCATCGTCGAAAGCCGTGAAGTTCAGCACCGGCACGATCGGCGTGGCGCAGCGCCCAAGGATCTCCAACTCGTCACGGTGCTTGCCCAGCACACGATCGCGGGCATCGATTACGTACAGCGCGACGTCGCTGACCAGAACTTGACGAAGTGCCTTGGCTTCTTGGGCAAAGTCGGATTCGGCTTGCGGGCTGTCCAGGAATTGTTTCACAAGCTCGATACCATCGGCACGCCGACCGCTGGCCAGACCGTCAAGATGCTCCAGAAGCCCGATGGAATCTTCAAGACCAGGCGTATCGTAGAGCGCCATCACCTTGCGACCGTTTGCAAGTACGGCCGCGCCCTCGACGTGTCGCGTGGTGGCAGGGTGATCGGAGATCTCGCCGAAGCCGGCGTCGCGCATCAATGTTCTCATAAGCGAAGTCTTGCCGGTGTTGGTGTGCCCGACGACGGCGACGGTTAGCACGGGGTCGCTCACAGCGGCGCCTCCTTCGCCAGCGCCAGGTCCAAGCGGTGGCGCACGTCGTCGAGCCACCGTCGCGCGGCGTCAAGCGCATCAACGTCAATGGCAGCGTCCTCCGCGATCACTTGATCGAGGATGCGGGTAATGGCGACCTCATCACGGCCTTGCAGCTCCAACAAAAGCGCAAAGAGCGCAGCCGCCCGAAGGGCATTCCCTCGCACAGCCGAATCCGTTGTTTCACCGTCCGCGGCCTCGGTGTCCACCGACTTTACCGCTCTAGTCGCCGTTGCGACGGCGGCGCCGATCGCGGTCCACATCGGCAAGCCGGCGATGGCGACCGGTGAGAGCAGCGTCGCGGCGGCAACGCATCCAAGCGCCCCGGCCAGCGCGCCGCACGCCATCCAGCGGGCGTCGACGCGAAGCCGTGGCGGCAAAAGGCTTGTCACGCGCTGCGCGCCGGCGCGAAGCGGCGCTGCGACGTCGCCGGTCAGATCGACCGGGGCGCGCAGAAAAGTCCGCCAGGCGTCATGCTCAGCGCGATACAGTGCGCCGATCGCTCGGTGCAGCTGGGCCTGTTCTTTCACCGTCGGTGATGCCGGCCAGTGTCGATAGTGATCGAGAATCAGGTCGAACGCCGCTTCGACACGCCGCGGCGCGGGACTTTGAGGTGGCGCTCCGACAAGATCGGCGAGCTTGACGAGACTCGTTTGGGTCAAATGATCCAGATCCACTTCGACGACGCGCTGGTCAGGCACGCCCGCTCCCGCCGCCAACGCGCGCCAATCTTCAACGCGACTTCGCAGCTGTTGGGCCTCCCCTCGAACGCGCAGCGCCTGACCGCCCGTAAGGAGCAAGCCAACGAGACAGCCGGCGGCGATCTGAACTTGTTTGACAAACGCGCTAATACCGCGATCAGGCGTAGTCGTCAGGGCCGTCACGATGACCATGATTTGCGGTTGTGTGGTGGACGCCTCCAGTTCATCCAGCACGCGACGCCGATCGTTGCGATCGTCAACGAATCCCAGGTCGTTCCAGGAAACGGCATCGACGGGCGGCGGCCACGTTGCCGGTGGTGTGCCGATTTCTAAACCCAGGACAGCGGGAGGACCAACATCGCGCTGGGCGCTCGGCGCCGAGGTGGACATAACCGTCGCCGGGGGCATCGAACGTGCTGCACGATCGTCATCAACGATGCCCAGCGACGCCGAGGGCGGCATCAACCGCGCTTGCAAACGCAGATAGCCCGGCTGTGAGGTATCCAAGCGCCACCGACTCTTCGCGCGGCGCAGACGGTAAAGACACAGCCCCAGCAACAAGAACCGTGGCGCCATTCCATAGATGACGAGACTTCCCACCAGCAGTCCGGACCACGCGTGCCGCGTCGCTTCGGTGGTGTCCGGTGCAAGCGCGCCCTCGCTGTCAGCGATCTGTTGGGGCGAAGGTGTGGGGAAACCGAGCTTTCCCGGCGCCCAGGCGAGTGTTTGCGTCAGATGGGTGTAGGTGTCGGCGGAGAGGATCGTCGTCTCCCAGACGAACCGGTAATGTTGCGCGCTAAGCATGAGAACGATCAGCAGCAGACAAGCGGCGTTGAAGGCACCCCACAAGCCGTGGCTGATCGAACCAACCGTCCACCGCCCGATGGGCCCGCGGCTGAAGACACCGGCGGTGGCGTGGATGGCCGCCGCGTTCACGGCCCCCTTATGCCAGCGACCGGCCAGGCGTCGCCCCAACGCCAGCGCCACCCCACCCAGCGACACTCCCATCAGTCCGGCCGGTCTGTTGACCATCAGCACGACCCATGCGAACAACAGCAATGTCTGGATACCGAGCAGCCCACCCAGCGCCCAGAAGACGTTGACAGGTTGGTCGGCCAGGGCCGCCCGGGCCGCGCCAGCCCCAGCCGCCAGGGCCAGCAACATGAGCACGGCGACGACCGTGGCCGCCGTACGATCGACGCGCCGGAGGGACGCTCGAAGCTCCCCCGCCATGGTCAAGGCCCCGGCCCGCGCGACCAGGCGCTGCTCGAACCCCCCGCCGGACTCGATCGCCGACGCTTCGGCCTGCGGCTCGTCGATGGCGGCGGCGCCGTCCTGCTCCAATGCTCGAACGGACTCCGTGAGCAACCGATCGGCAAACACGACCGGTGCGCCGGAACCTCGGGCGGGACTGATTTCGGGACGGCGGCTCATAGCCCCATAGTACGATCGGCCGCAGCTGCCAGGGCTGAGGCATGGACGGCGTGAATTGTTGGGATGCTATGAAGCGGGCTTTCAGCCGGAAGAATCGCCATCCGACTTCTGAGTGCTGACGACTTTTTCCACCTCACCGGCCGAGCCGGCGGATCCCTCTTCCCGAGCCGCTGCCTCCAGCGACTGCTTCGGCCATTCCGTCAACTTGCCCGAGGGCTTGGACGACTCCTGGTCGATCTCGTCGTCGATGCCCTTGATGCCGCGCTTGAACTCGACGATCCCCCGCCCCAAGCTGCGGCCAACCTCAGGGAGCCGCCGGCCGAAGATCAACAATCCCAGCACCAGCAGGACAATCCATTCATATCCGCCGGGCAACCCGAACGCGAGCAAGCGCTCACCAAGCAAGCCGAATGTCGTCATCGCATCGTCCTCTAAAAGGAGCGGTCCTGCTCCCAATTACGCCATTGTAGGGCACGATCACGGCTAGTGATCTCTTCGGCCAAGACGCGGACCGATCTGGCGGATATTGCGTGATTTGAGGCAGTTTGGCAAAACCAAAGGACCTGGGGCGATCGTTTTCCCAGCCGCGTCATCTGCAATCGGGCCCCAGCGGCTGATAGCCGAGGCGTGGCTGAGCTTCACGCCAATCGACCCCGTCGAGCCGGCCCGCCCAGACCGTTGCGATTGTCAATGACCCGCGGGAGGTTGATCCGATACTCGCCAATGGAATCAGCGAGATTCGTAACTTCAGTCATCACAACCATCGTATTGAAGAAGGGTTGGCCCACATCATGATGCGCTTCAAAGCCGTTGCAGTTTGTGTCGTTCTTTGCACGTTGAGCGGCTGCGCAACCAAGCAAGTCGCGCAGATCCCGGTGGAGCCGAAACCGGATTACGCCCGGGCGCTCTCAGATGGCGCGAGCGCCCTAAGCCTGATCACCGACCCCAGGCGGCTGCCCGATCTGGCGGCGGCCTATGCCAACCATGATTCCACGCTGCTGGCGGCGATCGAGCAGAGCCTGGCATGGTTCGCGGCCCCCTCCAGCCGTCAGTTCTTTCCCTTTGAGCAGATCACGCACGAACACGCCCGGGCCAGCCTTAGCGCGCTGTACGATCTGCTGGCGAACTCGTACGACGAGCCGGCGTTCGTTGCCGACCTCCAGCGGATGTTCGATGTCTATGAATCGGTCGGGTACAACGGCCGGGGCATCGTGCTGTTCACCGGCTACTACGCGC
>JAZFYE010000141.1:0-29047 GCA_036475395.1 Phycisphaerales bacterium
CAAGCCGTCCAAGTCAACCGTGCGCGATTCTGCATCGAAGAACTTGATCAAGTTGATCGATGCGAGATTGCAAGCCGTGTTGTCCAGGAACATATATTCACTGCACGGATTGCTGGCGTTGATGCGCCCACTTGCCGGGCAGGTGTGCCAATCGTTGATCGTCGAGTCGTATTGCAAGCCCGGATCGGCACACCGCCAGGCGGCGAAGCAAATCTGCTCCCACAGATCGCGAGCCTTCATCGTCTTGGCGACTTCGCCATCCGTTCGACGAATCAGCTCCCAATCGCCGTCCGCTTCGACCGCTTCGAGGAACGAATCAGTCAAGCGCACGGAGTTATTGGAGTTCTGACCCGAAACGGTGTAGTACGCCTCGCCGTTGAAATCGTAACTCAGCTCGAGGCCGAGCTTTTTCGCAAGCTCCCGTTGCGCCTTGGGAAGGTGCTTGAGTCCTTCGACCATCGCCGCGACCTTCAGCTCTTCACGCACCTTCCAGTTGACGAACGGCTCGATATCGGGGTGGTCGGCATCAAGGCAAACCATCTTCGCCGCCCGGCGTGTGGTGCCGCCGGACTTGATCGCCCCCGCCGCGCGATCGCCGATGCGAAGCCAACTCATCAGCCCCGAGCTTTTTCCTCCGCCGGATAGCGCTTCGTCTTCGCCGCGAAGTGTCGAGAAGTTCGTCCCCGTGCCTGAGCCGTACTTGAACAGCCTCGCTTCGCGCACCCACAGGTCCATGATCCCGCCTTCGTTGACAAGATCATCCTTGATCGACTGAATAAAACACGCGTGCGGCTGCGGATGGCTGTACGCATCTGGCGCCAGCTTCACTTCGCCCGTGTCGGCGTCGGCGTACCAATGCCCCTGGGCCGGGCCGTGGATCCCGTAGGCCCAGTTCAGACCTGTGTTGAACCACTGCGGGCTGTTGGGTGCGCACATCTGGTGCAGCATCATGTACGCCAGCTCATCCTCGAACGCGTTGGCGTCATCGGTGGTGTCGAAGTAGCCGTGCGCCTCGCCCCAGTGCCGCCAACACCCCGCCAGTCTGCGTATGACCTGCTTCGCCGATGTTTCTGGGCCGGTACGGACGTTGCCCGTTTCGGGGTCGAGCTTGGGTGTGCCGTCGTCATTGATTTGCGGCACGCCCGCCCGGCGGAAGTACTTGCTGACCATGATGTCCGTGGCCAGCTGACTCCATGTTGCTGGGATTTGGGCATCAGTCATCTCAAAGACGACACGGCCATCCGCATCGGTGATGCGACTGGTGCGCTTCTCCCACTTGACCGTCTCGTAGACGTTACTTCCGGGGGTCGTGAATCGGCGAGTAATTTTCATTTATGTATTGCCTTAACGTCCGTGTTTTCGAGGGGTTCTATGTTTGTAAATCCTCAGCCGTCCGTAGCTGGGAGGATGAAGGCACTAGGCACTAGGCATTTGGCACTAGGGGGAGAGACTGCGGATGAGACCGCCGAGTACGCGGCTGCACTCGTCGAGCAATGATTTTGTCTGGTCATACGTCTCTTGTGACACATATTGGAGTTCAACTGCGAATAGCAACTGTGTGTCAATCTCATAGAGCGAGCCTCGTGCGATTTTCAGAAATCGCACATATTCGTTTCTGCTTTGACGTCCGTACCCCTCGGCAATGTTGCTGGGCACGCTGACTGACGCGCGGCGCAACTGACTGATGAGCCCAAAGCGCTCCTCGTCCGGAAACTGCTTTGTCAAGCGGTAGATCGTCAGACCTAGTTTGAATGCTTTCTGCCACGCGACCAGATCCCTGTACGATTGAATCTCCGAACTCACGATGTCAACCCCCAAACACAATCCCGCTAATGCCAAGTGCCTAGTGCCAAATGCCTTCCTCTCAATCCACCATTGGTAACGTCAATCCCGCTTGATCCTGATACTTGCCGCCTTTGTCGGCGTAGCTCACAGCGCAGATGCGGTCCGCTTTCATGAAGATGATCTGGGCGATGCCTTCGTTGGCGTAGATCTTGGCGGGCAACGGTGTCGTGTTGGAAATCTCCATCGTCACCTTGCCGCGCCACTCCGGCTCCAACGGCGTCACGTTCACGATGATCCCGCAGCGGGCGTACGTCGATTTACCCACGCAGATCGCCAACACGTCGCGCGGCACCTTGATCGTCTCGATCGTCTCGCCCAGCGCGAACGAGTTGGGCGGGATCACGATGTGGTCGCGGCCGGTTTCGGCGGTGTCGATGGTGATGAACATGTCGTCGCTGAAGTGCTTGGGATCGACGATGGCCTGGCCGCCGTCGGGGGAAACGTTGATGAAGACTTTGAACAGCGTGCCCACGCGAACGTCGTAGCCGTAACTGGACAGGCCGAAGGAGACCCGCCCCGGCCGCTTGCCGTTCGTCTCGAACGGCTCGATGCCGACGAGTTCGCGTATTTGCGTGTCACAGAGGACGGCCATCACTCAATCACTCCCACCGCAGACGTCAAAGCACCCTCGGTCACGGGGTGCGATCTTGGTTTCCTTCCTGGCTCGCGCCGAGGAACTGTCACGCTTCCCACATCAGCCGAACATCGGATCTGAGCAGGCCACGGCAGGGCTTTGGTCGGCTCGGCCAGGCGGGTCGATTTCAGCGATCCGTCTCCCCTCATGGCCTCACTTCGCCCATGTGCCGGCGCCACGCTCAGTCCACCACGAATATCGGCACGGCAGGCCATACTACTACTACATCTTGGGTGTGCAAGTACCGAGGCCCCATAATGTTGAGTTTTTGAGGAACAGTTGTAAGTGACGCAGCGACAGGCGCTTAGCGAGAGGTGATTTGCCTCGAAATCCACCAGGGGATGGGGTTTTTACCCACTTGGCGGGGAAATCTTCTATATCTTGTATTTGGGTGGGATTTGAGCCTCAGGGGCCGGTTGAAGGTGTCGCGAAGCCCCCGATGGAGTCGGGACGAGACGCGCGAGCGGCGGACCGAAATCCGGTGCCGGCAGTCCCGCATTGGGCGGTGGGGCCCATAGAAACGGCGAGCGCCTGGCGGTGTGAGATTGAGTTGTTGGAGGGCGTAGACTCACGCGATGAGGACGGAGGTTTCAGAACTACTGGCTGATTTGACGGAACCGCAGTGCGCTGCGGTGCGCCATCGCGACGGTCCGTTACTTGTGCTGGCCGGACCCGGGTCGGGAAAGACCACGGTGGTCACGCGTCGCATTGCGCATCTGATCGCGCACGGGGTCCAGCCGTGGCAGATTCTTGCGTTGACGTTCACCAACAAGGCCGCGGGCGAAATGCGCGAGCGCGTCTTTGCGTTGCTCGGCGGTGTCGCCGAGGATCTCCGCGCTCCGACGGTAGCAACGTTCCATTCGTTTTGTGCACGTCAGTTGCGCCGCTTTGCTGAATTCGCTGCCCTTGCGCCGAACTATTCAATCTACGACAGCGCCGACCAGCGCGACGCGATCAAACAATCGATCGTCGAGGCGGGGCTGAGCTCCAAGAACTGGACGCCCGGCTCCGTCGCCGCGGCAATCAGCAGCGCGAAGAACAAGTTATTGGACGCTGACGCCTACGCGGCCGAGGCTGACGACTTCTACACCCGAAGCATCGCAAAGATCTATCGCATCTACGAGCGCCTATTGCAGACCAACGACGCGCTGGACTTCGACGATCTGCTGCTGCGCATGGCTCGGCTGCTACGCGACTCACAAGAAGTGCGCGAACGGTTCCAGCAGCGCTATCAATACCTGCTGATCGATGAATACCAGGACACAAACCATGCGCAGTTCGTGATCGCCCATACCCTGGCGTCGGCGCATCAGAATATTTGCGTGGTCGGTGATCCGGATCAATCGATTTACGGTTGGCGAGGTGCGGATATCGCCAACATTCTCGAATTCGAAGAACATTTTCCCAACGCGGTGGTTGTTGCGTTGGGGCAGAACTTCCGCAGCACCGGGCACATCGTGGATACCGCAGCGGGGTTGATCCAGAACAATCGTCGCCGCAAGCACAAGCACCTCCACACCGAATTGGAAGACGGCGCGAAGCCGACGGTCGTCATGTGTCGTAACGAGCAGCACGAAGCGGCGCTGGTCGCCGATTACTTGGGGCGTTTGCGCGATGATGATGAGTTGCCCTGGAAAGAGATGGCGGTGTTGTACCGGATCAACGCCTTGAGTCGTGTGCTGGAAGAGGCGCTGCTCGCGGCGCAGATCCCGTATGTGATTGCGCGCGGCACGGCCTTTTACGATCGCAAAGAAGTGAAGGATGCGCTGGCGTACCTGCGGCTGATCGTGAATCCAAACGACGAGGTGTCGCTGCGGCGGATCATCAACACGCCGACGCGCGGCATCGGCAAGACGACGCTGACGAAGGTCGAGCTGTTTGGTTACAACCAGCAGTTGCGTCTGTTCGAGGCGTTGAAGCGGGCGGGTGAAGTGTCGGGGCTGACCACGCGGGCGGCGGGGGCGATCGGGCGGTTCGTGACGCTTGTGGAGGGTTGGCGCAGGGCGGCGGCGGGGGGTTCGCAATCGAGTCTGTTGGAATCGAGTTCACTGGGTGGGCTGGTGGAGCGGATTATTCGGGAGTCCGGATTGGAGGCGGCGTATCGTGACTCCAAATCAGAAGAGGATCGAGAACGCTTGGAAAACCTGGCGGAGCTCATCAGCGCAGCCACGCAGTTCGTTGCGCAGCCGATCGATATCGATGAAGAGGCGCAGGCTGACACAACACAGTTGGCGGGATTGACGGCATTTCTGGAGTCAGTGGCGCTGGTGAGTGATGCGGATGCGATTGATCCTGAAAGTGGAACGGTGACGCTGATGACACTGCATGCCGCGAAGGGGCTTGAATATACAGCGGTGGCAATGGTGGGGCTGGAGGAGAATCTCTTGCCGCACACCCGCGCTGCGGGCAACGAGATGGAGTTGGAGGAGGAACGTCGGCTGTGTTTTGTCGGCATCACGCGGGCCAAACGGCACTTGCAGTTGAGCCGGGCGGCGGTGCGCACGCACCGAGGGCTGCGCGAGCCCACGATGGAAAGTCGGTTCCTGACGGAGCTGCCCAGTGAGTCGATTGTGTATTCGGATCAGTCAGATGCTTTGGGGGACTTGGATGGTGATGACGACATGCCCCTTGGGCGGCTTGACGGCACGGCGCCGTGTGGCGAGTTTCCCGTGGGGTGCGTGGTGCGTCATCCGAAGTTCGGCCTTGGTCGAGTGGAGGCGGTGATGCCGCAGGTGATGGGGTCCAAAGCGCGCGTCGAGTTTCCGACGGTGGGGACGAAGACATTGATTTTGGAATACGCGAAGTTGGAGCGGGTGGGCTAGGAGCAAGCCAGAAGGCAAGAAGGGACGCAAACGTATTTAGCCGCGGGGCTTGCCCCGCGCTCTTCGCGACCGGCCTTTACTTGCCGCGGCGAATGTTCGGGTTTTCGAGCGAATATTGAATCAACGCCTGTTTAAAGGCAGCTCGTGCATCGTCTACAGTCGCGAATTCACCGGCCCGAAGCCGCGGCGCAACTGCGCGACCTGCCGCTGCCATCGCCTCGTGCATTGGTGCAAGTTCAGCTTCTTCTGCTTTGTCACGATCGCTCATCGAGTATTCAAATGTGTAGCAAGATATCCACCAACGGTCACCGACTTTGACTAAGTGCAATGCATCACGTCTGCGCTTCTCGCCAGCGACAAAATCAGCAGTAGCGCGCAAACCATCGACCGAAGGGGCGCTACCGCGCGTTTGTATAGGACGTTGGAAGTAATTTCCTTCGCCGCCTTCTCGCAGCGTGGTTCCGAATCGTTCATGCATCGCCACTTCCGCCCAGTGCAGGTCAATGCCGACACGCAGATTGTTCAGAAACTGCTCCTGAAAGGGCGTCTCTGCGTAAAGCAGTTCAACGAAGGCCGGGCCGGCATTGTTGCCGAGACTGGGTAGCGAATTGAAGTAATCGACCAGCGTGTCCGCTCTTGCAAATCGCGGATCGACGGTTGGTGTTTGCGCTGCGGTATCTTCGGGTTCGCTATTGCCGCAAGCATTCAGCGATAGAACGATCGCAATAAACAACAAATTGCTGCCGCGTAAAACGATTGATCTAAGATTCGACATTTCTAGCCCCTCATCCAGGTGGGTTGCTTTGATCATAATAGCAGAACTCTGCTTGAAGCAACAAAACACGCCGAGTTGCATAGTTCGCTAGGATAGACTTGATCGAGCGAGTAATGTCTACAAACGATTCACCACAATTGACGCAGCAAGTGCTTGGGCGTTGCCGAGCGTTGGGGTTCGCGCTGGCGGGGGTGGCGCCGGGAGGGCCGACGCGCTATGAACGGCAATATCGCGATTGGATAGAGGCGGGCAAGCATGGGGAGATGGCGTACCTTGCGCAGAATGTCGAGAAGCGGTTGGACGTCCGGACCATGCTTCCGGGGGCGGGGGCGAAGTCGATTATTTGTGTCGCGGATCGGTATTGGGGGGAAGGCATCGAGGGATCGAGGCATCAAGGCATCGAGGGAGGGGAAGAAGAGGTGAAGGGGACAGGAAAGATTGCGCGGTATGCGCGGGGGGATGATTATCACGTGGTAATGAAGAAGCGTTTGCATCGGCTTGCGGATGAGTTGGCTGAGCAGTTTCCGGACGAAGTGTTTCGTGTGTGCGTCGATACGGCGGCGGTGTTGGAGCGGGAGCACGCGCAGCGGGCTGGGCTGGGCGCGGTCGGCAAACACACGTTGCTGATCCAGGAGGGCGTTGGGAGCTATTTGCTATTGGGCGAGATCATCACGACGCTGGCTCTTGTGCCGACACCGTCAGCGGAGGGACAGGATCCCTGTGGAAGTTGTACGCGGTGTATCGACGCCTGCCCGACAAGCGCGATCACCCCCTGGTCGGTGGATGCGACACGGTGCATCAGCTACCTGACGATCGAGCATCGCAGCTCGATCGGCGAGCAGTTTCATGAGGCGATGGGTGATTGGATATTCGGCTGCGATGTTTGCCAGGAGGTTTGTCCGCATAACCAACCGACGGTCCGCGCCGCCCAGGCCAAGGCGCATGACGCCTATGCGCCGCGGCGTGAGCATTTTGATCTGCTGACCGTGCTGGGGTGGGACGAAGAGGCGAGGCGTGCGATGTTCAGGAAGTCGCCGATGAAGCGAGCGAAACTGGCGATGATGAAGCGCAATGCACTGATCGCGGCGGGGAATGTGAAGGGGGGAGCGGATCACGCTTCACTGCGCGGGCGGGTCGAGGCACTGGCGGAGGATGAGACGCCGAGCGAGATGGTTCGGGGTACGGCAGCGGTCGTGTCGAAGCGGTGGGGGCATGGGTAGTGGGGGGGACCCGGACGTTCCTCTCCCGATGGAATCGGGATCGTCAGGTCCGGCTTCTAGAGGGGCGGCGGATCGTACAGCGGGGCCATGGCGGCGATGAAGCAGTACAAGACCACGCCCAAGGGGACCATCGCCCCGACGAGCCCGAGAATTGTCCACACCCAGCGGAACTTTGGGGTGCAAGTGAGGATCACGCCGCACGCCAAGAGGGGCGCCGCCAGCAGCGGGAGCCAGACGCGGTGATCTATCATCCAACGGACCGCGGTCGGCAGATCGTCGATATCCGCGACGTTGTTATCAACGATCATTTTGGGGAAGCTCGGCATGACGAAACAAGCGATGCCGAGTCCGATCGCGGCCACGACGTAGTAGAGGCCGTTGGTGACGAACAGCCATCGGGGCACTGCGGAGCGATGGCGGTGTGGTTCAGCTTGCATAAGTGGAACGGGCGCGTGGGCGATCGATGCGGCGCGGCGACGGACCTAGTTGTCCGGATTGGCGGGCGAGGACCCAAGCGCGTCGCCGGAGAGGGCGGAGATCGCGGTCTGCACGTCCTGTTTGAGGGCCTCCAGTTGGGGGCCGGCGCCGCGGCCGGTGACCCGACTGAGTTGGCCCTGGGCGCTGGTGTAGGCGTTCTTGGCGTTGTCGCGAGCATCGGCCTGGGCGGTTCGGGCCGCGGTGACTTGTGCGCTGACCATCGAAGCGCTGCCAAGTGCGCCGCTGGACTCTTGGACGCGCTCCAGCAAAACGGCATGATCCTGCCAGGCCTGGGCAGCCGACCAGTGCATGTGGCCGAGTTCCAGCTCGGCGCGGACCGCTTCGATGCGGGCGGCCTGGACCGACTCGCCTTGCCCGAGCCTGGCCGCGTCATCGGCCTTGTTCGCGGCGGCGCCAAGCTGCTTCGCCGCTCGCTCGTAAGCGTCCGCCAACTCGTCGGTTCGCGCTTGATTCAGCTCGCCGAGTTCAGCCACGATCACGTCCCGAAGCTGGGCGATTGTTTTTCTCGTGGCGCGGGCCTCGTCGTCGAACGTCTGAAGCAAGCCATCGATCGCGGCGCTGGACTCGTCGATGGCGCCGATCAGGGACTGGGTATAGCCCGCGCGGGTCTGAGCCAGGTCCCGGGTCGGACGCAGGGCGAACTCCAGTTCAAGGTCGCGCTGGGAGACATCGAATTGGATGTGGTCGGCATCGCGGTCCAACTGCACTGATTGCTCGTACGCGCCGTAGCCTGCGGCCGGTCCCTGTTCGTTCGCTTGGCGCATGAACTGATTGGCTTGGGCGCGCAGGTCATCGATCTCCGTCTGATCGGCTCGGTTGGCGTTGGTCAGGGCCGCGATCGGCGCATCCGCGGCGGCCATCTCCTCGCCGTAGGACGCGAGGCGAGCGTGAGCGTTTTGCCGGCTGGCCGCGAGGTGTTGGTGCTGATCCTTTGTGTCAATGGTTTCGAGGCTCCCGGCCACGGCATTGAGTTCGGCGGCGGCGTCGATCAGGCCGAGTAGGACGTCTCGGCGACGGCGCTGCTCGGCTTCGAGCCGGGCGACCTCCGCCAGCGTCATGGCGGCGATCTTGCGATGCACGTTCGAGGCCAGAAGCGAGGCTGCGGCCTGCTGGCCGGGGGCGGCGCCGTCAGTATCGGCGAGCATGGTCAGCAGCTTGTTGAGCTTTGCCTCGGCGGCGGTTCGCTCCTGTGGCGTGGGATCCAATGCGATCGCCGTCGGCTCCCACAGGTCCTGCCTGATCTGGGCCAGGTTCGCCTGAACCTCGGCCCGCCGCGCCGCGGCGCTATCCTCGCAGCCGCTACTCAACAGGGCGCCTACCACCAGGGGACAACAGATCACAATGACGAGTGCTCGGTCCAGATTGCTCATAAAGCTTCCTCGAGACTGGGGAAACAGAAGAACCGGCCAGTGTATCAGCCGCACGGCCGCTGCGTAAGGTTCGATCGTCAGGTCGAGGCGGTTCCGTAGGGCCCGCAAGTCTGGTCAACGGGGCACACGAGCCTCGGCGGGTGAATCTTGGGGCCCGGTCCCCAGCAGTTGGGGCGGCTCGTACCTGACCGGGTAGTCCGGCCGGGGCTGGAGCATCGCTTCGATCCACTGGATCGTGTCCTGAAGCAGCCTCTGGTTGCTCCGGGTGAAGACGGGCTTCCAGCCGGGGACGTCCGGGTGGGGCTTGCGGGCCAAGGTGCGGGGCAGGGCATATTGGATGATCAGCGACATCGTCGGCTCGTCGTAGTTGATCAGCGGCCATTGGGGATCCAAATCGAGCCGTTCCAGGATCAGCAGGTTCGTATATCGGACGCGCTCATCCTTGTGGGCCTTGCCATGGAGGAAGAACCGACCCGCGTGAACGCCGCCGTGGCAGCGGCTAGTGGCGCAATTGTTCATCAGCCAACTGTCGTGGACCCGGCGGCGGAACAGGTTCAGCGAATGGGGCTCGGTCTGCACCCGGATCTCGCCGTACAGCTCCCGCGCCCGCAGTTGGAACATCAAGTGGACGATCTCCAACGAATCGGCACGGAACAGGGCCGTCCGCGCCTGGCCGATGGGGATCAGCTTGCTTGTCCCGTAGTCCTCGATCAGTTTGCGGATCGTGTCGGCGCTCACTACGACGTGCGGCGGATTGTGGAAGTCGATCTCGAAGACCCGGATCGCGTTCACGTCCTGACGACTGAGAATCTCCGTCGGCAGCAAATCCTTTTCGAGCACGGGTCCGGCCTTGCGATCGGCGTCCTCGGTGGGCGCCGTGGGGTCGTCGGTCCCCAGGTTCGACGTCGATCGATCCGTCGGCTTGGCCAGCGCCAGCTGCGCGTGGACGATCGTCAACAGCCGCTGTGCTTGTGGCGTCGGCTTGTTCCGCAGGAGTTCGACCAGCTCCTTCTTGGCCAGCTCGTACTTACGCTGTTGCATCAGCCATCTGCATAGGTCCAGATGCTGCTGGTGCATGTTGGGCGCGATGCCCGCTTTGTATTGCTGATAGCGCTGCTGGAAGGTGGGCTCGAGCACCACGTAGTCCACCGTCTCACGCAAGAGCTTGGCGCGCATTCCGTCCAGGTCCAGCAGCACGTGCTCAAAAGTGTCCTCGACGAGAATCCCCTGGCGAGTCTGGCCGTTGCGCAGAACCACCGTCCCCCGCTGGCCGGGCTTGGGGTCCACGAGACGGATGATTCGTATGATCCGGGACTTGACGAAGCTGTGGACTTGATCCTCTGGATCACGAATGACGATCAGCTCCGCGTCCTCGTCCTCGACGTAGCCGGCAAGCTCCAGGTGGCGATCGACCCGAATGATGACGCGATCGCCCGGCTCGGTCGGCCCGGCGGCGGGGGAGGCGGGGGTGCCGGGGGTGGCGCGGGAGGCGGTCCCCGCCAAGAGCCCGCCCAAGGCTAAAGCGATCACCGCGATATTCCGGAACATGTTGGGCATGGCGCTATTCTCCCGCATAGGGCCGTCCCCGGTCAATAGGTCCCTTGCCGACAGCAGCGAGATCGGCGAAGCTGGACCGTTGGTTACTGGATGCCCAACGTCCTCGTTTGCTGCAGATTCTGCGGAGGTCGAGCATGAAACTCGGGGTCATGGCTGCTCTATTCGCCGGGATGAAGCTGGATGATGCACTTGTTTATTGTGCGGAGCTTGGACTGGAAGCGATCGAGCTGCCGGTGGGATGCTATCCCGGCCAGCCGTTCTTCGACCCCCGCAAGGTCCTGGCGTCGCCCAAACTGCAGGAGCAGATCAAGGCGAAGCTCCGGGACCATGAGCTGGCGTTGTCCGGCCTGGCGGTGCACGGCAACCCGGTGCATCCCAATCGAGCCCACGCCAAGCACGATCACGAGGCGTTCGTCACGGCGGTGAAACTTGCCCCCAAGCTTGGCACGAAGACGGTGATTACGTTCTCCGGCTGCCCCGGCGGGGCCAAGACCGACAAGACGCCTAACTGGGTCACCTGCGCGTGGCCGCCGGATTACCCCGAGATTGTTCAATACCAGTGGGGGGAGGTGCTGGTGCCCTATTGGGCCCAGCAGGCGAAACTGTGCAAGATGCACGGGGTGCGGGTGGCGTGGGAGGCGCACCCAGGCTTCAGCGTCTACAACCCCGATACGCTGATCAGACTTTCGCAGCGGGCCACGAAAGCGGCGGGGATTCGCGGCAAGACCCCGTTGGGGGCCAATCTCGATCCATCGCATTTCTTCTGGCAGGGCATCGACCCCGTGCTGGCCGCGCGCGAGCTGGGCGAAGCCGGTTTGCTCTACTACGTGCATGCAAAGGACACCGAGCTTGATCCGGTCCAGGGTCCGGTCAACGGCTACCTCGACGCCCGGGACTACGGCGATCTCAAGCACCGCTCGTGGTCGTTTCGAACCTGCGGCTACGGCCACGGCGACGAGTTCTGGAAGCCGTTCATCTCCATGCTGCGGCGCTACGGCTACGACGACGTCCTGAGCATCGAGCACGAGGATCCGTTGATGTCGCTGGAGGAAGGTCTGGAGAAGGCCGTCGCCTACCTCGGCGCCGTCATCATCCAGGAGCAGCCCGGCCGACCCTGGTGGTGCTAACCCCAAGCTCCCATAAAAGGGGTCGGGAGTCGTTTTCGGCCCCGTCCTCCCATAAAGGAGGCCGGGAGTGCCTTGTAGAAAAGCTCCGCTTTCAGCCGACGTGAAGGGTAGGAGCACCGCCTGCAAGTCGCCACGGATGGTGGCGGCGGTCGGGCTGCGAAAAGGGGATATTCTACTTTTTCACAAAATAGATCTGTCCCCTTTTTAGGGTTGATCGCCAGCCGGCGGTACCTGATGGCGATGGCGTTCGACGAAGAATCCTACGGTCAACGCCGGCGGGCCGAGCCGGTGATGTTCAGTTGCTACTTTTGCTTGACGCCTTCCCCCCCTCTCACCCCGCAATCCCATAAAAGGGGTCGGGAGTCGTTTTCGGCCCTGTCCTCCCATAAAATGGGCCGGGAGTGCCCTGTAGAAGAGCTCCGCTTTGAGCTGGCGGGAAGGGTAGGACCACCGCCTGCAAGTCACCATGGAAGGTGGCGGCGGTCGCGGTGCAAAAAGGGGACGTTCTACCTTTTCACAAAATAGATCCGTCCCCTTTTTTTCCTCAGATGGGCGAGCGAGCGAGAGTCTTCAACAGAGCAGCTCCCGACCCCTTTTCTTACCAAGACCGCGGCGGCGCGATACGATCTTTGCCAACGTGGCATTGATGACGGCAACGCAGTCCCAGCGGGCAACGGAGACGGCGACCGCCGGCCTGGTGATTCGCGGGCTATCCTTCAGCTATCCGAGCCGACGGCGGCGCGCTACCCGCCAGGTCCTGCACGGGATCGATCTGGACATCGCCCCGGGTCAAACCGTCGCCATCCTCGGCCCCAACGGCTCCGGCAAGTCTACGCTCATCAAGATCATCTGCTCGATCCTTGTGCCCGATGCCGGGTCCGTCGCGGTGTTCGGCGCCAGCCGTCCGGCGGACATTCGGCCGAGGGTCAGCGTGGTCTTCCAATCGGACGGGCTCGATCCTCATTTAACCGTCTACGAGAATCTGCGCGACCAGGCATGCCTCTACGGCATTCCGAGGCGAGAGGCACAAACGAGAATCACGAAGCAGCTGGAGGAAGCGGGGCTGACGGATCGTCGTCGAGATCTCGTCAAGACGCTTTCGCGCGGTTTGGCGCGTCGTGTGGATCTGGCCCGCGCCATGTTGCATCGCCCGAAACTACTTCTCCTGGACGAACCAACGGTCGGCCTGGATCCGGTGGCCCGCGAAGCGTTCCTGCAGATGGTTGAACGTGAGCAGCACGCCGACCGCGGGCGGATCGTACTGCTGAGCACGCACCTGATTGATGAAGCGGACCGTTGCGATCGCGTTATGCTCATGCATCGGGGCGGGATTGTCGCCGACGGCTCGCCGACGACGCTGCGTGAAGAACTGGGCGAACGGCGGGTCACGGTTCTCAACACCGACACCCAATCCGCGCCGTCGCTTTGCGATCTGGTCTGGGCACGGACGGCTGGGGGATGGTCGGCGCCGCTGGCTCACGACCCGGATCGAGTCAAGGCTGTCGCCGCCCAGCTCGCCAATTCGGGGCTGGCCTTCACCATCGCCCCGCCGACGCTCGCGGACGTCTTTGAGCATCACACCGGAGCCCAGCTCGATCTCGATAGGGGCGTGATCCAGGAGCAGCCCAGCGAATGAGCATGTTGTCGCCACAACCGGCGTTTGCAACGAACCCGGCCGCCGGGGTCGACCGCTCGCTGACTTCGCCGTGGATGGTGACGGGCGTGATCGTGCGCCGCGAGTTGATTCTCTTCGTGCGTCAGCCGGCACGGGTCGCCGCCGCCATCGGCACGCCCTGCTTGCTGTGGCTGTTCATGAGCAGTGGATTCGCCCAATCCTTTCGACCTGAGCGATTGGGCGAGACGAGCTACGCTTCGTATCTGCTGCCGGGCATGATGACGTTGGTCGCGGTATTTGCTGCGATCTTTTCGAGCATCTCCATCATCGAGGATCGCCGTGCAGGGTGGCTGCAAAGCGTGCTGGTTTCGCCCGCCCCTCGATGGTCGATCGCGCTGGGCAAGACGCTGGGCGGGGCGATTGTGGCGTGGGCGCAGGCGGCGCTGTTGCTCGCGGCGGCCCCGCTACTCGGCATACACCTCACGTTCGGGGCGGTGATACTCGCGTTGCTTGGGGTCGCGGCGACGAGCGTCGCCATGACCGCCATCGGCGTCGCCTTTGCTTGGCGAACCGAGACGACCGCGGCGTTTCACGCGGTGATGAACCTCGTGTTCATGCCCGCCTGGCTGTTGTCCGGCGCGTTGTTCCCGCCCCAAGGGGCCAGCGCCTGGCTCGGGCTGGTAGTTCGATTCAACCCGCTTTCCTGGTGTACCGAAGCGATCCGCGGCCCGTTACTCGGTGAACCGTCCTTCACCGCATTGGCCGCTTCGCTCGTCTTCGCCGGCGCCGCCCTCGCCTGCGCCACCTGGGTCGTGTCCGCACCGACCAAGCGCACGGTTTGACGCGCCCCACCCAGCGCTCGACCTGAACTCGAACCGGGCACGACTTGTCAAGTTCGGATCAGCGTCACCTGAAACATGGCGATGGGGATGAGCACAAGTCCGGGCAGGAACACTTCGACGATCGAGGCGATGCCGGGCAAGTCCATCGTGAGACCGATGAGCGCACCGAGCATGGCGGGAATCGCGATACCCGCACACAGCAGACTCTGTCGCAACAGATTGGCCGGCTCGCGCAGCAGGAAAAACGGCAGCGTGATCACCAGCAGCAGCATATTGATCAGCACGGTCGTGAATCGAGAGTACCGGAACCGCACGAGCACGTCTCGATCCTCCGGCTGGCCCGACTTCAACAGTTTCTTGATCTGCTTGATGCTGAGCATCGCCGCGAACTGGCGGTACTGCCGCATGTTCAACACGTCGGGTGAAAGATCCGTCTCAAAAAGCTCGATCGGCTGCCGTACCAAGCGCGCCGAAGGCTCAGACCGCTCGCTGGGTCGCGGCGTCATCACCAAGCCTTGGGTCAGGCGCCAGCCGCCGGCGGGCTCGTCCCATGTCGCCGCGTCGGCGGTGATCCGCCGGGCCGTGCGCCCGGACTCGTCGCGCACCAGAATGGTCGGCTGAGACAGTGTGTTTGTCTGCGGATCGAAGGTTGGGGCTTGCAGGAGATTCCCATCGCCGTCGGCGGTCAACAAAACCTCAAACGCGCTCACGCTGGCCTGTCCGATGTCTCCATGCTTGCGGATCAACAGGGGCGCGAGCTTCGGCAGGACGAACTCCTGGTTGAGCAGTTGGAGCAGGTTCAGACCAAAGACGGCGCAGACCAACGGCGCCGCGACGCGATGGAGTCGAACGCCGGAGGCGAGCACCGCGACGAGTTCATGATGCCGGTGCATTTGCGCGAGGGTAAACCCCATCGCGCCGATCGAGAGCAGTCCGAGCATATAGGCGTAGAACTGAAAGATCCGCGGGCCGTGGAAATCCAAGACGACGCCGGCCAGGACGATCGCCCGCCACAAAGGCCCGGCCTCGGCCGTCCGCGCCTGCACGACGTCCACGAATCGGTCGAGCTGGAGCAGCAGATCGATCGCGACTGCAAACACGAACAGCAGCGCGAACAAGATCGCGAAGTTGGTCAAGAATCGTCCGACGATGTACCGATCCAGCAGCGACATCCGTGCATGCTTCCTAGTTTCGAATGAGCCGTCGGTAGGCGAAAGCGATAATCGCCGCCAACAGGGCATTGCCCGACCACAGAACGACGGTGCCGAGGGCAACCTGCCCGCCCCGCAGGATATGCCCGCCGCCTGTGATCAGAATAACGTCGAGAATCGACGGCACGAACGCCCATACGTAAATGACCAGCGGCAACGAGTCGCGCAGCACCATCGCCAGGGTGCCGCCGAGCACAAGCAACAGCATCGCCGTCAGCGAGAGCGCGTATCGTCGCTGCAATCTGCTCTCGATCTGCAACCGCAGGTCGGTGATCCTGTCCGTGAGGTGCTCCACTCGGCGCAGCACAGAGTCGCCCTGGCCGTCGGCCCGCCGCATCAGCTGCTGGTACGGAAGTCTTGAGAGGTCCGGTTGGGCCAACCCGCGCGCCTCCAAGCCGACGAAATCCACGCGGGCGCGTTGGTTGATCACGTCGCCGGTCTTCTCGTCGATGAGGTCATACGCCTCGAGCGTCAACGCGAACGTCGACTGGGAGAGCGACGATCCGCCGTCCTGACCGATCACGACCTTGGCCGAAGCGTAGAGAACCGAGGTGCCGTCAGCTTCGACCGACCGAACCATCACCGGCCGACCATCGGACGTCGACAACTTCCCTCGCACGAGGCGATCTGCTTCGACGATGAGCACGCGTTGATCGTCGAACAGTTCGAGCGTTCCATCCGAATTCAGTTTCTCGTCGATCTGCCGCCAGACCTCACTCTCGCCCAAGGCCTCGGCCAGTGCGTCCTTCGCTTCCATCACACCGCTGTATTTATCGGGATGCTCGCGCAAGTCCAGCATCTCTCGGCGCGTCATGAACATGGGATGATCGCGCGCGGGGTTGGGAACGAGCATCGCCCCCGGCCGGATGACCGGCGTCTCGATCAGTTCACCGGTCTCTCCGTTGTAGGCGACGGTCTCACGCATCTCTATTTGAATGTACGTGTCCGGCCCGTCACGATGGATGTCCACGACGGCCTGACGGGCCGTCACATCCGTGGTCACCCGCCCGTCATCATCGAGCTCGGCCGCGGCCATGCCCAGGAGAATCAGCCGCGTTTCGGCCCCGGTCGGGGGATTGGGTTGTTCGACAATTCGGTCGGCGTAGATCTGGAGGTCGCCGATTTGGAAGGGGACCCCCTTGTCGATGGAGGCTCGAAAGGCACGGGTGACGTCGGCGGCGATGTTCTGCTCCATCAGGGTCCAGAACCGCGGCACGATCGATTGTGTCAAAAGTACCATGACCGCGACGAGGACCGCCCCCATGGCCACGATCGGCAACAGGATCCGCCGATAGCTGATCCCCACGACCGCCGCGGCTTGGATCTCGTGGTCGCTGGTCAGCCGATGCAGCACGATCGTGGCGGCGAATCCGGCTGCGAACGGCAGGGCGTACTGCAGCATGGGGATCGTGGCCAGCATGATGTACTTGGCGGTCTGCCACGCGCCGATGAGGTCATCCGCGGCCAGGGGTTTGATCGCCGCTCCAAAGGCGATCACCATGACCAGCACGCCGCAGGACAGGGCGAAGACCCGCAGCAGCTCGCCGAGGATGTAGCGATATAGGAGCCAGGGCATGAGCGCATTATTGCCGCCCATCACACGTTCCACCAGCCCGCGCTGCACCCGGCGCGAGTGCGGCCCTTCTACGCCGAGGCCGGCTCTATACGGATTGCCACTGGTTCGTGGGCGGGCGCCATGCTTCAGCCCGACCGGGCCACGCATGCTTCGTCCCGGCCGGACAGTCAAGCCCCTGGATGTTCGTTCGATGACAGACGATTCATAGCCGCCATATCGGCGCCGCCCCTGGCGATCGCGCCGACACGGACGATTGACTGATTGAGTGTGGCTGAATCCGCGGGTTACTCCCGATGAAATCGGGACGGCTATCGCGCTCTTCCTCATCGCTCTTGTTTCTTCCCTTCGTGCCTCCGTGCCTCCGTGCCTTCTTCTCCCCCCTTGATGCCTTGATGCCACGATGCCCTGATGCCATCTTCATGGACACGGCCCCCAGTTGACGAGGAGGGCGAGGAGGTCGGATGCGCCGACGACGCCGTTGCCGTCGAGCGAAGCAAAAACCCCCGGCCGGTGAAGGCCGAGGGTGGTGTGGTTAGAAGCAAGTCGACTGTCACCGCTTACGGGCAGGGGCCCCAGTTGACCAGGAGGGCGAGGAGGTCGGATGCGCCGACATTGCCGTTGTCGTCGAAGTCGGCGGGGCAGCCTTTGCACGGACCCCAACTGACCAGCAGCGAGAGCAGATCGGATGTGCCGACACTGCCGTTGGCGTCGAGATCCCACAGACAAATGCCGTCGAGGAACAGCATCCACACCGCGCCGCGTTTCGCGTTTGGCGGGTCGCCCCCGTCGTCATCCTGGTATGCCCCCACGGCCAGATCGCCCACGCCGTCACCGTCGAGATCACGCAGCGAGGCCACCGAGCACCCGAAGAGGTCGCGATCATCCAGGATGCCGGTGAAGCCGCCTTCCGTGTCGCTGATCTTCTGGTGCGGCTTGACTGTCCCGTCCGTGTTGAGAAACAGCACCCACACCGCGCCTCGGGCGATGCCCCCGTCGTCATCGAGGTATGCCCCCACGGCCAGATCACCTATGCCGTCGCCGTCGAGATCACCCAGCGAGGCCAGCGAGATGCCGAACTGATCCACACTATCCAGCCTACCGCTGAAGCCGCCTTCGGTGTCGCTGATCTTCTGGTGGGACTTGACCGTCCCGTCGGTGTTGAGAAACAGTACCCACACGGCACCACGGTCCCCGCCCCCGTCGTCGTCGAACCATGCCCCGACGGCCAGGTCGCCCACGCCGTCGCCGTCGAGATCACCCAGTGAGGCCACCGAGCACCCGAAGCAATCCCCATCATCCAGAATGCCGGTGAAGTCGCCTTCCGTGTCACTGATCTTCTGGTGGGACCTGACCGTGCCGTCGGGCTTGAGGAACAGCACCCACACCGCGCCAGACCGATCCCCTCCGTCGTCATCCCCCCAGGCCCCCACGGCCAGGTCGCCCACGCTGTCACGATCGAGATCACCCAGCGAGGCCACCGAGATGCCGAAGAGATCCATATCATCCAGCGTCCCGGTGAAGCCGCCTTCTGTGTCGCTGATCTTCTGATGGGACTTGACCGTACCGTCGGGGTTGAGAAACAGCACCCACACCGCGCCATGGTTGAAGCCCCCGTCGTCATCGTGGAATGCCCCCACGGCCAGGTCGCCCACGCCGTCGCCATCGAGATCACCTAGCGAGGCCACCGACGTGCCGAAGTGATCGATATTATCCAGCGTGCCGGTGAAGCCGCCTTCTGTGGAGCTGATCTTCTGGTGCGACTTGACCGTCCCGTCGGGGTTGAGGAACAGCACCCACACCGCGCCGCGGTCCGGGCCGCCATCGTCGTCTTTGCGCGCCCCCACGGCCAGGTCCCCCACGCCATCGCCGTCGAGATCACCCAGCGCAGCTACCGAGCCGCCGAACCAATCGCCATCATCCATGATGCCGGTGAATCCGCCTTCGGTGTCGCTGATCTTCTGGTGCGACAAGACCCAGCCGGGCTGGGCGTGGGTGCGCTGTCCGCTCATGACCACTGTAAGCGCGACTACGGTGACGACGACTAGACGTTTCGTTGATACTGAGTATGCGTACATCATTCGGCCTCCTCTTGCCAAAGTGGCCGCAGGGTGGTGCGCGCCCGCCGTCCATGGCCGCAGGAAGTCCCCTGTGCGACCGAGCAAGAACAGAATACCAGAGTACCGCGCCTGTCCAAGCACCACCACGATCTTAGAAAGAAAAAGGGGTCGGGAGTCTTTTCTCCAAATCGCTGTTCAAGGGTCAATAAACACTGTTTTCGAGAAAAGACTCCCGACCCCTTTTTCTTTCAACGCCGGCTTCAACGCGGTGCTGATGAACCATGGCACCCGAGACCCCCGGAGACGCGCGAGAATCACTGGGGATTCGTATTAGACGACCTTCACTTGTCAGGCAAGCAGGGAATCGCCCACTGCTTCGACCCCAGCGACGTGTGCCGTGGGCGGCGTTGGACGCCCATTCGTGGGGCTTGCTATCGGACGTGACGTCGTGGCATTCTGCGGTGTCCGTGGCGGCTGTGCTGGGCCGGGTTGACCCTGCGGCGTCGAACATCAACCGGCTCCTTGGTGAGGCCCGTGCGGTATTCGATCTATATAGGCAACGGATCCGTCTCGGAACGCCACACCTGGAGGAGGTCGGCGGTTGAATCGATCGCGCGCCCATGTCCGCAGTCGCTGCCCCCGTCGAGCCTTCACGCTTCTGGAAGCGTTGATGGCGGCGGGGATCCTCTTTGCGGTGGTGGTTGGTGTGACATCCGCCGTCACCGCCGGACAACTGCACGCCTTTGAAGCGCGCCAACGGATCGCGGCGTCACTGGCGGCCGAAGAGCTCATCGGCCGCATCATCACCGATGACTATGGCGACCTTCCGACCTGGAACGGCTTCAACGAGCCGGTCGGTACCTTGACCGACGGCGCCGACAATCCCATGCCCAGAACCTTCGACGCCATCGGGCGCGAGGTCGAGGTCGTGAGCAGGATGGAGACAATCAACGACCTCGGCATTGCGGTGCGCGGTCGTCAGGTCGTCGTCCGCGCGTTCAATGAGAACGGTCGGACGCTCGCGGAGATCACGTACTTCATTGCGGAGCCCGCGCCATGATGCTGCGCGTGGGCCCCAACCGTCGGGCGCTGACGCTCCTGGAGCTGATGTTGGCGTTGTCCATCACGGCGATGGTGGCGACGGCGATCTCGGGCATGATGAGCGCCGTCATCACGGGCGTGAGCACACGCCGTGACAACCGATCGCTGATGATCCGCGCCAATGCGGCCCAAACAAGGTTGGCCGCCTACATCGCGCCGTCTCGATCACTGCTCGACACCACCGACTCGGACCTCGTGCTGTGGCTGGAGGATGCCCGTGAAAGCGGCACCGTCCACGCCACCGAAATCCGATGGCTGAAGTTCGACGCGATCGAAGGCACGATCGACGTGTACTTCGTGGACTTTCCCGACAGTTGGCAGCAGACGGCAAAGGACCTGGCGGATCGACAGTATGCCTCGGACGCAAATTGGAAGACGGTGCTCGATGCGTATCAGAGCAACGGGTGGATCTCCACCCTGCGCCTGGTTGACGGGCTGGAGAGCGCGACCGTCCGGACCGACGCCGACAATGCCCTTGACAGCCGACACGTCGAATACGAATTGAACTTTTGGACCTCAAACGGGTCGCTCTCGACACAGGTCTCGGCCACGGTTCGTTTGCACCGCCCGCCGGTGAGCGAAGGAGTTGTCTGATGATTCGCCACGACCACATCCCGAGAAGGCGAGGCGTCGCCATGCTGCTGGTGATTGTCAGTCTGATGATGGCCACGATCATGGCCACGGCGTATCTCGCCAGCCGCGATAACTCCGCGGCCATCGGGCAGAACATTGCGTCCGCCGCCGGCGCCCGTTGGTCCGCCACCACCGGATTGCAGCTTGGTATTGCGATCTTCCAAACCGAGACCGACTGGCGCACGGCTCACGTCAACGGGAAGCTGCTGGATGACTACGCGGTGGCCGCGGCGCTGATTGATCTTGACATCGTTGACATCGTCACCGGCAAAGCGCCCGACGGTGAGTCCGAGTACATCCAGCTCACGAGCACGGCGACCGTGGACGGCGTTGAGCAGGTTGCCACGGCCATGGCTTACGTTCCGCTTGACTACGACTCCACTGTCAGCGTAGATCTCAGCGAATTTGCCATCTTCACCGCCCAGGACCTGGAGCTGTCAGGAGACGCCATCTTGACGCGGTGGCCGATGGCGCCACTGGCTGATCTTGGGCTGCGAATCGCCGTGGGAACCCCAGCCGTCGATCCGTCCAGCATCGACCTGCTTGGGAATGCTGCGGTGATCGACACCACCGTGTATCACGATCCAGGCGCTTCCAATGCGTTGATCACCAACAGCAGCGGCTCGTCCGTCGATCAGGTTGCGTTGTCCGGTGCGATCCCCATGCCCGCCGCGCCCGACCCCGGCGTGACCGAGCCCCAGGACCCGAGTCCCAATGCGCCGCTCAACACCCTCGGCCAAACGATCACCTACAACACGGACGGACGATGGGACCGGGTGATTGACGAGAATTCCCAGGTGACGCTCCAAGGCGATATCACGCTCGTCACGGACAAGAACCGCGAGCTTCTGGGCGGCACCAAGCTGTTCATCGACGGCAACGTCACGATGGTCGTCTTCGGCGACCTCATTATGGATAACTCGGCGATCGAACTCATGCCGGGCTCGACGCTGGATATGTACGTGCGAGGCGCCATGGTGCTGTCGGACAGCTATATCGGGGACGAGCGCGTCGATACCGCGCGAGACAACTCCGGCAACGCCCCGTATATGGATCCCGACCGCGTCCAGATCTACAGCCTGCCGCCCTACCAGAACGATTGGTTGCTGAGAAACAACTCGGTCGTCAAGGCAAGCATTTATGCTCCGGGATACGCAATGGAGATCGCCAATGACTCGGCTGTGTACGGGCGATTGGCCGCCGGCGAATTGCGGATCAAGGACCAAGGCGCGTTGTTCTACGACCATTCGCTCGATTCGAGGAACGGGTACACCAACACCGGCAGCAAGCTCTACGCCGCCGACGGAACGCTCATCAGCGAACTGAGCTTGCTGTGGTCGCTGAACGACAGCGATTTACAAAGCTTCGCCGACGCGATCGGGACGGACGTCGAAGCCCGAGGCGACACGATCGCGTCCACGACCGCGCCGCCCGACGTACCGACGGTCGTCCTTCCCGGTGACCCCACGCCTCGCCCGGTGCCGGTGGAGTACGAGATCGTGTCCTTCGGAACTGACGTGAAAGCCTGGGAGGCCAAGGCCTCCACGGCGCTCATCCCATGATCGATTCGTCACGATTCAACACGGCCCGTCGCGGCTTCACGCTTATGGACCTGATGATGACGATCACGATCATCATCGTGGCCGGGGTGCTGGTGATGCCGAAGCTCAGCGACGACAAGCAGCTGCGCCTCATGGCCGCGGCCAGCATCCTCACCTCGGATATCGAGCTGGCCCAGGTGATGACCATCTCGCACCCAGCCGATGCGGTCGTCGTGCACTTCGATCCCGACAATGATCAGTACTGGCTCGCTTATGCCGACGCCTCCGACACGCCGATCCCGCGTCCCGACAACGGCCGGCCGTATCTGATCGTGTTCGGCCAGGAGCAAGCCCGCAGTGCCGTGGGCGTCTCGCTGAGCCTGACCGAGGTGAGCGACAACACGTTGGCCTTCGATGCCCAGGGCGGGGTTGCCGATATCTCCGCCCAGCCGGTGATCCGGCTCAGCCTCGGAACGCGCTTCATCGACCTGCAGATTGCTTCGACCACGGGAACGGTCACGCAGGTTCAATGACAAGAATCGGCGTCAGTACCAAATGCATCACCCCAAGTTTCCATAAAAGGGGTCGGGAGTCGTTTCTGGGGTTTCGAGGTGATTTGAACCCACGCATTTGATGGGATTTGCCCTATTTGAATGGGATTTGTCCCCATTTTCATGGGACTCATTTCCGCTCATTGCCGGGCGAAGGGTGGTGATTCGATCACACTGAGCGGCACCATCTTCGCCTCGCAAGTCCAGCACGGGTGCCACGCACCGCGAGTGAGTCCCGGCGCGCCGGGACGAGCGAGTCGTGCCTGCTTCGGTTCCTACCTAAGACACCGACGACTCTCTTCGGTCGCGGTCGGGGCCGCACGGCCTGGAAACGCCTGTCGAGGGTCCTAGTCTACCGAAGCCCGTATTCCTTGAGCTTGCGATACAACGTCCGCTCGCCGATGCCCAAAAGCTGGGCCGCCTGCTCGCGATTCCCCCCGGTCATGGCCAGTGTCTGGCGGATCGCCACCTTTTCCAGCCGATCGAGCCCCACCCCCGCCAAGCTGCCCAGCCCGGCTGTCTCCTGCGCCCCGTCCGCCCGAACTTCCTCCGGCACATCCCGCACGTCCACCACGTCCGCCGCCTCCCCCATCACCAACATCTTCTGGACCACGTTCAGCAATTCGCGCACATTGCCCGGCCAGGAATACGCCACCAGCCGCATCATCGCCGGCTGCGTAATCGTGGGGATCGGCCTGCCCAGCTGTGATGCGAACTTCCCCAGCGCGTGGTTGACCAACATCGGCACATCTTCTCGCCGCTCGCGCAGCGGCGGTACATCGATCTGCGCCCCTTTGATCCGAAAATACAGATCCTCGCGGAACTTCCCTTCGGTCATCAGCGCTTGCAGATCGCGATTGGTCGCGCTGACGAATCGCACATCCGTCCGCCGGGACTCGTTGGACCCGAGCCGCACCACCTCGCCCGTCTCCAGCACCCGCAGCAACTTGGATTGCATCATCAACGGCATGTCGCCGATCTCGTCCAGGAAAAGCGTTCCTCCGTCGGCGTACTCGAACACGCCCTCTCGATCACGATCGGCCCCGGTGTAGGCCCCGCGCACGTGCCCGAACAGCTCGTCCTCCAGCAACGTCTCGCTCTGTGACGCCGCGTTGAACGGCACAAAGCGCTTGGCCGCCCGTTTGGAATGTTGGTGAAGCGCCGCCGCGACCAACTCCTTACCCGTCCCCGACTCGCCGCTGATCAAGATCGCCAGATCGCTCGGCGCGACTTGCTTGATGGTCGAGATGATCTTGCGGATCGCCGCTGACTCCCCGATGATTCCCTCGAAGCCGTACGCCGCATCGACCTGGCCTTGGAGACGCACGTTCTGATGGCGTAGCAGCACGGTTTGGGCTGCGCGGTTCACCAGGTTGCGGAAAACCTCCAGGTCCAGTGGCTTCTCGATGAAGTCGTACGCCCCGCCCTGAAGCGCCGCCTTTGCCGTCGGTACGTCGCCGTGGGCCGTGACCATGATCGTCTCCGCTTCGGTCTGGTGCTCCTTGGCTAATTGAAGCACTTTCAGGCCCGACGTCTGATCCTCCATGACCAGATCAGTCACGATCACGTCGAACGTCCCGTGCCGCAGCTCCTCCTCAGCCCCGGCTAGATCGTTGACAATCGTGCACACGTGTCCGGGCTTGCGCAGAGCGTCGGCCATGACGTCGGCGTGCTCGACCTCGTCGTCAACGATCAGAATCTGAGCGTGCAGGGTGTTGGAAGTCGATTCGTTGGCCATAGGCAGTCATTCTACCGGCGTTGGGATTCGAATCCTCGCCCGAGGCCAGAGTCCTTGACATCGACGACGATGTGCCTTAATTTACATTAGAGGAGATCGCCTCTAGCAAAGGCAGGCGTGACTGCTGTGTCGATGGTGTGGGCATTGTTGCGGGACCTCCGCGCCTTGCGAGTGGCGGTGGCGAATGCGTTTGCCGCGGTTGTTCCCCTCAGCGCAGGTGCCGGCCTACAGAATGCACGGGAGACCTGACATGCGAACCTCCATAACCGCGAGCGCTGTGGCGAGTCTCGTCGCGTTCGGGGGCGAGGCTTTTGGGGGCGATTTCATCGAGGAGAAGCTCGAACTTGGCAGCTGGGTGGTCGCGGTGCACGACATCGGTGAGTTCCCCACGTTGACGATCGAGATCGACGTCGCGGGCAACAACCACCCGGTCATCGGCTTCCAATTCGATATGGACTACGTCAATGTGTTGGCGGACTCCAGCTGGGCGTCCGACCTCGAATTCAAGACCAGCACGCCTGACGGAGACACGTTCATCGTAGGTCAGAAAGAGTTCAACGGCGGCGATCCGTTTGGCCCTCAGGATGACATCTGGGACTTCGACGGGCCGGGGAGTTCGGACAGCGGCCATTACACCAGCGTCCATTTTCCCTCCGCTTGGACCGGAGGCATCGAAAAAGGCGGCGTGTGGACGTTCATGCTGGCGGATACCTGGGATGGCGGGGTTGAGTACAACAACATGTCCGTGACGCTTCTCAAGATTCCGTCTCCGGGCCCTCTCGCGTTGATCGGCCTCTGGGGATTGGCCAAGCGGCGGCGCCGCAGCAGCTAGCTCGATCTCGGACGGTCGCCATCAACCCGTCGTCGGGAAACATTTGGCCGACGATTCCATGAGAACTGACTGCCTTTCATGTGGCCGGTGGTCCGAAGATCGCTGTAGCTCTCATCTGGATAGGGTGTCATGGTGCACCCACCCCCGTCGGCACCACCGGGTAGCGCCTAATCTGCATCTTGGTCCTCCGATATCGCTCAGATCACACCCCAGCAACACCGCCAGCTCGCACACCGCTCCCAGCAGATCCGAGTGGTTGACGATGTACCGCCCTTCGAAAACCGAAAACAGTATCAGACCCCACGAACGTACAAACGCCTAACGGCGCGCTGACCCCCATTTACTGGCCTCAACTTACGCCTTACAGCGCCGGCCAAATGGCCAAGTTGCCCCGCAGGCTACTACTTCATCGGTTGCGGCTGTCGTCCTCCATATGGTGTGGTTCCGATCCAGTTCGCCCAGAATGCGTTTCCCTTGCTCGAGTTGCACCCGACGCATAGCCACTGAAGGTTGTGTAGGTCACACAAGGTCAAGGTTTGCACGTCAATGGTCCGCATTGTGGCTGGGATCGGCATCCGCCGATGCACACCCCGAGGCCTCTTGTGCCCTGTCATCGACGCTAGTTTTGTGATCGTGACCGCATGGCCCATCGCGGTCCCGCACTCGTAATCGTGGGTTACATCGCGCAACTGACCATTCCATATTGTGATCGGCCCCTGCCTCATTATCCGTTGTACATACGTCGCCCGGGACACTATGTGGTCCAGCGCTAACAACGCGGTCGGCAGATGACGCTGGCACGCCGCACACTCCGCGTACGGCTGAGCATTTCCCCCTCCGTTATGGTGGAAGTCCCTTTGGCCGTTGTTGCCGTACTGCATCACCGCGGCCCTCGTCTTCGGCCACGTGACGCCGTTGTTGAAAACTATATGCATCGGATTACCCCGTGCGCCCCTATTTGTTTGTGCCTCGTACCGCCTCCTCCGGTCCCCTACCATCGTGCTATCAGTCCCCGGGGAACAAATCAAAGGGGTCCGGATTCATTGATTTGTGTTTTGGCACTTGGTAAGCCCGGGTGTCCCGGCCGATTTATTATTCGCCCACCGTGGTGTCTATACCATCGAAACTCGACGGCGCTTCGTTTTCCCAACAGGCCCAATTCTCCGGATAGTGTACCAACCACTCCAAGGAATGCTGCTAGGTGAACGGATGTCCCCTGATCAGTTGACGCCTGCGCAACTGACGCCTGCGCAGGTGACGCCTGCGTAGTTGACATCCAAAGACCTAACGCGCAGCGAATCGTGGCCGTGCAGTCTCGCACCGCGCGGTAGCGACACGCCCCTTTGTGCGCGTTTGACATCAAGAAAGCGTGCGGTTGGTTGTCGCCCGGCCGGATTACAACCAAACACCGCACAGGAATACGGGCGGGAGATGAGTCGCAAGGATCTCGGTCTTTTTAGTTTTTTTTGTTCCCATCTTCCCTGGGTTGCCCGTATAGTAGGGGTGCATTTCGTCGGGATTGAACGTACGGGTATGCAGAAGAACGCGGAGCCACAAATGCTCAACAACCTCAGCGTGAAAATGGTCCGTCCGGACGGATCGGCGATGAGCCCCACCACGGCGCGTTCCGAGGAACATGAGGGATGCGCGATGAGGTAGGTGAGATGAAACGCCAAAGACAACGACGTGATCTGTTGGCGATTGCCTGGGTTATTGCCGCCCTGTTCGGTTCCGGCGCGCACGGGCAGTGTGAGGTAGCCCAGCTTCTCGGCTCCGGCGACCCTGGTAATGATTTCGGCCGATCCGTATCGATCAACCAGGAGGTGGCGGTTGTGGGTGATCCCGGGCAGTTCCCAGGGGTCGGCGCAGCGAACATCTTTCGCTACGACGGGACAAGCTGGGTTGAGGAGGTTGAGCTAAGCGCTCCTGAGCCCGAAGTTGAGGATGCCTTCGGGTTTTCTGTTGCGCTGAGCGGGGATCTGCTTGTGGTAGGCAGTTACAGGGCAGGTCCGGTCAACGCTGGTGCGGCATACATCTTCCGTTACGATCCTCGCGCGATGGAGTGGGCCTATGAGGCGACGCTGACGGCTTCCGATCGCGGAGCCTCTACCTTCGGGTGGTCGGTGTCGATCAACGGCGATGCCATTCTCGTCGGGGCGCGGGGCTCCGAGGTCGACGGTCTACCCGGGGCCGGTGCGGCGTATGTCTTCCGGTACGATGTCGGCGGGACCGGAGAGTGGGTTGAAGAAGCCAGGCTGATCGACCCGGAACCCGAGGAGATCGATCTGTTTGGTCAATCGGTCTCGATTCGCGGTGACGTGGCGCTGGTTGGGGCTCATCGCAATAATCAAATTCGAGGCTCGGCGTTCGTTTTTCGCCAGAATCCGGATGTGCCGGGCGAGTGGTTCTTCGAGACGGAGTTTCGTTCGGATGGCGTAGGGCAAGATTGGTTCGGTTTCTCCGTTGCGCTCGCCGATGGGGTCGCCATCGTCGGTGCACACGAAGACAGTAGCAATGACAAGGGAAGCGGTCACGGATCGGCGTACATCTACCGCCATAACGGTCTTGTGTGGGTCCAGGAGCAACATCTGACTGCCTCAGATGCTGATGCACAGGACTCGTTCGGTAAAGCCGTCTCGATCAACGAGCATGGCGACACGGTGGTAGTAGGTGCCAATAACGATGAGAATCAAGGGTTCGAGTCAGGTTCCGCCTACGTCTTCCGGTACACGAAAGGAACTTGGCAGGAGGTCACCAAGCTTACATCGTCTGACGGCGGTCCCTCTGACAAGTTTGGAATTTCGGTCTCAGTGAGTGAGGACTTAGCCCTGATCGGCGCCACCCGCGGGAGTTCCAATCCTGGGGCAGCTTATGTGTTTGTCGGGATGTCCGGCCTGGACTGCAACAAAAACGGCGAACCGGACGCCTGCGACATCTTTGGGGGAACCAGCAACGATGAGGACGGCAACGGAATCCCTGATGAATGCGAACCCATCCTGGGCGACATCGACGGGGACGGCACCGTCGGCGCGGCCGATCTTCTCATTCTTCTTGTGAACTGGGGTCGGTGCGGCGACTGCGATGATTGTCCGGCCGATCTGGATGGTAATTGCACCGTGGGCGCGAGTGATCTCTTGATACTGTTGGCGAATTGGGGATAAGAAGAAGGGATGAGCCATGCGGGATGCGCGATGAGGTATGTGAGATGAAACGACAAAGACAACGATGTGATCTGTTGGCGATTCCCTGGGTGATTGCCGCCCTGTTCGGTTCCGGCGCGCACGGGCAGTGCGAGGTCACGCAGCTAGGTGACGGCATCGGGACGCTTTCCATTGAGGGCGACGGCGTGGCAGTGCTTGGTGATTCTCAGGCGTTCGGATCCCTCGGGGCGGTCTACGTGTACCGCCGAGGGCCCGACGGACCGGCGGACTGGACGCTGGAAGCGACCCTGATGGCCCCCGAGCCGGACACCGAGGACATATTCGGGTTTATTGCGAGAGTG
>JAZFYE010000142.1:0-9870 GCA_036475395.1 Phycisphaerales bacterium
ACCCGCTCCGGCTCCACCATCCGGTCCAGAATATTCGCCTTGCGGTACTCCGGGTGCTTTTGCAGGACCACCACGAGCGAGCTGACCACCTCCCGTACGGCCTGGAGAAACTCCGGCTCGTCCGGATTGCGTTGCGCCACCTGAACCATAAAATCATCAACGAAAGTTGATACTTTGCTGCGCATCACCGGGGCCGCTGGGCTGGGAATCTTGTTCATGGCTAAGAGTCTAGCCGGGCCGATTCGGTGACGAAAGCATCCGGTCCTCGGCCGCTCGGGCCTCGATCGTATCGGCCGTGCTGACGATCTACCCGACCAAAACAACCGGATTGGACCGTAAATCGACACGATGGGACTCGGCCACTGCCGACCCTCCCATTCAGCCCTGGCTTTGGCGACCCGGGAACCGGCGGCCCAGTGTAAGGTGATAACTCCAAGCGACCGCTGATCCCAACGACCGAACTGACGCATGACGACGCCTCAACCGAACGCTGACGAGTCCGCCTTGGCCCGCCCGCTGCCCGTGCTGCGCGCCCTGATCGATGCGGTCGATCACGAACTGCTCCAGCTCTTGTCCCGGCGCAACGGACTGGTGGGTGAGATCGCCGCCTATAAGCGAGCGCACGGCGTGGCCATCCGCGACCACCAGCGCGAGCGCGAAATAATCGCCGATCGACGTGACCGATCGGCGCCACTGGGCCTGCGCCCCGACGTCGTCGAGAGTCTGTTCCGCCTCATGCTGTGGGCCAGTCGTGATCGACAAGCGGCGCTGCGAGCGGAAGTCCCGCTTGATCTCGAACCGCGCACTGTCGCCATCATCGGCGGAGCGGGGGCGATGGGCGGCTGCCTCGCCCAGATGTTCGCTGATCTCGGCCACGCCGTGATGATCGCGGACGTGCAAACCCCACTGACGCCCCGCGAGGCCGCCGCCGTCGCCGATGTGGTCCTGATCAGCGTGCCCATTGACGTGACGGTACAGGTCATCACCGCACTCGGCCCGCACGTGCGCGAAGACGCGTTGCTCCTTGATGTCACCTCAATCAAGACTGACCCCATGCAGGCGATGCTTCAGCACAGCAAAGCGAGCGTCGTCGGCACGCACCCGCTGTTCGGACCTTCCGTCCATTCGCTTCAAGGTCAGCGCATCGTCCTAACCCCCGGTCGCGGCGATCAATGGCTCGATTGGCTGCGCAGCATGTTCACGGCCCGAGGTCTGAGCATCAAGGAAACCACGCCCCAAGAGCACGATCGAGCCATGGCCGTGGTGCAGGTCCTCACCCACTTCTCCACGGAAGTGATCGGCAAGACGATGGCTCAGTTCGGCGTGCCGTTGCAAGAAACGCTCCAATTCACCTCGCCGGTGTACCTCATGGAGCTATTGATGACCGCCCGGCACTTCGCACAGTCGCCGCAGCTCTATGCCTCGATCCAGACCTCAAATCCGTTGACGCGCCAGATCACCGATGCGTTCCTTGAAGCGGCCGCCGCTCATAAAAAGAACATCCAAGCCAAGGACAACGCAGCGGTCGAGGCCACCTTCGATCAAGTGCGCACCTTCCTCGGTTCGTTCACCGACCAGGCGCTCGAGAAGTCGAGCTACCTCATCGACCGCCTCGTCGAACGGTCGTAGGAAGAAGGCATCGTGGCACCAAGGCATCATGGGATCGTGGCATCAAGGCATCAAGGGGTCACGGGAAGCCGGGTCTGACGATCCCGATTCCATCGGGACAGGAAGACCCGGGTCAGCTCTTTGTTAATTAACCCCCGGTGAACACACCGGGGGCTCTGCGGTTCGCGCACCCGGTTCCACACGGCTACAATCTGCAAACTCCCCCGAGGGCCGGCCAATGGGCGACGCTGCAACCTCCGCCTCACCGAAGTCAGGGGACGATTCTGCACCTTCGATCCTCGTTTCATCATACAGGACCCAAGAGCAATTCGATGCAGCGCTCGAAGCCGCCGCCCAGCGCCTAGCACGCTGGCGCGGGCTTCGTCTCCAGTGGTACCTGCTGACCATCGCGGGCGTGGTTTTGATCGTGCTCACGATTATCAAGGCGTTTATCTCAGCCATCTCAGAGGAATCCGGCGTTTTCATCGCGACCACCCACTTGTTATGGGCATGGTTGATCGGTGTAACGTGGTGCTTGCTGTACTTCCGCAGCATGCGTCGACTCTCGGACAAGATCGTCGACAAGCGTCTCTGTCTACGATGCGCCGCATCACTGCTGGACGCTGAAACGGATGAACACGGCAGCGGCGTGTGCCCGCGGTGTTGTTGTGTCTTCAGTTTGGGCGACTACATGGCACCCTCGCAGAACATTGCCGCGTTACAAGCTGCAAAGCAGCGCGTCAAGGATCGGCTGCCACCAATTCTCGAGCCACCGCCACCGCAAGGAGCGAAACCCATCCGGATCGTCGTACCGCGCGGCGGTCTGTACCGTAACCGCACACATTTTGATCAGGTCATGCACCGAGCGGCCATGCGTTTCTTGATCCATGGCCGTGGACTCGTCAGTTTCCAGACGGGACTGATCGGTGGAGCCTTACCGGCTACGGTCGTCTTCTTTGTGGCGTACGCGATCGGCGTTGAGTGGACTCTCCTGTTTGGCATCTTGGGTATAGGCATTCTGATCGCTGCCGTGTTGATTGGACTGACCGTTTGGGCTCATGCTGATGCGTCAAGAGCTCGGCTTATCACTCAACGGCTGTGTCTGGCGTGTGGGTATTCGCTACGCGGTTTACGCACAGACCAGCGAGGATGTGGCCGGTGCCCGGAATGCGGCCGGCCATTCCATCCCGAGGAGTACACAGCTCCGGAGGTAGATGCCGAGAACACCGACTGGCAGATGGCCAGGCGGATCCTGTTTCGTGAAGTGAACGCGAGCATCGATCCGGACGACGACCCCGAACTTCACTGGGGCCGATCGCCGCAAATCGTGATGATCGGCTACTCACCCACAGTCGCACCCCCGCAACGAGAGTCTGTCAGCGAGTTCCCGCACTGCCCCCACTGCGGATATTCGCTTGTGGGAACGCCTCGAAGCAAGCGCGGCCAAGGCATCTGTTCCGAATGCGGCAAACCGTTCAGACTTAAACGACCGCACACGCAACTTGTCGATTCAGCCCACCCCCTCGATCGCGCGCGGATGGAAAGTGGAGCGAATCAACCGGACCCTGAAGCCGAGCCGTAGCCGCCCCCGCCGGGGGTTTCGAGGATCAGTCGATCGCCGGCGTTGATCTCGCATCCATCCACCGCGCCCAGCTCGATGATCTGTCCGTCGGCGCGGACCACACGCTGCCTACCCGGCATGCCGGGGGCGCCGCCTTCCAACCCGAACGGCCCTTCGTTTCGATGCTGACTGACAATCGACAATGAGACGGGTTCGAGGAAGGTGATCTCGCGCACCGCTCCGTCGCCCCCGTGATGCCGACCCGCCCCGCCGGACCCGCGCCGTATCGCAAACCGCTCCAACCGGACCGGGTACCGGTGCTCGATGATCTCCGGATCAGTAATGCGCGTGTTGGTCATGTGCGTATGCACCGCATCAGCGCCATTACGCTCGGCCGTCGCCCCACTCCCGCCACAGACGGTCTCGTAGTAACTGAATTGATCGTTGCCGAACAGCACATTGTTCATCGTCCCTTGACTGGAAGCGCAAATTCGCAGCGCCTTAAAGAGCGTGCCCACGATCCGTTGACTGGTCTCGACGTTCCCGCCGCCGACCGCGGGGGCTCGCGCCGGATCATCACCAAAGTCAGGATTTAGCATGCCGCGCGGGATGCGCAGCGTCACGGCTTGCATAATCCCTTCGTTGAGCGGCAGCGCCTCGCCGATCAACACCCGCAGGACGTAGATTACGGCGCTGTGAACGATCGCGGGCGTGGCGTTGAGATTGCCGGGATGTACTTCGGCTGAGCCGTCAAAATCGATCACCGCCTGATCGCCGTTGATCTCGATGGAAACACAAATCGGCGAGCCGTCGTCAAGGTGCTCGATCGCTTCGTAGCGCCCGTCCGGCAAAGCGGCCAGGGCGTCGCGGGCCATCCGCTGGGCCCTTTTCTTGAGCAGCATCATCTGCTCATGGACGACTTCGACGCCATGCGCCCCAGCGAGGCTGCGCAGTCGCGAAGCGCCCCGATGATTCGCCGCCACGGCCGCCCGCAGGTCGGCGAGGTTGTCCTGAATTGTGCGCGACGGATGGGCCGAGCCGCCCAACAGGCGCTCGATCTGATCAAAGCGAGATTCACCGCCGCGAAGCAGATACTGCGGCTCGATCACCACCGCCTCCTCGGCGAGCGTGCGCGCTTCGGGGGGCATCGACCCGGGACGAATCCCGCCCAGCTCCGCGTGATGCGCACGGCTGACCGCATATCCCAGCCGGTGATCGCTCTGGTACACGGGTGTCACCACCGTGATATCAGGCAGATGCGAACCACCGTACGCCGGGTGATTGGTCACGACCACGTCGCCGTCGCGCATCGGCAGCGCCTCGCGTAGCGCCCGTACACACAGCCCCAGCGCCCCGAGATGCACCGGCATGTGCGGCGCGTGCACGACGAGGTAGCCGTCCGCATCGAGCAGCGCACAGGAGTAATCCAACCGCTCCTTCACGTTCGTGGAGACCGCCGTCCGCTGGAGCATCTGACCCATCTGTTTGGCGATGGACGTAAATCGATTCGAAAATAACGCCTCGCACACGACGGCGCTGCCCCGGTGATCCGACGACTGCGCAGACTCAGGCGAGCGCCGGGCGATGATTGCCGCCGCCGCGTCGATTTCACACCTCCATCCCGATTCAATGACATAGGCGCTGCGTGACTCGAACACCAGGGCCGGACCGGCCAGATGCGCCCCCGGTCGCAGCTCGTCTCGTTCGTACACGTGAACATGGCGCCACGAGCCGTCGAACCAGGCTCGACGTTCACTCGCCGGGCGCGCCTCAAAGGCGGTCGGTGACGGCATGCACTCGTCCACCTCATCCCGAATCGACGACGCCACCACCCGAATCGACTCCACCTCGATCGGCTTGCCCTGCGGCGCATGTCCGTAGATGGCACGATATTTCTCGACGAAAGCCCGCTCGATCTCGCTGACTTCATCCAACTCGACGGCAGTTGACGACTCCTGGCCAAGCAACCGCAGGTTCACGATCTGCCGGCGTACGACAACACTCTGTTCAGCTACGCCTTCACTAACGACCGCTCGGCGCGCTTGCCAGGAGAGATCACCGATAAGGGACGCGAGGTCGTTGTGAACTTCATCCAGCGGCCGCAGCACCTGCTGTTGAGCGAAGCGCTCCACCACCGCGTGGCCGAGCCCGACCGCGCTGAGCATCGAGGCGTCCGCAGGCATGACCACCACGTCGATTCCAAGCTTCTCGGCCACAGCACAGGCGTGCTGCCCGCCCGCCCCGCCGAACGCCACCAGCGCGTAGTCCGCCGGGTCATAGCCGCGACGAACCGAGACTTCGGCAATCGCATCGGCCATGCGCTCGTTGGTAATAGCGAGGAATCCTTCGAGCAGCGTTTCTCGCGGTGGCGGAGGGGCCGTCCGTTCGGCGACCGTTCGTCGAACCGTCTCGAATGCCGCCTGGGCGTCTTCGATGGAAATTGGAATCTCGAACCGCTGCGGATCGAGTCGCCCCAGCAGGAGATTCACGTCCGTAATCGTGAACGGTCCCCCGGCCCCGTAGCATGCCGGGCCGGGCGAGGCGCCAGCGCTGCGCGGCCCCACGCGCAGCTGGCCGTCTTTGAATCGGCAGACCGAACCGCCGCCCGCGGCCACGGTTTCGATGGCCAGTGCCGGGGCGACGAGGCGCACGCCGGCGACGCGATGCTCGAACTGGTATTCGTAATCGCCGTCAAAGCGCGCGACGTCCGTGCTCGTGCCGCCGATGTCCAGCCCGATCACGCGATCGAATCCGCTGTGTTTGCCGGCTGCGGCCGCGCCCGCCACGCCGCCCGCCGGGCCGCTGAGCAGGCTGTCCTTGGCGTGATACGCTTCGGCGCTGACCAAACCTCCCGCACTGGTCATCACGTGCAGACGACTGTCGGTGAAGGCGCTCCTGACGCGCGCCAGGTAGTCTTCGATGACCGGACTGAGGTAGGCATCGACGACCGCCGTCTCCGCCCGCGGCCCCAGCTTGATCAAGGGGGCGAGATCTGATGAGCAGGAAATGTACGTAAATCCGAGATCGGCCAGAATCTGGGCCAGCGCGCGCTCGTGCTGTGGATTGCGATAGCTGTGCAGCAAGGCGATCGCGGCCGTACGTAATCCCTGCTTCACCAGCGCCTTTACCTCCGCTGCAATCGGATCGAACTGCAGCGGCTTGAGGATCGACCCGTCGGCGGCGAGGCGCTCATTCACCTCGACAACGGTTTCATACAGCGGCGGGACTTTGTCAATACAAAGCGCAAACAGGTCCGGGCGCTGCTGATCGCCGATGAGCAGCAGGTCGCCGAACCCTCGAGTCACGAATAACGCGGTCGGCGAGCCTCGACGCTCCAGCAGCGCATTTGTTCCGCGCGTGCTGCCAAGGCGCATCTGTAGTGGCGGAAAGAGTTTCCCGGGCGGCGTGCGCGTGACGATCCGAGCGGCCAGCACCGGCGCTTCGTCCGGCGAACGAACCTCAAAGGCGGCGCCGGGCAACGCCGAATTGGGAACCGGCTGGGCCAGTTCCAAGCGGCTGTCGTCGCGGTCATAGCCGACCACGTCGATCCCTTCCGATTGCTCGCCCAAGACGTGGAACTGCAAACCGCCAATGAGCTCGCCGAGTGTGCCCCATTTCGCAGCGATCACGAGCCGGTGGTCGTCGATTCGCCGACGTATGCGGCCTCGAAGCGCGCTGTGGCTAAGCACCTTCGCGCGATGGACGACGCCGGCCAGATCGGTTGCGATGCAATCGGTGAACGTCCCGCCGGTATCAATCCAGATCTGCCAGCGTCGGCGGTGTGCATCGGCATCGCCGGACGGGTCTTGATGCACAGCGTGAGGACTCCGCTCAAAAGGGTTCCAGGTTTTGTCTGACAACCTCTCTGAGCCGGTGGCACCCCGATTCAATCGGGATTCCACTGGTTGTCATACCCAGCCTAGTTGTCTTCCATTTCCTGTTCGAGCCGGCGTTGGTACTCGTTGACGCGATCGCGGGTATTCTCAGCCACCCGCTTCGCGCCACCCAGCGCCGATTGAGGCGGAGCACCATAGCTGCTCGTCGGTGTTGAAGACGGCGGGATGTCCGGCGCGGAGGCGGCCGTGCCGGAGTCGCTGATTTCCTCGTAGCAGCCTCCCAGAACCACTGCCAACATCGCGGCGGTGGTTGCGGCCCCGATCCGTTTCGCGGTGAAGCTCATAACCGTCTCCTGTGCACTTGGACGAGGTGCGGATCCATCGATCGGTCGTAGCCCACGATGATAGTGAGCCCATACCGGACGGACGACATGCGTCGGTGTACAAGCGGGGCCCGGCATCAGGCACCGCCCGACGACTTGGCCGCAGCAGTGAAGCGACATCGCCATGCGAGCGGGCAGCGGTTGGGGCGCCCCTCCCCAGCCTGGCTGTTTCCCGCATCCTCCACTCCCCAGGCCCCGTGGCCAGGCAGTGACAGGGAACGGCCATGGGCCCTCGGTCGGGCTCGGTCTAAGCCAAGCGGCTCGCCTGCTGAGGCGGGCGCGATTCATCGCGGAATCGTCCCCGGTCAGGGGTGGGGACAGATTGACATCGTAGACCCCTCGTCGTTAGATCAATGGCTTAGCGCCTCTGGCACACGATCGAGACGCGTGTTGTGCGGACAGAAAACCAAAGTTCCGCATGTCACGCGGATCAATCTAATTATTGGTTATGGCATGGGAGGAACCGATATGCATCTTGCCTACAAGCCTCTCCCAAGAACCGATGTCCCCAGAGACAATCTCGTCCTTGAGGAGTACAAGGTCATTGTGGAAGAAAGCCGCTTCGTAATGTCACGGTACATGCAAGCCCTTATCATCCACATTGCCCTCATGGGTTTCGCGGCCAAGGAAATCGCTGCCGCGCCAACCGGTGCTATTGCTCTCACTCTTGCGCTCGCCGTTTTCGTCCTCAACTTTGGTGCATATTACGGTGCCGTTTGCTTTCGTAGCATGGCATATCATGCGCTCAACCGCCAAGCTGTTCTCGCTGACAACCTCGGCATTCAGCGTCCGCATCCCATGATTTGGGGGTACTACCTTGGGTTGGGTTCGATTACTATTTCTGAAATCTGTTTATTGGTGTTCATGTATCTCAAATACTGTTAGAGAGGCGTAAAGACACTGGCGAGATGAAAAGGTGTCAGGATTATTTTCTTGGCCGCAAGCGTTCCAAAACTCTTCCTCACACCTTTTCTGCCCTACTCAGCGCGTCCCTGTGTGAGCGACAATCCCTCGCGGTACACAAACGGCACTTTGAACGTGCGCTGCCCACCCCGCCTCGTTTCTTCGAACAGACCGATTCCCACGAGATCATCTATCACTGAAGCCCATTCCTTTCCGAGCGTTTTTTGGATAGCCCGCTCACTATATTCCGTTTTCCCGCCATCGAGTTTCTTGATGTGTTCCCAGAAATGCGGGAACTCAGCCTCCAGGAGAGTAGTACGCTTCCTCTTGGACAACTCACGCAGACCGTACTGTATGGCAGTTGGCCCGATTATGTACTCTGTGCGCCCATTTGCATCGTCATCACACTCGTCCTGTTGATGTTGCTTGGCCCGTGTCAGTAGGTCAATCACGTCGCGCGGCGTGACGGCGCCGCGGCCATCCCTGGTGTGGGTATAGACCCAGCGCAACGTGTCGCTTTGATTAGATCCGCTGTGAACGGTGGGTGGAAACACCTTATAGAACGCTTCCCTGCGGTAGTCGCGGCTCGCCTTGAGTTGTTCGATATCGAGGCCGACGAAGCTGCAGAGCTCGTCCGACGCGCAGAGGCGGTTAATGATCAGCGTAAGAATCTGGTCTTCGGACCAGCGCAGGCTATCTGCTTGCCGGGCTGTTACGTGCGTCAGCGCGGTAAAACCCTCCCCGCCCGCCGTGACCTGTTCCAAAATGTCGTCTCTGAGGAACACCTTCACGCGGATGAGGTCAGAGGTGAAAATCTTCAGAGTTCGCAGAAGACCGCGTAGCGCGTGTGTTTCTGTCTCTGATCGGCGCGGGAAGATCTCGTCGAGGTCTTCGCTCGGCCCTTGTCGGGGCGTGCTCATGCACTTCCCCCCCACAAGATGTCGCGCCTCGGTTGCGCCGTGAGAGTCATGCCGCAGTCACCCATCCCAAGTCGCTCCGGAAACAGACTCCGTCCTGTGGGGTATTGTCGCCAGATATGTGCGATGTGCAAGCGTCCCCGCCGTCCCGTCGATCCGACGGTGAGGATGTGGACAACGAT
The DNA here is from genome assembly GCA_036475395.1 of Phycisphaerales bacterium. GTDB lineage: Bacteria > Planctomycetota > Phycisphaerae > Phycisphaerales > SM1A02 > JADFNO01. Next base: position 9,391 of record JAZFYE010000142.1, read on the forward strand.
GGCGTTTCGACGCGCCGGCTCCGCCGCGAATGGGTGGCTCCCCAGGCGTCTGACGCGCGTGCGCCCACCGGCCGCCTCGGCCCCGCATCGTCCGACGCCCCCGCATCGTGGCGGTACCATAAACCCAATCCAGACTTCGCAATACACATATATAGGACGGAGGCAGTCTCAATGACCATCACCATCACCTACCTCGGACACGCCGGCTTCCTGCTCGACGACGCGAGCGCGTAACGTCGCCTTTTCGTCGAGGTTTTCGCTCGGCCCTTGTCGGGGCGTGCTCATGCACCTCCCCCCCACAAGATGTCGCGCTTCCGTTGCGCTGTGAGAGTCATGCTGCAGTCACCCATCGCAAGTCGCTCCCGGAACAGACTCCGTTCTGCGGGGCATTGTCGCCAAATATGTGCGATGTGCAAACGTCCGAGGCACACAGTCAGCCCGAGCGAGAGAATGTGGACAACAGTGGCGTCACAGCGCGCC
>JAZFYE010000143.1:0-2028 GCA_036475395.1 Phycisphaerales bacterium
TGAGCCTGGATGCCGTGGGCTCCGGCAGCGGCCTGTTGGACCTCACCCGCGAATCAGATGAGACGTCACTCGGCGCCGAGTTGCTCGAGGAGGTTTATGCCAGCGACGAGAACGTGGAGATTCCCGCCCACGCCTCAGGGCTGTTCGAAGCAGCCGGCACCGAGAGCCCCGGCGACGCGGCCGCCGCCGAACCAACGGGGATGACCAGCATACCGGTGGTGATCGAGGCCTACGACGGGGGCGGGTCCGGGCTGGGTGCGGGTTTGTTGCTCGGGGCCTTGGCGGCCCTGGTGTGTGTGGCCATCATCGCTATCGTTGGCGTCACCGGCGCCTCGCCGGGCCTGGCGCAGTCCTTTGCCCAAAGCCTGTGGCCCTGGTTCGGCGGACTGCTTGGTCTCACCGTTGTTCTGGGTCTCGTGGGGCTGTTCGTCGGCAAAGCCTCGGAGTAAGCGACAAGCCGCCCGGAGCATGCGTGTATGTCACAAGCCCTGGGCAGACGTCCGGGGCTTTTTCACAGGGCCCACGCCCTCCACCTGACCATGGTCCTGACCCGCTACGGCGTTCGTGAGTGGCTGTCGGCAACCGCGGTCGCGGCGCTGGCCGCCATGGTCCTGCTGTGGCTTGGGTGGTGGTGGGGGCTGATTGGGGTCGGCGCGGGTTGGCTGAGCGTGTTGTGGTTCTTCCGCGACCCGATCCGGCGCATCCGGCCAAGCGCCGATTCTGGAATCATGCGCTGCCCCGCTGATGGGAAGGTCAGCGCGATCGAAACCGTTGATCACCACGAGGCCGTCGGCGGACCCGCCATGGTCATCCGCATTTTCCTGAGCATACTGGATGTCCACATCAACCGATCACCAGCGGCCGGTGAAGTCGTCTCTGTGCGTTACGCGCCCGGCGCCTTCCGTGACGCGCGCACGCCTCAGTCAGCTACGGAGAACGAATCGAACCTTATTGTGCTGAAGTTGGACGATGGGCGAACGATCGGCGTGCGCCAAATCGCCGGCAAGATCGCGCGCCGGATTGTGTGCCGGCTCAAGGTCGGCGATCGGGTCGAAGCGGGACAGCGCTTCGGGATGATCAAGTTCGGCTCCAGCACCGAGCTCATCCTGGGGCACCGGACCGAAGTCGCACTGCGGGTTGCCGTCGGCCAGCGCGTCAAGGCCGGTCTCACCGTCTTGGCAATGATCGCGCCCGTCGAGCCTCTTCGTGTCGCGACAACGGCGGCGTCGCCCACCCAGCCCATCAACTCCTGACCGCGAGGAACGGGGCGATGATCGCATGGCGACGGCCCCCGCCGCTACACTGTTCAACAATGCCGCGCCGGTCGATCGAGCAGTTTCGCCAGCAACGGGCCGAAGGTCAGGCTCGGCTCACCGCCCACGATCATCTTGGATTGAAGCGGTTCCTTCGGCTTGATACCGCCGCCTACGAGGACGGCGCCCTGCCCGGCCGCACCAAGGAGCTGCTCGGCCTCACAGCCTCGACCGTTCTACGGTGCAACGACTGCATCGACTATCACCTTGAACAATGCGTCAAGGCCGGCTACACCAAAGAGCAGATCATCGATGTGTTGAATGTCGCCCTGGTTGTCGGTGGGTCGATCGTTATTCCACACCTTCGTCACGCCGTGCTGAGTCTCGACGAACTCCTGGCCGAGCGCCAAGACTGAACGCGCATCGCGATGGGGCAAACGCCGGTTCGCCGACTTCTCAGTAACGATCAGGCGGTGACGTCGAGCTGAGGCTGATCTTCTTCGGTCTCGTGCTGGGCCGACTTCTCTGGGGCTTGATGCTCTGGTTCGGATTGCTCGGAGTCATTGGACGACAGGTTCCGAACCGCCTCCGCCGTCTCCAGTCCGGCCACGTGCAGGTCGACGAGGTCCTGAAATCGCCGAGTCTGATCGCTGGCACGGCGTTCACGATCGCGAGCTTTGCTCACAACCTGCTGGGCTTGAGCCACCTGTAGCAGCGAGGTCAGAATGGGTGAGCCGATCGTACTCATCTATACGGATTATCGACCGGACCAGCA
>JAZFYE010000144.1:0-18879 GCA_036475395.1 Phycisphaerales bacterium
CGCATCATTTTTCTGGGAGGTCCGCTGACCGATGAGGTTGCGAATCTCGTCGTCGCTCAACTGCTGTTCCTGGCGAATGACGACGCCAAGGCCGACATCAATCTGTATGTCAACTCGCCCGGCGGGAACGTCACGGCCGGCCTCGGCGTCATCGACACCATGCGTTTCGTGCAATGCTCGGTCGCCACGTACATCATCGGGCAAGCCGCCTCGATGGGGTCGCTGGTTGCGTGCTCGGGGGCCACCGGCAAGCGCCACACGCTCCCCTTCGCCAAGAATCTCATGCACCAGCCCATGGTGACCGGCGTCTTAGAAGGCCAGGCCACCGATATCGAAATCGAAGCGCGCGAGATGCTGCGGCTTCGTGACATCATTTACGGCATCTACGCCGACCGGAGCGGACAGTCGTTGGAGAAGATCGCCGAAGATTGTGAGCGGAACCACTGGCTCAACGCCGAGGAGATGCTCGAGTACGGACTGGTCGACCGAATCCTCGAACGAGCGCCTGCCCCCCCAGACGACGAGAAGTAACCCCAGCCTGCCAACGGCTCAGCGCAATGGCCGGGACGATTCCCGCCTCCCCTTCGAGCAGAGTCGGTGGCGCGGCGCGCTCCTAGCGGTCCGGAGGAGGGCGTGTACACTTGGGCCGTGATGCTCCACCGCACACCGCATCACTGCTTGGCGATGCTCTTGGCGACCCTGTTCTTGACCGCTTGCATGGGGCAGCGGGAGCTTGCCCAGGAGAACGATCGGCTGCGGGAACGGGTGCTGGAACTGGAAACCCAGCTCCTGCGCACGACGCGCGAGAGCGCGGAGGCGCGAGCGAGGCTCCAACGCCCCGAGTCCCCCTCTGCCTCCGCCCGCCAGGACGTGCAAGCCAACACCCCGTACGTGGCCGAGATCACAATCGGCCGACACAGCCATGCCCGAGACATTGATGGCGACGGTGAGCCGGACGAGCTGCTCGTTTACATCGAGCCGGTCGATGGATGGGGCCGGTTCATGCAGATTGTCGGGACCTTGTCCGTCCATGCCGCGGTCCTCCCGGCGGATGCCGACGCACAGACGATCGGGCGAGTTCAGCTTGGCCCTGGCGACCTTCGCCGGGCGTACCGCTCAAGCTTCACCGGAAGCCACTATACGGTGACGGTACCGATCACCTCGGCCGAGGGTCTTGACGCAGACGGCTGTGTTGTCTACGCAGAGTTTGTGGATGGGTCCACGGGCCTGCGCTACGTGGACGACCGCCGGATCGGCTTGACGCCGCCGTGATGGGGCACCCCGTGCGTTGGGAGGGTGGCGATCTGGGATGCGCCCCAACGCAAGGCCGATATACTGTCGGGCCATGCGGAATGTCCTGGTGAGAGTTTCGTTGCTCGTGACGCTGAGCGTCGGCGGCTGCCAGCAGGCTCTGTTCCCGAGGAACGCCCCTCGAACACAATTCGAGGTACACGAGCGCATGCGAAACCCCTACATCCAGTTGGAGGAACCGGATGAGTTCGGCAAGCCGCAACCTGCGTTGCGAACGCGGCTGTCGCGGCGGTACTGATCCGGCGGTCCGATAGCGACCGAATACCCGCGCCCGTCACCCAAACTCAAACCATTATCCAAGGTTCTGCACCCGAAGAACCCGATATGTCTCATGTCACGGGGGGACAGGACGTGCACGGCGTGCCAAGGAACGGCTCAACCCAACGAATGCCACGGCCATCACACCGCACTCGCGTCGTCTGGGTCAGCTTCCTGACGGCGATCACGCTGGTAACCGGCCTGCTGGCGGCCGGAGACCATCGCGGCGGGGGCCGGGGATATCTGGTGGTCGCGACCAGCGTACTCCCGGACGCTCAGACTCTCAATCCAATCTTCAGGACCGCCGCCCCGCTTGATCGGAACCGGTGGCGCGGAATCATCATCCACCACTCCGGTGCGCCGGCAGGGGACGCGGAGTCGATGCGCCGACGCCATCTCGGCTTCGGATACCGGAGCATGGGCTACCATTTCCTTATCGGAAACGGCAATCGGTTGGGCGACGGCGTGATCCATGTCGGAAACCGATGGGTCAACCAGCAGCCGGGTGCTCATTGCATCGGGCCCGACGGCGACTACCACAATGAGCACGCCATCGGGATCGCTTTGATCGGCAACGGCAACCGCCGGCCGTTCACGGATCGCCAGATCACCGAGCTGATTCGGCTCGTGCAGCAGCTGCAGCGAGAATTGAATCTGCCCGCCAGCGCCGTGCGACTCCATCGGGAGGTGGCGCGGAACCTGACCAGCAGCCCGGGCGAATTCTTCCCGGTGGGTCAGTTCGAGCGGCAACTGCTCAACCTACCCCATTGATGCGGGCCCTACGGCCCACTAGGCTACCGAAAGGGGATGAAATCACTTGCTGCCGCGGCGTTGGAGGTTGAAGGACCCCCCGCTGGGCATCAGCGGATGGTAGTCTATGTCGATCGAGCCCGGAGCTGACGCCGAGCCGCCGGAGCCAGGGCAATTCACTATCGAACGCATGCAGACGCTTGCGCAATGTCGCACCAAAACCAGATTGCTGGCTATCGCATCTTGGCGAGGATCGGAAACGGGGCCGCGTCCGAGCTGTACGCGGTGCAGGATCGCAAGACCAAGCAAGTCTGGGCTCTGAAGCACGTCGTCAAGCAGGTTGAGAAGGACCAGCGGTTCCTGGATCAGGTGAAGCAGGAGTATCTGGTCGGGTCAAAGCTGGCGCACACCAACATTCGGGCCGTGCACCGTGTGATCAAACATCGCAAGATGTTCAAGGTCGTAGGGGTCACGCTGCTCATGGAACTGGTGGACGGGACGACGCTCGATCAGAAGCGCCCGGCAAGCCACGCGCATGCGGTGCGACTTTTTCACCAGATCGCGCTGGGGCTGGCCCACATGCACTCCCACGGCTATGTGCACGCCGATATCAAGCCCAGCAACATTCTGGTCACTGACCGCGATCAAGTGAAGATCATCGACCTGGGTCAGGGCTGTCGCACGGGAACCGTCAAGAAACGGATCCAGGGCACACCCGGCTACATGGCCCCAGAGCAGGCCCACCGTCAGGCGATCACGCCAAAGACCGACATCTACAATCTCGGAGCGACCATGTATTGGGTGCTGGTGCGTGAGGTCATTCCGACCGCGCTACCGCCAAAGGATGAGGGCGACAGTCTCTTCACCGGAGCGTTGGATGCCGACATGGTCAAGCCCCCGACCCCGCCGAATGAGAAGGACCCGACGATCCATCCGATCCTCTCCAAGCAGATCCTTGATTGCGTGCAGGTGCATCCGGACGACCGCCCGGAATCGATGGCGGTGGTGGCGAACCGGCTCGAGCTCGTGGCAGAGCTCTTGGAAACGGCGCCCCAGTGACTTCGCCCTTCGCCTGCGCAAACGACGAGACATCACACTCGGTGCGGATCCTTCGCTGCCGTCACCGCGTGGAGGCGTGCGCCGCTTCCGTCCGCCCCCTTCGCTTCAGTTGTGCCAGATCGATGCGGCGCCGTTTGCGGAACAGCAGACGGATCGGAATCTCGCTGTAGGGCAGCTCTTGGCGCAAACGATTCGTCAAGTATCGCTCGTAGGTGCCTCGGAATAACGTGGGCTCGTTGACCACCAGCGCGACGGTCGGCGGTCGAACACCGATTTGACACGCGTAATAGACTTTCGCCTGGCGGCCGAGGCGCGAGGACGGGCCACGCCGCTGGAGGATCGAACCGACAACATCGTTGAGCCGGCCGGTCGGCTCATGATGACCGGCCTGGACGTGGAGACTAAACGCCATCGCGACCAGGTCGTGAAGTCCTTCGCCACGCTTTGCACTGATAAACACAATCGGGGCAAAATCCAGACCGCGCAACTGCTGCGTCAGGTAGGAGAGGTAGGCCGACGGTGACAGCTTATTTCCCACGAGATCCCACTTGTTGACAACGATCACCGTGGGCTTGTACTGGCGCTGCAGTTCTTGAGAAAGCTTCTTGTCCACCTGAGAGACGTCAACCGTCCCGTCCATCAAGAGCATGACCACGTCGCAGCGCCGAACCGCCGCCAGCATCCGCTGGTAGGCGTCATACTCGACATCGTCTGCGAAGCTCTTGCGCTTGCGAACCCCCGCGGTGTCGATGGCGAGCATCGTTCGACCTTCCAAGTCAAAACGCACGTCGATCGCGTCGCGCGTCGTCCCGGGAATCTCCGAGACGATGACGCGCGGCTCTCCGGCCAACGCGTTGATAAGCGTCGATTTCCCGGCGTTACGCTTCCCGACAATGGCGATCGCCATCTCTTGTTCGAGCTCATGCTCACCAGGCGCTTCATCGGCAACCCGACGAAACAGCGTTTCCAGCAGCGCGCGAACCCCAAGACCGTTGGTCGCCGAGACATTCATGGGCTCGCCGAAGCCCAGGGCCGCCGCCTCACAGCCGTCCGGGATCCATCGCTCGCTGTCAACCTTGTTGGCCACCGGCACGATGCGATCCACCACCCCCAACCGGCGAAGCAGCGACGCGATCGCGTAATCCAGGCTCGACAGGCCGCTTTGAGCATCGATCACCAGCAGGATGACTCGCGCTTGGCGAACCGCGGTCAGGATCTGTGCTTCAATCTCGGGCGTGAGTACCCCCAGATCGTCCCCCAGCTCGTTGTAGCGCCCGTCCTGGGTGGTGTAGACCCCGTAGCCGCCCGTATCGACGATCTCGGCCAGCGTGCTCGGCCTCCCCGGAGGACCCTCCAGCGGCGGATCAAGCTCCACGATCGCCGATACCCGATCGCGCGTCACGCCCGGAGTGGGCGCGACGATCGACACCCGCTGTCGAGCCAGCCGGTTCAACAGGCTCGACTTGCCGACGTTCGGCCGTCCGATGATGGCAATCCGTGGAATCGTCATGAAGCGAATCCTATGCCCCAGCACACGCCGGGAGGAACACGATCCAGATGAGCCTCGTTCGGCCGGTCACCGGCCCCGAGCTTCCCTCGACACCACGATGCCAGGATGCCACGATGCCTTGATGCCATTCTCACGGGCACGAACCCCAACTGACGAGCAATGAGAGCCGGTCGACCGCGCCGACGTTGCCGTCGCCATCAACGTCCCACGGTCAGTTGCAGTTCGGCGTCAGATCAAACACATACGCGGCGCCGCGCTGTTGCTCAACGGCGAAAGCCATCAGCGTCCGAACCGCGAAACGAGTCGACCAAGCAGCCCCCCCAGCGCATCATTCGCCGGTGGCGGCGTCCGGGCGGCCCGCTCGAGGTTGTCGAGATAAAGCGACATGTCGTGATCGCCCACGGTCTCCTTCAACAACGCCTTGAAATCATCGAAGGTGGACCGGACCGTGTCGAGAAATCGGAGCCAGTGGGTGCGATCCTCGTGCAGCACGCCTTCGGAGTCGAAGTATTTCATCGCCCCTACATGGCTGTATTCCACATTCAACGCCGGCACCTTCCGCGGTGGAACCCGCGTGACGATGTCGTTGTTGTTGACGTACCTGAAAGCGCGCCCGTCGATGCGCAGATTGAAGCGGTCGGCGAAGTCCGGATCGCCCACGCGCGGCTGGCCGAACGTGTACAACCCGTGCACGGGCCGATCGTCGACCATCATTTCCGCCGTGGCGAGCGCCGCCAGCGCCGCGCCCAGGCTGTGTCCTGTGAACCAGACCGACTGACCACCTGTCTGGTAGGCGCGAATCTGGTCCCTGACATCGGTCCAAACCGATCGGAACGAATCGTTGAATCCCTCATGCACCTTCCCGATCGAGTGAACGACCTGCTTGATCTTCGCATCGGTGAGTACGTCCTGGAGTTGCTTGGGCTGAGTGCCGCGAAAGGCGACGAAGATGGCCCTCGCCCCGCCGGAGACGAAACACTGGGTGTCGGTCGGCGCATCCTCGATGAACGTCGCGTCCATGCCCCACTCGGCGGCCTTGGACGTGATCGCGTCCTCGTCCTCATAGGCGAGATTCGCCGCCTCGCCGAGCGCAAGCCCGTTGACATGATCGAACTGAGTGGTGTGGGGGTTGAAGTCGAGCATGATTGACCCTCATAGGCTTACACGTAATCACGTAGCGTGTCGCCCGGAAGCCATCACTCCAATCGATCCAACCGGTACCGCCGATTCATGTCGTCACTCCACATAGAGAATCACCACTCACCAGTCCTCAGGGAAACGTCGCCTTGATATTCCACTTGCCGGACGTCGGATTCTTGTTGACCGTCACCTTCGTGGCACCGTCCGCGATGAAATCATCGACGGTGTCGCCCACTTCCTTTTTCGGGACATTCTTGAGTTCCTCGGTTCTTGCCATGGGGTTGATTCCTATTCAATATCGTTCTCATCGATGAACTTCTGATATTGCTCCGCTCGCCCCGGCTCGTTCGAAGTTCTCAGCCAGAACGCCGTACTGACGCCGATATTCTCGCGTCTCAGAAAATCGGTAATCAAGATACGACGAAGATTCGGCTCCTGGTCGGACGTTTCATCACGCCACTTCTTGATCCGCCGGGCAAGCTCCGATACCCGATACGGAGCTGAGTAAACCTCAACAAGCATCTGCCGGTTCGGATCCAGTCGAATAATCATCGCCATGCGAACATTTTGCTGAAGCGCCAGCAACGTCGCCGCATCGCCCGTAGCGAAATATTGCACGTATTGGATGTCCGTTTGGGGCGCCCCATCGACAAGAGTGGGCTGACCGATTCCCGAGTCGATGGTTGCCAGGAGTGATGAGGTCTTGACGGAATATGGCCCTAATCCATCCGAACTTTCGTCACGTATGCTGACCGGGACCCAGGCGAGTTCCTTGCGGTTGAAACCCAGTTTCGCCGAATCCGGAAACGCACCTGCCCCGGACCAGCCGATCTTCAGTCCCAGCGAGGTGTCCGTGCCGAAGAAGACGGGGCGGACGTCGGTTTGCTGGAAATACTCGCCATCCGGACCCTTCTCAGCGAACAGCATCGCCGCGTTGTCTGGGATGGTCGGTTTGTGGTTGAGCGTCAGCGAACTGTTGAATTTCTTGATTAGTTCCAGACGTTGCATCCAACCGTCCGGCTCGTTCTCCAGGGTCGGCGTGTCGTCGTCGTACAGCGCCGCCAACGTAAGCGCCGCATCACCTGTGGCGAACGCCGAACCAATGTTAGGCGAGAACGATTTGCTGCTCTCGAACCTGAAGCTCGCCAGTACCGGCAGCTTCATTCCGTTCTCGAATTGGGGCGCGATGACGCCTTCCTTGCGATTGATGTTGAGCTGGACCACCGGTGGCTTCGTATCGACGTCGAATCCCACGTTCGTCTTGGTGCCAAACAATACGCGGTTGTAGCCGATGCCGCATCCCCCCAAGTTGGCCATGATCACGATCGCCCCGACAAACCATGCCATTCGTCGTATCATCCTTCTTCCTCCTTCGGTTCGATTTCCGTTGTCGATTCAACGGGTTTAGCATTCACCCAAGCGGAGCCAGGCACTCCCGGGAACGCCGTACCCACCCGGACTTCCGCGAAATCGGCGCTGGGCCATTCCAACCGCACGGCCGTGCTCTCAGCGATCACGTCCAGTCGCTGCACCCGATGCCAGCCGGCGGTGAAATACACCTGCTGATCGGCGCTGCCGATGGACAGGCCCAGCACGTCCGTCCCGCGCACCACCGCCTGCACACCTTCGTTCGGCGGACTGACCTTCATCTGCATGTGGCCGAAGCCCCATATATGCTCGGTACCGGTCTCCGAATCGAAATAGTGGATCGCACACCCGCCGCTCAACAGGACGAAAGGTACAACGAGTGCATTGTGCCATAGTCGGCTCATAGTCTCGATCCGTATGTTGGTCTCGTTCGCTAGCTAACGATTTTCTATTACACCTTCACCTCGGTACGACGTGTCGGCCCGACGACTTCATACCACGGTGGCGGCGCGGGCGGGGCCGGCGATACCCACCATATCGCCCCGAGGTTTGAGAATGTCAGGCGTTTTATATCGCGCGAGGCACACGTGTCAAGCGAAAATTACTGGAACATTTGGGGGCAGAACAAAACTTGTCAGCAAGAAAGCGCCTGCTTTCTTGAGGGGGGGAAGGCGCACAAAGGGGCGTATAGATACCGTGCAGCGCGATACGCTGCGAGTTAGGTTTTTGATTGCCCCCTGAACAGGCGTCACCTGTTCGTGCTGCGTCCATTTCCCTAACAGGTATTCCCGGCGAGTGTGACTATTTTCTTAGTCAAGGCTGGAGACCTGGGGTTTTCGCTAGAACTGCGCGAGGATGACAAACCCACAGGGCCGCGGCAAGCGATGCGCTGGATCATCTAATGAAGACACCCCGGGCTGCCGCACAGGGCTAAAGATGCCTCACCGACGACCTTCGTCTACCGCCACCACACCTCGATGCCTCCCCTTCGCGCGCTCGCCTGTGGCTCGCGGCTAAGCGACTGTTGCATAACTCCCCTTCCCTCCCAGGGAGGGGATCAGGGGGAACGTCCGGATCAGCAGATGCCAGGGCGAATCACCCCTCACCTTGCCCTCTCCCCTCAAGGGGAGAGGGTTCTGAAACAGTTTCTAAGCAGACGATGTGTCACGGGCGACCGCCGGGACCAGCCCGAGGACTAGACGCTGGAGCTGTGCTGGTTGGCGGATCTTGGCGTTCAAGCAACTTCGCCGCGGAATGACGTAAACTCCCGTGCGCTGATGTCGCGGCGACGACCAAGACGACGCAGAACGATCATGTCGCTGGCCGTCGTTGTGCTCGTGACGGCGGCGGCGGTCGTCGTGTGGCAATTGTCGTTGTTGGCCCCGACATGGTGGGCACCGCCGGATGCTTCCGATCCGCGCGTCACCGAGGCGGCCCAGCAAATCGAATACAGCCTCATCGAACAGGCGCACATGGTCCGAACCGACGACGAGACATGGTCCATCCGAATTCACGATCGTCATGTGAACGCCTGGCTGGCGTCGCGACTGGGGGCCTGGTTGGCCCACGCCCAGGCGCTCGATTGGCCGGGTGGGTTTGGCCGGCCACAGATGCGGTCTGAGCCCGGGTGGGTGACGGTGGCGATCGAGCTGGACGGCCCCGAACGACGGCGCTTCGTGGCGGTGCGACTGATCCCCACGATTACGGCGGGCGAACTGCGGGTGACGGTCGATCGCGTCTCGCTGGGGCGGCTGACGATCCCCGGCAAGCCGGTGGGAGACGTGGCCGCCTGGTTGAACGAGGCGGCGCCGGGCGGATTCCTCGACGATCCCGAAGTGCAAACGGCAACGGACTGGCTGTTGCAGGGACGAGCGATCGACCCGACAGTGCCGCTGGCCGACGGTCGCGCGGTGCGGCTGGTGGGGATTCGCTGTGAGGAAGGAGCGGTGGTGCTGCGGTGCCGAACGATCAGCCGATCAGAGACCGCCGACAAGTCCGCGTCGCAAACAAAAAGGCAGGACTAGGCCTGCCCCCACGAGCGGCCCAGTCCTGTCATTTGCCAAAGGCACGTCGTCGTTCCCACGCTCTTTGGCCAGCATCACCATACCACAGGCGGCGGCGATGGCCAAGCAAAAACCGGCAAATCGTGCCGGAAAGCTGACCCTCGGGTATCACCGGCCGCGCGGTACGGTCAGCGGCCTCGCCGTCGGGCCGGGTTGGACTCGGGCCGCTACAGTGCTGGGAATCCGGGCGGTGGTGGTTGGCGGTGAAAAGATCGGTTGAAGGCCCAGTGGAGGTGATTCGTCGAGCGTGGTTGGACTGGTCGGGGCCGGCTCTGCCGCTGGCTGCGCGTTGGTTGATCGACCACGCGCCGCGCGGCGAGGCGGGGATGTGCGATCTGAGGCGCGTTGTATGCGTGCTCCCGGGACAACGGGCCGGGCGGTTGTTATTGGCGGCGCTGCTGGAGCAATGTGACGCGCAGCAGCAGCGGCTCGCGCCGCCGGAGATTCGGACCCCGGGACAGATGGTCGAAGTGCTGGCCCCGCACCGTGAAGTCCCCACGGCCACGAGCTGTGAGCAGATCCTGGCCTGGATCAACGCGCTTCGCTCGGCCGGGCCGGAGACGCTCGGGCCACTCCTGCCGCATCCCCCCGACGACGGCGCGTTCCTGGATTGGTACCACCTGGCGGAAACGGTGGATCGGCTCCATGAAGAGCTGGCCGGTGATGACCTCACGTTTGCCGACGTTGCCGACAAAGCGGCCGGAATGGAGATGCTCAGCGAATCGGAGCGATGGGGGGCCTTGCAGAAACTGCACGGGGCGTATCGAGCCCAACTTGCCGAGTCGGGGTTGGTGGACCTTCACGAGGCGCGGTGGGAGGCGATCCGGCGCTGGGATGCGACGAACGACCGCCTCGTGGTGCTGGTGGGCGTGGTCGATCTCAATGCGATGCAGCGGGCGGCGCTGGCCAACGTCGCCGATCGAACGGTGGCGTTGATCCACGCCCCCGAAGCGCTGGCCGAGCGTTTTGACGAGTTGGGCTGTGTGCAAGCCTCGGCCTGGGAAGGCGCGACGATCGAAATTGACGATGAACGGATCGCGCTGGCGGATCGGCCGGCCGACCAGGCCCAGGCGGCGCTGCGGGCCATCGCGGCGTACGGCGGACAGTTTGCCGCCGAAGAAATCACGATCGGTCTCGGTGACGAATCATTGGCCGAGGCGCTGGCCCAAGCCGGTCGTTGGGCGGGCGTCACGCTCCACGCTCCCGCCGGCGAACCGCTTCGTCGGAGCGCCCCCTTTCGCATGTGGCAAGCCGGGGCGGACTGGCTCACTGAACGACGATTCGCGCATCTGGCCGCCCTGCTGCGCCACCCCGATCTTGAGCGTTGGATTACGGCGCGAAACGGCACGACATCATCGAACGATGATGCGACCGCAACCGCGATCGAGTGCTGGCAGACAATCCTCGATGACTACTTTGGCGACTACCTCCAGGGTAAGTGCACAGGCGCATGGCTGGGATCCCCAAAACAGCAGAAACAGCTTTCGATCGCCTATGACGCGGTGAACGAGTTGTTCTCGCCGCTTGATGATGCGACGCCCCACCCGATTCGGCATTGGTGCCAAGGCGCGTTGGAGATTCTCCGTACGCTGTACGTCAAGGACGAGAAGGCCCCAGAGGACCAAGGAGACTCGGCCCTCATTGAAGCATGTTCGGTGCTTCGCGATGTCTGTGCAGAGCTGGCGTCGGCTGCGCCCGCGTTGTGCGCCAAGATCGATGGACCGACGGCGCTGCGTCTATTGTTGGCACAGGCCGGGTCTCGGCGAATACCACAGGATCCGCGCCGCGGCCAGATCGAAATGCTCGGGTGGTTGGAGCTTCATCTGGACACAGCGCCCACCCTGGTCGTGACCGGGTTCAACGAGGGCAACGTCCCGGAGTCCATCACCGCCGACGCCTTTCTCCCTGACGCGCTGCGCCGAGCGCTGGGCATGACCGACAACACTCATCGCTACGCGCGCGACGCCTACATTCTCGAGGCGCTGCTTCACAGCCGGCAGGACGTAACGATCATCCTCAACCGCCGAGGCGACGACGACGAGCCGTTGACGCCGAGCCGGTTGCTTCTCGCCTGCCCGCGCCCGCAGCTCGCCGAGCGCGTCAAGGCGCTGTGCGACGAAGATAAGGCGCGGATATGGGCGCATCCGGTCGGGATGGATCCGCCTGCCAGGGTCTCTCGCTTCGACCCCCCCAAGTTGCCGGACAGCCTCGAAGCGCCGCAATCGATGCCGGTGACATGGTTCCGCGAGTATCTTGCGTGTCCGTACCGGTTCGTCCTGAAGCGCCTGATACACCTCAAGGGCCGCCGCGACGACGCCGCCGAACTGGATGCGGCACAGTTCGGCAGTCTTGCCCATCAGGTGCTACGTGCGTTCGGCGAGGAGCCCGAGCTTGCTGATTGTGCCGACGCCGAGCGTATTGCGGCGTTTCTCGTCTCCGAGCTTCAGAAGCGTGTCAAGCACCACTACGGCCCGCGGCCGATGCCCGCGGTGCGGGTGCAGATGTCGCGCCTTCGCCAGCGACTGGAGCGTTTTGCCGAGTATCAGGCCCAGCGTCGAGCGGCGGGATGGAGAATCGATCGATGCGAGTACGACTTGCCTTCGTCGAGCGTGTTGGAAGTTCCCGGCGAAGAACCGATGCCGATCACCGGGCGGATCGATCGAATCGATCGACACGAAAGAACCAACGAATGGTGCATCATCGACTACAAGACGAGCGAGACCGCGAAAACGCCCGACAAGGCTCATCGCGGCACCAACATCTTCGGCGGGGAGTGGATCGACGTGCAACTGCCGTTGTATCAACACCTCGCCGCCCAGGACGGCATTGAAGGCACGGTGACTCTCGCGTACCTCACCGTGCCGAAGGACCCGGCGGGGATCGCAGTTCGACCGGCCACGTGGAACGACGAACAGCTCGCCGAGGCCCTGGAGACGGCCCGGCGGGTTCTCAAGGAGATTCGCCAAGGCGCGTTTCAGATGAGGCGCGACTATCGCCAATCGTACGATGACTTTGCCCGGATCTGCCGAACCACCGCGTTCGTCGCCGACACCGAAGACGAGGGCGAGTCGTGAGTACGGCCACGGCTCAGCGCTTCGCGCACCTGCGGATCCTTGCGTCCGCCGGGTCGGGCAAGACGTATCGATTGACCACACGGTATCTGAAGCTGCTGGAGGCCGGCGCTGCCCCGAGCTCGATTCTGGCCAGCACCTTCACCCGCGCTGCGGCCGGGCAGATCCGTAGCAACCTCCTGCAAACGATCGCGGACGCCGTGTTGGATGACGAAGCACGCAACGAGCTCACGCAGCGCCTCAAAGTCCCGTCATTGTCAGCCGACAAGGCGCTCGATCTGTTGGTTCGGTTGATCGAGAACTTGCACCGGCTCCAGGTGCGCACGCTGGACAGCTTCGACGGCAGCGTGGTTCGATCGTTCGCTTTGGAGCTGGGGATCGCGCTGGGAAGCGACATCGTCGACGAGGACCAGATCACGCACATTCGCGCCGAGGCGATCCGTCTCATGCTCGATGAGCGGGAGCCGCAGACGCTCGTTGATCTGCTGCGCTTGTTGACCCAAGGCGCTGCTGACCGGTCGGTCATGCAGGCGATCGACCGAACGCTGCGCCCGATGTACGACCTGTATCGGGAGGCTGATCGTGAAGCGTGGGAGTGTGTGCCGCAGCTTCGGGGCGAGCTGCCGCCGCCGCAACTCGTCACCGCGATCCAAGCGCTGCAGCGCTGCGATATACCCGAGACGAGCAAGGCCATGTACAAAGCGTGGCGCAGCGATCTGACCCAGGCGCAGCAGCATGATTGGCTGGCGTTTCTTCGCACGGGAATCGCGGCGAAGGTGGCGCACGGCGAGACGACGTTCAGTCGCGCCGAACTTCAGCCGCACGTCATCGACGCCTATCGGCCGTTGACAAATCATGCAAAGGCGGTTGTCGTAGGCCGGCTGCGCAGAGAGACGCTTGCTTCACGTGAGCTGCTTGGACTGTTTCATTCCTATTACGAGCAGGCCAAGCGTCGGGCCCGCGCGATGACCTTCGCCGACGTCACCGCCGCCATGCGACGAGCTCAAGACATAGGGACGATCGAGGCGATCTGTTTTCGGCTCGACGCCACGCTGCACCACCTGTTGCTAGACGAGTTCCAGGATACGAGCATCGGGCAGTGGCGGGGGCTCGAACGCATCGCTCAGGAAATCGTGAGTTGGGCCCCGCCGGAGCGCACGTTCTTCTGCGTGGGCGACGTCAAGCAATCGATCTACGGTTGGCGTGACGCCGCCCCGGAAGTGCTCGACGAATTACCAAAGCTACTGGTCGGAGCGGACGGCAGCATCGCGATCCACGATCAGACGCTCAAAACGAGTTGGCGATCGTCGCCGATCATTATTGATGTCGTGAATCGCGTGTTCGGCGCCTTGAATGACAACGTGGCCCTGAGCGAATTCCCCGAAGCGGTCGCGATTTGGTCCAAAGGTTTCAAGCCGCATGACACGGTCAAGACGGAAATGGCGGGCTACGCTGAGCTGCTCTATTCGCCGCGGGCCGACGAGGACGAAGACCAGCCGATTGTCCGCTTGAAGCACGCGGCGGATCTCGTGGCGTCGCTCCATACACGAAATCCTGATCTTCAGATTGGGGTACTGACGCGAACCAACCCGGCGGTGGCCCGGTTGCGGTTCGAGCTCGGTCCGAGTGGCCACAACATCGCGGTCGGCGGCCGCGGCCGGGGCACGCTGACGGATTCCGCCGCCGTCAATGCCGTGCTCGACTTATTGCATCTGGCGGACCATCCCGACGACACGATCGCGGCATTCAACGTAGCCAACTCGCCCCTCGGGCCGATCGTCAAGCTTGAACGTCACGACGTCGCGAATTGCCGGCGCCGGCTCGCCGCACACATCCGCCGACGATTGCTCAAGGATGGGTACACGGCCGCCATCGGGGCGTGGGTCGGTAAGATTGCAGCCTCTTGTGATCGGCGAGAGCTGCAACGCCTTCACCAGCTTGTTGATCTCGCCCGGCGATTTGACTTGCGCAGCGGCTTACGGCCGGCGGGGTTCGTGCAGTTCGTCGAACATGTTTCCGTAGAGGAGGCCCGACCTGCGCCGGTGCAGGTCATGACGATCCACCAATCAAAGGGGTTGGAGTTCGACATTGTGGTGTTACCGGAGTTAGAGGGACGGCTGATCGGAGGCCAGACACCGAAGGTGGTGTATGAGCGCGACGGTAAGACGGGCCCCATCACCCGCATCTGCCGGTACGTGAACGAACACACCCGCCGGTTGATCCCCGAGATCCAACCCATGTTCGAGCATCATCGCAGACGAACGGTTCGAGAGAGCCTATCGCTTCTGTATGTCGCAATCACCAGAGCGCGGCAAGGACTGCACATCATCATCGATCCACCCGGCCGGTCGTCTCGGTCGACTCCGAAAACTTTGGCCGGTGTGTTGCGAACTGCGCTGGTCGAAGAACCAGTCGAGCCGGGTGAGCGCGCCTTTACGGCCGGCGATCCGGATTGGGTCGATGAAGATCGATTTGCTGCGAAATCAAGTGCCGATGAAACGGTGGACGCAGTTGAGTTGCGACTCGCGCCGTCGAGCGGGACGGCGCCGGGGACGATCGCCAGTCCTTCGGCGCTGGCTGAGACGGACGTGGCTTCGGCGCTGAGGCTGCCGAATGAAGAGGCGCTGGACCGTGGGGCGGCTTTGCACGGGATGCTCGAACAGATCGCCTGGCTCGACGATTGGCAACCAAATGAACGAATCCTCCGCGCGATTGCCAAACGCGCCGCCCCTCGTCGCGGCGACGTGTGGGTGCGGCAGATGCTCGAATCGTTCGCGCACGTGATCAAGCGACCGGCGGTTCAGAAAGTACTTGGGCTCAACGGGCGCGATCCGAACCCCCTGAGCGTGTTGCGCGAGCAGCCGTTTGTTCGTCTTGCTGACGGTGCGATCCAACGCGGCATGATCGATCGCCTGGAGATCGAAACGATCGACGACAAGCCGCGGTCGGCTACGGTGATCGACTTCAAGACGGACCTGATCACGCCCGAGCAAGCTCAGCAGACGGCCGATCACTACCGACCTCAATTGGAAGCGTATCGCGCCGCGGCGGCCGAGCTACTGACGTTGAAGCCCACCCAAGTGCGAATGGTCGTACTGTTCGTCGCCGCCGGCGAAGCGATCGAGCTTGCGTAGCGTCCGGCGCCTCATCGCCGATTCCACGGCTGTGTGGTCAGTTCGAGCACGGCGTCGAGGGCGAGGCTGGGAGTTGAACGCCGAAGCACCTTGACGCCGAGCGCGACCTCGCGCTGGTCGCTTACCGCCTCGTCGGCTGTGCGTCCGGGCAGTTCGGTGCCCGCCGGATGAGCCGCCGAGCCATCGCCCTAGTTTGTGATACTATTCACGAATTCGCCGATCCCCGGCGAGGATGAGATTCATTCGCCATGCCGACCATCACCATCAACGACAAGGTCTGCCAGTTCGAGCCGGGGCAGGTGATTCTGCAGGTCGCCCTGGACCACGAGATCGAGATTCCCCACTATTGCTACCACCCGGGGTTGTCGATCGTGGCCAACTGCCGTATCTGCCTGGCGGAGGTTTGGGCACCCAACCCGCGCAACGACAACAAGCTGGAGCCGATCCCCAAGCTTCTGCCGACCTGTCAGGCCACCGCCGGCGAGGGGCAGGTCGTGTATACGGACAGCCCCAAGGCGATCGCCAATCAAAAGGCGGTGATGGAGTATCTGCTCATCAACCATCCCGTCGATTGCCCGGTCTGCGATCAGGCTGGTGAGTGCTACCTGCAGGATTACGCCTACCAGTACGGCCGGGGCGTGTCGCGCTTCCATGAGCAGAAGATCAAGCAATCAAAGAAAGACCTCGGCCCACACGTGCTGTTGTATGCCGACCGCTGCATTATGTGTACGCGCTGCGTGCGGTTCGCGCAGGAGGTCACCGGCACGAGCGAGCTTCTCGTGCAAGGCCGCGGCGCCCACGAGCAAATCGACATCTTCCCCGGCCTGGCCCTGGACAACGAGCTCAGCGCCAATGTCATCGACATCTGCCCGGTCGGCGCGCTGCTGGATAAGGATTTCCTCTTCCAGCAGCGCGTGTGGTACCTCAAGAGCACGCCGTCGATCGACGGCCTGACCTGCTCGGGCGACAACATCTGGATTGAACACAACCAGGGGAAGATCTATCGCCTCAGGCCGCGCACGAACATGGACGTCAACACGTGGTGGATCACCGATGAGGTGCGCTACGGATGGAAGTTCGTGCATGATGAGAATCGCCTGACGCTCCCGGCTATTCGTGGCGAGAACCCGTATGAGCAAACCGAGGCGCCGCTGGCGTACGAGTCGGCGTACGCGAAGACGAACGAGTTGCTCGACGCGGCGAAACACATCGCGGTGATGATCAGCCCGATGTTGACCTGTGAGGACGCATATCTTCTCGCGAGGTATGCGTTGGAGCACGATGCCGAGGTAACGTTCAGCATCGGGCCCATCCCGCGCCACGGCAAAGACAAGACGTTCCCCGGCGGGTTTACGATGTACGCGGAGAAGGCTCCCAACGCCCGAGGCGTGCGCCGCGTGCTGGACAAGTTCTCCGCGAACGTGCTTGATTTCGAAGCGTTCCTCGGCCGACTGCGAAGCAACAAAGGCATCGACACGCTATTGATTACAGGCAATTACGCCAGCGATTGGGTCACGGAGGATTTCATCAAGGCGCTTAGAAAGAGGACCGATCGGGCGGTGATTCTCATCGATACCCTGCCGACCGCTTTGACTGATCGCGCAGAGGTCGTAATTCCGGGGGCGACGTGGACGGAGAAAACCGGCACGTTCGAAAATGTCAACAACCGGTTGCAGGCCTTCGATCGCGCGATTCAGCCGATTGACTATTGCAAGAGCGAAGCGCAGATTGCACTGGATCTTAAGGCCGACCGAACCGGCGACGCGCCGGCGGTGTATGGCGCAGAGCAAACGCGGCGCACAATGGCAGACGTTCACGATCTGGGCGAGTTTATCAACAACGTGCATCTGCCGCCGGAGGCCGAGAAGGTTGAATCGGATATGCAGATGGTGGAGATATAAGTGTTTCGCCGTCGGGCTTGACCCGACGGGGTTGGCGCTTCACGCTCACTCTTCAAGCAACGTCGCTTTGACAATCCACAAGGTTGCGAAAACGCCGGGGACGATCGCAACGAAACCGCTTCGCCAATCGTGGAGCGGGCGAAACTGGTTGGGAATCTCCACCCCGCCATACACGACGGCCCAGGCGAATCCAGCCGCGATCACTGTGATCAGCGGGCTGACGAACCCGGCACGATCTGTCAGACCGCGCGCCAGTGCGTACCCCACGGCAACGCCGGGCACCGACAGAAGCAGCCCCAGCCCCAGCAGCGCAAACCACGTCCAGTAGAACGGCGCGTAGTTCAGCCCTGGAGTGGCGAACCACACCAAGCCCCCCCACAGCGGTAGGCAGATCAACGATCGCCAGATAACGGTGACAAGAACGCGTCGCAGGCCGATTGCGGGACTCCAATCGTTGCTGGTTTTCATGAATCACCCCCTTGAATAGGCCTGATAATGATAGCCGAATGGCAAGAGATCGTCGGGTCAAGCCCGACGGCGAAACGCCTATTTCCGGACGCTTACGACGCGCGGCTGGGTGAATTGGCGATGCCCCTGTTTGCCGGAGTGGTAGCCGAAGCCGCTTTGTTTGGCGCCGACCCAGGGTGAGCCGGACGCGCCGCCGCAGCCCTTGTTGATGCCGATCATCCCGGCGTCGAGGCGTCGGGCGACATCGGCTGCCCGCTGTCGATTGCCACCGAAGACGACCGCGCCGAGTCCATACGGCGTGTCGTTGGCGAGGGCGATGGCTTCATCAGCGTCCGTAAACCGCTCGATGCAGGCGACCGGGCCGAAGGTCTCGTCGCGCATGATGTCCATATCGTGGGTGACGTTGGTGAGCACGGTTGGCAAAATGAAATGCTCGGGATGATCGGCGCCGCCGAAGGCGACATGCGCCCCTTGACTCACCGCGGCGCGAATCTGCTTCAGGACATGCTCGCGTTGCGTGTCGTTGATCATCGGGCCGACGTTGATATTCTCCTCCATGCCATCGCCGGTCTTGAGATCGCCTGCCAACTGCACGACTTCGCGCTCAAACGCATCGGCGATCTTTTCATCCACGTAAATGCGCTCGGTGCTGACGCAGACTTGCCCGGCGTTTCGGAAACTATTGTTGACGGCAAACTTCGCCGCAGCCTTGATGTCGGCATCATCCAAGACCACCATAGGATCCTTCCCGCCCAGCTCGAGAATGACGCGCTTGAGCGCGGCGCTGGCCGAGCCGAGAATGTGCTTGCCCGCTGCACGGGAGCCGGTGAACGCGATCATGTCCAC
>JAZFYE010000145.1:0-16215 GCA_036475395.1 Phycisphaerales bacterium
TCGAGCCGGAGGAAAAAGCCCTCCGCGTCCGGTTCCGGATCGACGGTGTGTTGTTCGACGTGATGAACCCGCCCAAGCGCATGCACGCCGCCATCACTTCGCGCAACAAGATCATGGCCAACCTGGCTATCGACGAGCGCCGCCTGCCGCAAGACGGCCGAATTCGCGCGACGGTCGTAGGCAGGAAGATCGACCTGCGTGTCTCGACCGTCCCTACGCCAAAGGGCGAAAAGACCGTATTGCGTATCCTCGATACTCGGTCGATCAACGTCGGTTTGGACGAGCTGGGGTTCGCCCCAGACACGTTGACCATCTGGAAGAACCAGGTCGCCCTGCCGCACGGGATCGTGCTCGTCACGGGGCCCACCGGATCGGGAAAGACCACGACGCTTTATTCATCGATCCAGCAGATGAATATCCGCAAACTCAACATCTCCACCGTTGAGGATCCCGTCGAGTACAACCTCGATGGAATCACGCAAATCCAGTCGCACGAGAAGATCGGAATGACATTCGCCACTGCGCTGCGAGCGCTGCTCCGTCAGGATCCGGACGTGATCATGGTCGGCGAGATCCGAGACCTCGAGACCGCCACCATTGCGATTCAGGCGGCGCTCACCGGGCACCTCGTGCTCTCGACCCTGCATACAAACGACGCCCCATCGTCGATTACGAGACTGATCAACATCGGCACCGAGCCGTTCCTCATCGGGGCCGCCGTGAACTCAGTGCTGGCCCAGCGACTCGTCCGACGCATCTGCAAACACTGCAAGGCCGAGATTCCCGTGACGCCGGAGATCCAAGAGTTCCTCACCATGCACGGCATCGCGGCGTCCCAAGTGATGAAGGGCAAAGGCTGTCCGCGCTGCCGGGAGACCGGTTACAGCGGCCGAGTCGGACTGTACGAGCTGCTCCTGTTGGACGATCACCTTCGGGACGCCATCGCACGCAACCCCAACGTCACCGAGTTTCGGCGCATGTGTATCGAGCGCGGCATGGTGACGTTGCGCGAAGACGGATTTCAGAAGGTCGCCGCAGGCTCCACCACCGTTGAAGAAATCCTGCGCGTCACCGAAGCGACAATCTGAAGCACGAGGCAGTCGCAGAAGCCGGACCTGACGATTCCCGCTTTGTGGAATCGCCAACGTCCGGGTCGTTGTGTTTCTTTTCCATTACGGCCAGAACGCCGCCACACACAACACGATCCACACGGCCAGCGCAATACCGACCTTGCTCGTTGACGCGACGATCCGTCCGATCGACGCGCCGATCGCCGGTTTCATCGAGCCTTGAAGGGTCTGTGGATCGCGGCCAGTCATTTCGCCCACAATCGCTCCGATGAATGTGCCAACGATCGCACCCACCAACGCGCCGAAGATTGGAATCGGCACCGCCACTTGGAGCACGATCGCGCCTGCGATCCCGCCGATCAACGATCCCCACATGCCTCGCCTGCTCGCCCCGCCCTTCTTCGCACCGACCACGGTGGCCAAAAGCTCGATCAACTCGCCAAGCCCAAGCAACGCCGCGCACACCCCCAGCCACCACCATCCGAACGTGATCGCCGGCTCGTCTGACAGGTACCACTGATCGAACAGTTCGATCACCACCGCCAGCCCGAGCATGATCCACGCCCCCGGCAACTGAAACACCACGAGCGCCACACACCCCAAGCCAACCAGGGCAAACACCGCCGCCACCACATACAACATCCAGTCCATCGGGAGTATCTTCGGGAATTACCGCCGATACTTCCAATACGCGGCAGATCCCTGAGAGACAGTCGCAAGAGGTCAACCGGGCTGCGGACAGCCCGGCTCGCCTTTGCCCATTGTCGTCTCCTCTGTTGTGTCGTCCCGTCCATCCGTGTTCATCTGTGGCTCGGTCCCCCTCCGTGCCTCGGCGGTGAGTCCTATCCGAAGGCACGAGGCAGTCGGCACTTGGCACTAGGGATGCCCGGTCAGTTTGGTGCGCTACCCCCGATCGATCACCATGATCTGTGCCAAGGATTTGCGCTGAAGGTCGGGCACGACGCAATCCTCGGCCGGATAACCGATCGGAATCAACAGGTACGGCCGTTCGTAGTTCGGGCGCTTGAGTATCGGCGCGAGGAACTTCATCGGACTTGGCGTGTGCGTGAGCGCGACGAGTCCGGCAAAGTGCGCTGCCGCCAGCAGCATGCCCACCGCGATGCCGACGGATTCGTTGACGTAATACACCTGATCCGTGGGGTTGTTGGGATCGTCGTCCTTCATCAGTTTGAAGACGACAATGAGCCAGGGTGCGATCTCCAGGAACGGCTTGTGTTCATCGGTGCCGATGGCGCGCAGGTCGGCCAGCCAGGCTTTGTTGGCGCGACGGAAGTAGAATTCGCGTTCCTCAGCCTCGGCCCCTTCGCGGATTTCCTTCTTGATAACGGGGTCCTGCACGGCCACGAACCGCCACGGCTGTTTGTTGGCCCCACTGGGAGCGGTCCCGGCGGCCCGAATCAGGTCCTCGATGACCTCCCGTGGGACCAGGCGATCGGAAAACAGGCGTACCGACCGCCGCTGTCGCAGGGTTTCGTAGAACCGCCGGGCGGCATCAGCCGGATCAGGAGCCGGAGTGGGGGGTTTGTAGGAAATGAACCTGAGATCGTCCATGAATGGGGTACCATGTGCAAGGTGAGTGAACGTTCGCCGATGCCGACATCGTACTCCACCGTGCCGCCACACTCGGCGCCTCAACATTGTGAGAATCTTCATGCGGCGACGGATCGGAATCGTAGGCGTGATCGTGATCGGGGTTTCCATGGCCGTGGTCGTTCAAGCCGGCGACCAGAAGAACGCGGCGACGTGGTACCGTCGCGCGATCAAGGCCTATGAATCGCTCCCGACTGACGTGAAGGAGGCACTTTGGAACTACGACTGGTCGAATCCAAACGCCCCGGCCCCGGCCGAATTCCGCTTGGCGTTGGCGCAGGTCCAGCCGGTGCTTCGCTTGGCGCATCGCGGCGCGAGACAGGGTTACAACGATTTCGAGCTGGATTACGGGCAGGGAGTCGAACTGACGCTGCCGCACCTTCAATCGATGCGCGACATCACCAAACTGATGCGCGCCGACGCGTTCGTGCGCCTGCGCGACGGCGATACGGCCGGGGCGGCGGCGGCGGTGGCGTCGATATACCGCATGGGTGGTCACCTCGGCAGCGATCGCATCCTCATCAGTTCGCTCGTAGGACAGGCGATCTTCAGCGCGGGAGATGTGGTCGCCCAAGCGGGCGTGGACCGCGCCGCGTTCACACCCGATGACAGCGCGACGATGATCAAGGCACTGAGAGATTTCAGTGCTACGGATCCCTTTGAGTATGTCGAGGCGCTCTCGATGGAGCAGGAGATCATGATCGAGTGGATGGCGATGAAGTACTCCGGCGAAGGCGGAAGGGAGCGGCTTGCCGACGACTTCGGCCAATTCAACGAAGGGGCTGCGGAACAAAACGAACAACTCGCCGCGATGACCGAAGAGGAGTTCTTCGGGTCGCTTGATCAGGTCGATCAGCTCATGAACCGCGTCATCGGAGCGTTCATGGATCCTGATCAGGACGCGGGTCGGGCCGCGATGCGCGAGATCACTGAGGAACTCGAAGGCGGCGAGCATGGCGTTATGTCTATGGTGATGGTAGGGGCCTACAACAAGATCTTCGATAACATGCACGAGGCGGAGCGAAGGATCGCCGATCGAACCGCTTCGTTGGCGCTGCTCATGACGGGCGAGGTATCGCCGGAAGCCGGGGCGAACGCGGTGATGTTGTATCTGCGCGCGATCGCGCTGCTGGAGGAGATCGACGCTGAGCAGCGCAAGCGGTGGCCTACGCTCGCGGCGAAACCTGAGGAACCGATCGATGACGATGTGGTCAAGTCGCTCACCGAAGCTGAGCCGATTATTGCTGTGCTGCGCGAGGCGTCGCACACAGCGCGTTGCGATTTCTCAGCAGCTCGATATGACTGGGTGCCGGCCATCCCCGCCTATTTGCCGGGTTTTCGGGAGCTGGCGAACCTGCTGATGGCGGACACAGTTCGTCTATTGAAGGCTGGAGAAGTGGATGGGGCCGTCGATCGACTGGAGATCGGCTACCGCATGTCGGCCCACCTGGCGACGGACGGCATGATCACCAGCGCGTTGGTGTCGCATGCGATGTTCAACGCTGCGGATGCGATCGTGCAGCGCGAACTGACCCAGGCGTTCTTTGAGGATGTGCATCGGGAGTTGCTGCATCAGGCGCTGGAAACGATGAGTCGAAAAGATCCATTTGGGTATATCGCGGGCATCACCAACGCGCGCAAGGGGATCGAACGATGGCTCGGGGGTATAAGGCAAGGTGGCGGTGCGGCGCAACTCGATCTCAGCGAATTCACGCGTGGATGGGACGTCGATCGATTGCTGGCGTGGTTGGTTGCGGCCCGGCACATTCAAGACGCCCTGGCGTGGCCTGAAGCGCCCCTGGATTCCTTGGCGCCGCTGGATGGTTTGCTTGCGCTTGACGCCATCGCCGCGGTGGCTGTGCAATCGGCCGAGATCCGTGCGGCGATACAAGCGGGCAACGTCGAGACGCTTTCAGACCGCGACTTTCCGCCGATCGCCCGGGTTCGCCAGCAGCTGGCCAGAGCCCGTGCTGATCTTCGTCGCAGTGTCCGCGGGCTGAAGTACCCAACAGCTTCGGACCTCGCTCCGGACGGGGGATGATCAGAGGCCCAGAAGACGGCAATATTCTTGCTCCGTTGAACACTCGTGATCGCACGCTTGAGGATCATCAGGTTCAGGGTCAGCGCCCCCGGCTCAGCCTACGCATCGGGTTCAAAGAACGAGTTTCGACAGTTTGCAACCGGGCACGCGTGTCCCCCTCCTTTTCCTCCGCACGCTGCCCGCGGCACGCCGTCTCGTTCCAAAAGAGCTTCAGGTCAACCGGTCGTCGGCTCGGTTGAGGTCGTAGACGATGACTTGATCTGGTCGAGGATCTCTTGGAAGCGGCGCTCGACGGTCTGCTCGAAATTGCTCGCCTCGTCTTCGATCTGCTGCTTGAGCGCTTCCATGTGCTCCTGGATGCGCAGCAGGTATCGGCCGCGGGCTTCGATGGATTGGCTGGCCTGCAACTGCACCAACGCATGAAGTTCGGTTTCCAAGATTTGGGCGTGGGCGGTGCTGCCGGTATCTAGCGCTTCGCGAAGCTGCGCCGTGACCCGCTGAATCTGCTCGCCCGTTTGCAATTCCCTCATTTTGAGGTCATACAACCCAGGGTTGCGTTCACGCAAGCGCACCAGGTTGAGCAAATGCCGGGCGTTGCGGCGCATCGCTTGCTCGAACTGAGCTTCGGTGCTGTCGCGGCGGAGGCGCTCCAAACGAGACGCCAACTGGGGCTTCACTTCGTGGGCAACCTCGAGGCACTCCTCGATCATTTCGGGCGTGAGTTCGCGCGCCACGCGGCGGTGACGCCGCCCGAGCGGGTCGCGAAGGATGTCGCGCCCGAGGTCCGCGTCACGCACAAAGTGACCTTCGGTCCCTCCGGCCGTGGGCAGGGCCGACGGAACCTCGCCGAGCGACGGGGAATCGTCGTTCGCCCTGGCCTTGTCAGGTGCCTTCGTGCCCGACTGATCGGCCGGAACATCGCGCGATGAAGCCGGCTCGGCGGTCTGATCCTGCGACTCAAGACCGAGTGAAGCCATGAACGCCACGGCGCTGCTTGCGGCAATGATGGAAGCGAGCTTGATCACGTTCACCGGGGCGACCGTGCGGGTCACATCTCCAAGTCAGCGGCGAGCATCGCCAGTTCCATATCCAGGTCGTCAATCGTCATCTCGCGGGTCACGAGCAGGTGCTCCATGTCGCTGAGCGTCCTTCCCACCACCTCGCGGTACACTGGCTGAATCTGGGCGTCGATGCCCCAGACGAGCTGAGGCAACGTGGGCGTATGCACGACTCGCAGCGAGGCCGTGCAGGCCAGGGCGATCGACGCCGCCAGGGCGGCCCGGCTCCACCACGAACGCCGCAGCCCGATCCTGGCTACGACCTCGATTTGCGGGCTCTGGACCCGGCCCGGCAGCAACCCGACCGAAGCCTGGAAGACCCGATCGATCAGCCCGGCTGGGACCCGCAGGCCCCGGGCCTGCCGTCCCAGCATGTCGTCCACCGCCTGCAACTGCGGCGAAAGATCACGAGCCGTCGATTCGGGATCGAAGGAGCTTGGGTCGCGCGACGCTGTCATTGCACCAATCAAACGGGCCACCAGCCGATCCATTGCCCGCACACTCAAGATTCCGCCTCGTCCGGCCCTAAGAGCTGCCGCAGCTTCTTCAGGGCCCGGTGCTGGCGGGCCAGGACCGTCCCCAGGGGCTGCCCCAGCACCTGCGCGATCTGGGCGAAGCTCAGCCCGCCGTAGTGCCGCAGCTGAATGACCCGCAGATCAACCTCCGATAACCGGGCCATCGCCGCTCGCAGGGCCCGGAGCTCGTCCGTGTCGGCCACGCCGGTCTGGTCTGCCCCATCGCCGGCCCCCGCCAGCCCCGCCAGCGTGTCGTCCTGGACCGGGTTGGCCTGCCGCTTGCGACGGCGCATCTCGTCACGGAGCCGATTCATCGCAATGCGAAACAGCCACGACTCGAACTTGCCGACCTCGGTGTACTGGGCGATCTTCACCACCACCGTGCAGAACGTGGATTGGGTGATCTCCTGGGCCAGGTCCTCGTTGCCGCACTGGGCGCGGATGAGCCCAAAGACGCGTGCGGCGTAAGTCTCTACGAGCTTCCGCCACGCTGCATCGTCGCCTTGGGCGGCGCGTCGCAAGGTCGCTTGGAGCGTCTCACTTTGGTTCGATGGGGACATGACAGGGCGTTACCGCAATGCTAAACGTGCAGTTTAGACCGCAACGCCCAAGGCCACACGCTCGCCCGGCCGCCGCACCTGGACGTCGCAACTACAATCGCCGGCCCTCACATGCTCCAGTCAATCGAAAGCCTCGCAGAAAACCCGCTGGTCGCTTTGGCGTTTCTCGCCGCCGGCATCGTGGTTTTACTGCTCGGTGGCCACTGGCTCGTCAACGGCGCCGCCGCCATCGCACGCCGCCTTGGCTGGTCCACCCTGGTCATCGGCCTGACCATCGTCGCCTTCGGCACCAGCGCGCCGGAGCTCTTCTTCAATGTCATCGCCGCCCTCAACGACCATAGCGAGCTGAGCTTCGGCAATATCGTCGGCTCCAACATCGCCAACATCGGCCTGATCCTGGGTCTTACCGCCTTGTTCGCCCCGTTGGTCGTGCACGGGCGCATCGTGAGCAAGGAGCTGCCCTGGCTCATCGTCATCTCTCTCGTGTGCTTCGCCTTGGCGTGGTTCACGCTCAGCGGCGAGGGCCGGTCCTTTGACCGCTACGAGGGAGTGGCGATGTTGGCCGGATTCACCTTCTTCATGGTCGCGTGGTATCGCATGGGAAAGCGCGAAGCATCCGACCCGCTTGTCAAGGAGCTCGGAGCCTCCGCGGAGGACGAAAGCCACGCATCGATGCGCGTAGCGTGGGTTTTGTTCTTCGTCGGCTTGGTGCTGTTGCTCTTGGGCGGGAAGATGACAGAGATCGGCGCGGTGAATGTCGCGGACTGGTTTGGGCTCAGTGACGCGCTGATCGGGCTCACGATCGTCGCCGTCGCCACCAGCCTGCCTGAGCTGACCACCTGCGTCATCGCCGTCCGCAAAGGACATGACGACCTAGCGGTGGGCAACATTGTGGGATCCAACGTGTTCAATCTGCTGTTGGTGCTCGGGCTCACGGCGACCATTACGCCGGTCACTGTTCCCGAACCCTGGGGGTTGTGGGGCGATCTCGTGGCGATGAACGTGTTCACGGTTCTACTGCTCTTCATGGCCAGAAGCCATCGCCGCAAGCTCGTGCGCGTGGAGGGCGGGGCGCTCCTGCTGCTCTATGCCGTTTACATGACCTTCTCGGTCCTGCGCGAACTTGGGGGCTCAGAGACGGCGGCGCTCTAGATCGGAATGTTGTCGGCGTCGTCGATGTACGCGGCGCCGGCCATCGACGACTCGGGCTTGGTCTGGACGTACTCACCCGGCGCGTCGCGCGGCGAATAGTCGCTGAACCGTGTGGACTGCTGGTTCCACGAAAGCTTGATCGTATCGGTCGGGCCGTTGCGTTGTTTGGCGATGATCAGCTCGGCCAGACCCACCTTGTCCGGGTGGCTGCGCATCCACTCCTCTTCGCCTTGGTGGTAATATTCCTCGCGGTGCAGGAGGCAGACGACATCGGCATCCTGCTCCAGCGAGCCGGACTCGCGCAGATCGCTGAGGCGAGGCCGATGCGTCTCACGCTGCTCGGGCGATCGATTGAGCTGACTCAAGCCCACCACCGGAATCTCCAGTTCGCGGGCCAGGGCCTTGAGACCTCGACTGATCTCACTGACCTCCAACTGACGCGACTCGCTGCGCCCACCCGCCGTGACGAGTTGGATGTAGTCGATGAATACGGCCTTGATGGCATACTTGGCCACCATTCGCCGGGCTCGTGCGCGGATCTGCAAGAGCGTCGATGAGCCCATGTCATCGATGAAGATCGGTGCATCCCTCAGGTCACCGCAGGCCGACTGCAACGGGATCCATTGATCCTTCGTGAGCATCATGCGACGGATTCGGTGCAGGTCCAGCCCGGCTCGACCGGCCAAGAGTCGCTCAACGAGATGGCGCTTACTCATTTCCAAGCTGAACAGTCCCACGGGTACGGGATCGCCATGCCGAGTAGCAGCTCGTACAGCCATGTTCTCGATAATGTTCAGGGCCAGCGCGGACTTCCCCATCGACGGACGACCCGCGATGATGATGAAGTCGCCAGGTTGGAAGCCTCCGGTCAAGTCATCAAGATCGGCGAAATGCGTGAGCACCCCGCTAGTCGGGCGTCCCTCTCTGGCCTCCATCTCCTTGACCAGCTCCTCAACGATCGAGCGCAGCGACTCGATGTCGCGATGCTCGTAGTGCTCCGCGATAGAGAAGATGCGGTGCTCAGCTACGTCGAGCATTGTCGATGCGTCGTCCCGGCTTGTGTAGGCGTCCTGAAGGATCTGCCCGGCCTGCTCGATGAGCCGGCGTACGATCGCCTTTTCTCTTACGAGTCGGGCGTAGTGCTCAGCGTTGTGGGCGCTGGGGACGGAGTTCGCCAGCTCCACCAGATACTCCTGCCCACCCACCGATTCGATAATGTCGCGGTCCACCAGCACCTGGTGCAGCTGCACGACGTCGAGGGAGGCATGCTTGTCGTACAGCTCGACCATGGCGTCGTAGATGGCGCCGTTGGCCGGTTTGTAGAACTCCTCGCCCTGACGAATGATCAGCGCGACGTCGCCCAGCACGCCCGGCTCAATGAGGATCGAGCCCAGCAGGCACATCTCGGCCTCGATCGCGTGCGGTGGCAGTTGCTCCAGCAAGCGCGCGACCTTTTGCTGGTTTCGGCCCGCTACACCCGGAGGTGATGATTGCGGCGTGAAGGATGTCTGCGAAGTGGTGGCGCTCATCCGTGAGCTGTCAATCCTCCCCGGCTGACGAAACGGGGTCGAGCGAGCGTCAGTTGTTCCACACCACACTGATCCGCGGTGCGGGGGCGGTCGTTCTAAGAGAGACTCGAACCAGCCGTCACGCCGACGCTCGCTGGTGTTCGCTCGCGCCCCTTCACGGCAAGCTCGCCGTCATCTTGCAGGGCGTCCTTCATGAGTCGCCCGACCTTGAATTTGACGGTCTTCTTCGCCGGAACGGGAACGCGCTCCAACGTCTTGGGGTTCTGCGCCATCCTCGGCGCCCGATGCTTGATCTCGAACACGCCGAAATCACGGAA
The DNA here is from genome assembly GCA_036475395.1 of Phycisphaerales bacterium. Classification (GTDB taxonomy): domain Bacteria; phylum Planctomycetota; class Phycisphaerae; order Phycisphaerales; family SM1A02; genus JADFNO01. The sequence goes on from JAZFYE010000145.1 coordinate 9,854, forward strand.
CTCCAAGCGGTTGCCGTGGCTCAACTCGAGAATGACATTGTCCAAGAAGCTCTGAATCGTTTTCTTGACCGCCGCCCGCCGCTGATGGGTCTCCTCGGCGATGCGGTCGATCAGGTCCTTCTTTGTCGTCGTCGACATGGCCATACAGCCCCCCTGCAACTTCGCTCTCGGCAAGCCAACCGCGTTCCGTGGGCACCTACCGACTGCCGAAACCTGATGGATCGCGAATCCTGCCCCTGGCATCCTATTGACCCGGCTGACAGCACCAAGTATCGCGACCGCCCAGAGCGCTGTCAAGAACAACTCGCCAAAGGACAAGTCCTTAGCGAAATCATGCCTGACTCGGCACTTCCCTCGGATGAATTGTGGACAATCTGGCGAAAAGGGCGGACCTAACGGTCCAGCCGCCGCTGGATCGTATGGATCCGGGTGATAGAGTGCTCGCGGGGTCGGCCATTGTCGATCCGCAAACGCTCGCGCGTCTCGATCTGGACGTAGCCAAATTGGGCCGCTGGCGGCAGGTGACCCACGCTCAGCCGATCGTCGTGGCGGCGGTATTCCCAGCCGTTCCGGCCGCCCGGCCCCGCTGTACCCGTTTGGAAGGTGCTCCCCGGCCCCAGGCCCGGCATCACCAGGCTGGGTGAAACGGTTCCCCAAGCCGCGGTCGCGCGCGGCGTCGATTTCGGCGATGATGATGCACAGCCAGTTCCGGCCAGAACCAGCATTGTCCCTAACACGGCACTACACGCTCTTGGCACCATCTTCTCTCCCCTCCGCTGTCCAGGATACAAACCCCATGCCAGCGAACCAAGAGACGATGAGCGTCAATTGTCAATCTAAATGTTGCGTTACCTCAACATCGGTGTCGTGGCAAAACACGGTAACGACACGGGTCCAGGGAAAACAGACAATCTCGGCCAGTGGCGGCGTTAGTCCTGGTCCTCCAGAGTTTCGTACAGCATCAGCCGATTGTTGTCTGGATCAAACAGCGACGCGAGCTTCACAATGCCGGGAATCTCCTCCGTTGGACCGTCGAAGCGAACGCCGCGGTGCTCCAACAGGGCTCGCGCCACCTCAATATCCTGGACACCGAAGGTCAATGTTGTACCCGAGCCGGTCTTGAAGTCGCTGACCTGGGACAGACCGACCGTCACGCGATCCACCGGGCTCGCCAGCTCACAAAACTGTTGGTCCGGAAGCTCAAACAATAACTCAAAACCCAGGACATCCTGATACCAACGCTTGGCTGTCGATAGATCGCTTACCGCGATAACGCACGTTAAGCCGCCGTCGAATCCGATGCGGTCTGAGCCGGGGATGTTGCTTTCATCTGCGGACGTCGGTTCGTCGGCGACCCGCTCGTAAACAATCTGCTCCATCCAACTCTCCTGGCCGTCCTGATAAAACGTCCAGTGCGAGCTGTAATGCGTGTCATCGACAAAGCGAAATATCGCTTTGTCCATATGCCCCGAGTCACGCGACGGCAGGTTCGTGCCATCTCGAAACGTGAACGTGATCGATCGACCATCATCCTCGATTGAGGTCGCTTCAAGTCGAGGCTGGTTGCGCGCGACGCAGTAATGCGTCAGCATCAGCCGATCGCCGTCCATGTGAATCATCGTGGCCATCGTTTCGCCAGGATGTGCCTCGAAATTCGAGATCTTCATCACTGCCGATTCGCGTGCGATCACACTGATCATTTCACGATCCGTCCATCCCTCGGTGCTTTTGCCGACCCATTGGCCAGCCAGATTCTTGAACCGCTCATACGCGGCAGCCGCATCTTCCGCCGTCACCGACGGAACCTCGTTTCGGGCCTCGGCCGCGCCGTCCTGTAGACTTGCACCAGTCGGTGCGCACAACACGACCGCTCCGAGAAGGTTCGCTGCAATAATCATGAGGCTCTCCTTTTCATTCGCCAATGACTGACAACTGACAACTGATAACCACCAACGTCAATCACCCCGGCGGTTCGTCCGAAAGGCTCTCGTACAACATGTATGTGTTGCCATCCGGATCGTAGAACGTGGCCAGCTTGACCATTTCGGGGATTTCCTGCGTAGGCCCGTCGAATCGCACATCGTCCGCTTCGAGTGTTTTGCGCGCGGATTCGATGTCGTCGACGCCCCAAGTGAGCGTCACACCGCGAACTTTGGGGTCCTCCACCTGGGAAAGACCGACTTGGACGCCGGACACAGGGCTGGCCAGCTCACACCAACCCATCTCTTTGAGGTGATACATCAATTTGAAGCCGAGCACGTCCTGATACCACGTGATCGAATTCTCGATATCGCTGACATGCACCGCGCAGGTCAAGCCACCGTTGTAGTTCAATGCGGCAGCTCGCTCTGACAGATCTGTGGCTGTTGAGATTGGTTCTGCTGTCATCGGGCACTCCTTTTTCGTTGAGATGATCGCAAGGGCCGCTCAGGCCGTACCAGGCTCGCCCTCGTCGCCGCCTGGAGAGTCAAGCCGCTGCTGCAGGGACAAGCGGCAGATGGCCGCATCCAGTCTCTGATCATGGCTAATCCCAAGAGTGGGGCAATCTCCGTGTTCTCTAACGTGCGGGCGTCTCATCGCGTTGCGGAGGCTCCATCGCTATAAGGGATACTCCATCGCCATGCGGATGCTGCAGCGCCATAGGGAGGCCCCAGCGGCATACAGATACCCAATCCAATTCACTTGACAAACCATTGTCTAGTTTTTATACTACCAGTATAAATATGTCAAGCAACTTTCCGTCATTTCAGGCAAAGAATTCCGGCAAAGAAAAAGTCCGTCCGGTGCTGTCTGCGGATGGGCCAACCGCCCCGCTCGGTGCTCCTTGCCGATGGGCCAACGACCCCGACCGGCGGTCTGGGCGTTACCTGCCCACTTGGTGGGCTTATCCGCAAGTTTTCGCCGCCTGCCGACGGGTGAAGCACGATCTGACCGCCTTGCCATCACCGACCCGACTCCGACATGGATCGTGAGATGAGCACGAACCGCCGCAACAACGAACGCGTCCACAGCAACCACCACGTTCGACTGCTGTCGCGTCTGGCGGCGCTGTTTCATCGACGCTGGGCGGTTCCCGTGCTGGCTGAGCTGCATAAAGACCGCGGCGCGAAAGCGATCACGCTCGCCAACCGCCTTGGCGTAAGTCGAGAATCACTGCGCGCTACCATCGACGAATTGATCGAGCATGGCTGGATCGCGCGCAACCCCGGCTATGGCCACCCCATGCGGCCGGAGTATCTACTCACACGGCGCGGTGAGAAGCTGGTACCGACTTGCGTACGGCTCATGGCCGTGTTGCGCAATATGGGCATTCAACGAATCGCCCTTCGTAAATGGTCGATGCCGATCACACTGGCCCTCGCAGGCGGTGTCGAGCACTTCGGTGAACTGAAGCGCATTCTTCCGGGCATCACATCCAGAGCCTTAACACTCGGCCTGAAGGAGTTGCAGCGCACGGGCTTGATCGACCGGCGAATTGTCGATCAGTATCCCCCAACAAGTTCCTATCGCCTCACGCGGCGAGGACGTCGGCTTGTTCCAGTGCTTCAACGCCTCTAGCGGCGCCTCGATATATCGTTCGTTTGGAAGGTCCCTGGACTGAACAATGGCCATTGACGATCGATGCCAGCGGCAATAGCCTCAGTCCACCACGATCAGGATTCGATGCGAGATCTTGGATTAGACATGCCACACGTTCGGTTCACGGACAATATACAGCGCCATGTCGAGTGTCCGCCCGCGGACGCCCAAGGCGATACGGTCCGGGCTGTTCTGGAAGCGTATTTCACCGCCAACCCGTCAGCGCGCGGCTACGTGCTGGATGATCAACGGGGGCTGCGCAAGCATATGGTGATCTTCGTTGACGGTCGGCAGATCACCGATCGTATTGGACTGACTGATTCGGTCCCACCGGATGGGTTGGTGGAAGTGATCCAAGCGCTCTCCGGCGGATAGGCGGCGGAAAGATAAGGTTCGGCGACGGCTGAAAGGAGACGGCATGAGCGATCGGATTCTTGTTGCAACTCGGAAGGGTTTGTTCACGATCACGCGCAACGGGAAGCGATGGTCGCTTGCGCAGTCGAGCTTTCTGGCTGACAATTGCTCGTTGGTTATGCACGATCCGCGCGACGGGACCATGTTCGCAGGGCTGGGGCATGGCCACTTCGGGTGCAAGCTGCATCGATCGCGCGACGGCGGCGCGACCTGGCAGGAATGCGCCACGCCGGCTTATCCCGAGAAGCCTGACGACTACGAGGAAAAACCAAATCCGACCACAGGCAACGTCACGCCTTGGAATACCGAGCTGATCTGGGAGATTCAGGGCGGCGGGCCGGATGAACCCGGCGTGTTCTGGTGCGGCACAATCCCCGGCGGGCTGTTCCGATCCCATGATGAGGGCGACAGTTGGCAGCTCGTCCGCTCGCTGTGGGATGATCCACGCCGGCCGCAATGGTTTGGCGGCGGTTACGACTACGCAGGCATTCATTCCGTTTGCGTCGATCCTCGCGACTCGGCGCATCTTCTCGTCGGCGTGTCGTGCGGCGGCGTGTGGCGCACCACGGATGGCGGCGAGTCTTGGGAATGTGATAGCAAAGGCTTGCGCGCTGAATACCTGCCCGCCGAGCAAGCCTACGACCCCATCACGCAGGATCCGCATCTGCTCGTGCGGTGTCGTAGTGCGCCGGATCATCTTTGGGTGCAGCACCATAACGGCATCTTCCGCTCCATCGATAATGCCAAGACGTGGCAGGAAATCACAGGCGTCCAGCCTTCAACGTTCGGCTTTGCCGTCGCTGTTCACCCCGCCGATCCGAACACCGCGTGGTTTGTTCCGGCGATCAAGGATGAACAGCGCATTCCTGTGGAGGCCAAGGTGGTCGTCACGCGCACGAGAGATGGCGGCGAAACGTTCGAGCAACTCACCAACGGCTTACCTCAGGAGCACGCCTACGACCTCGTGTTCCGCCACGCGCTGGATGTCGACGAAACCGGTGACCGGCTCGTCTTCGGCTCCACGACCGGGTCCCTGTGGGTTTCGCAGAATCAAGGCGACGCCTGGCAGTGCGTCTCCACCCATCTCCCACCGATCTACTGCGTGCGCTTCGTCAAGGCATGACGTTGCGACCGTTGGTCGCGGTCCTCAACACTCGATCGATTCGCAATCACGCTGCCTGTCGCAAATTTCTCTCTCGGCGAAGCACGCGGAGTTCCTGGTACAAACCGAGGAGATCTACCGCGCGGTGATGTGAGTACAACAGCTGCGGGAGCGCGAGCGGACGGATTCCCACCTCGGTACACCGCTCGCAGAAGTAGATGTCCTCTCCCGTCAGGTGTCCGTCGGGTCGCACCTCGAACTTGAACCAGGGATACGTGATGCGGCTATACACCTTCTTCGGCGGCCTTGGCGCCGTAGCGGGCGTCGAGCATGAGCAGGGCGCTTCGGTTGTCGGCGGCCACGTCCAACAGCCCGACCGCTTCCTCGGCCCACCGCTCCTCCTCCACCTGCTCGGTGATGAACCATTGCAACATGGCCTGTGTGGCGTAGTCGTCGTTCTCGCCAGCGAGCCGATACAGCGCGTGGATGCTCTTCGTATTCCCCTTCTCGCGATCGTACGCGGCCTCAAAAACGGCTCTGGGCGAGTCGAAATCGGACGCCGGCTCGGCGATCGATTTCAGCTGAACGTGTCCGCTGCGATCGAAAATATGATCGAAGATCTTGAGGGCGTGCTGGCGCTCCTCCTCGGCTTGAACGCGCATGAACGAGGCGAATCCCTTGAGGTTGCGCTGTTCAAACCACGCCGTCATTGCGAGGTATTCCTGGGCGGCGGTCTGTTCCTCGTTGAGCTGCGCGTTGAGCGCGTCTTCGATCTTCGGCTGGAGCATGGGGTTGACCTGCTTTCGTATACGTGCCGCATCAGTGTATGCGATCCCCGACCGCGCAGCGCACTCGACGCTTCAACGAACGCAGCGGTGGCCAGCGCGACGCTCTTGGGAATCAAGAGCGTGAAAGGTGCGACGGCTTTTGTTGGGGGGCGCGTCGATGGATCGCATGCTCCTGCCGGGACCGCCTCCCATGCCCGAGCACGACCACCCGCCGCCCGCGGACGGGCCGTTTTGGCTTTTCCACGGGCAAGGCCCCCGCATTCATGGGGCAAACACGGACGGTTGCCGACTCGGCTTGCCGCACCACGACCCGGGGCTAAGATCGTCACCAGGAAACCGCGACGGTCGAGCCACCCACCGGCGGCGGCCTGGCCGTTCTCACCGGCCGCAAGGATCCATACCGAGCCAGCCTCGATCGGTGCTCGCTTTGAGAATCCAACCATGAGAATCATCATCTGCGGCGCGGGACAGGTCGGCAG
>JAZFYE010000146.1:0-14381 GCA_036475395.1 Phycisphaerales bacterium
ATCGTGTTGAGCACCTCCAAAGCCTCGGGAACCGTGTAGCCTTTGGGATCCAAGTAGTCCAGCTGACGATCGGGAACGTCGGTCTTCTTGACCACCGGCAGCCCGGTCGCGCGAGAGAAGAAATCGATCACCTGATCGAGCGTCGCGCCCTTGAAGTTGAAGCGGATCAACGCTGGCTCGTCGACGGCAGGATTGCCGCGAGGCGCCGCCGCTTCGGGAGTTTGCCGCGCCGGGGGCGGATCCACGTTGGCGGCGCTCGAATCGTCCTGGCGGGCGTGAACCACCGCGCTCAGAGACAGCGTGAGGATCAGGGAAACGAACATTGGCACGGCAGTTACACGCAGGGTCATTGGCCGCATTCTCCATTACTCCGGGAAAAGCGGGAGGTGTGTGTGGGACGAAGCGGACTCAGGGCTGGAGGGGGGATCGTTGGCTCAACCGCTGCCCGACCGAAACAGTGAATTGCTGCTGGTCGCGGCGGAACTCAGCCGTCTCTCCGACGGCCCCCACGAGCACCAGGTCCCGCAAGGTTTCACCGACAGCGAGCCTTCGGGATTCACCTGTTTGGAGATTGAGCAGCCAAACCTCCAGGCCTTGCGGTCCGGATGCGACTCCGGTCAGCGTCCATTGGTCCTGTGACGTGGCGGCCACGGCGGACGGTGTCGGCGGAGAAGATTGCCCCTGGGGCGGCACACGAAAGAGGTTGCTGCGGGTCAGTGCCAAATATGGGTCAAAGGCGCTTGTGTCGTAGGCGGCCAGCATCGGCTCGCTCGGCACTTGTCTGGGCAGGAACAGTGTCGTCAGCCGAACCGTAACCCCAAAGCGGTCCCCGTTGTCCTTCGGTTGCAATCGAACCTGATCCAGGTGCTTCAGCCAGGGCTCAGCATCGATGCGGTAAACCAGGCGAAGTGCAGCCTCGAAGGTCGCCTCGCCGGTGATCCAACCTTCCAACTCGACGAAATCGATCTCATCTCGAAGCGCCCGATGCGTTCGGCCAAACTCGTTGCGGGCAGGGGACTGAAGCTTGCGGGCCTGTCCGGTGCCGACGCTGAGCCCGGAAATCCCGAGTTCCTCGCCGATGCGGTTCAGCCGCGTGCGAAGCTGATGATCGACGGTTTCTCGATCAGCCCCGAGCGTGCGGTTCACGATTTCCTGGAGGTCTGCATCGAGTTCTCGACGACGGCGGCTCTCCGCTTTGGCGTCCTTGAGAAAACTGCGGTAGCTGTCGATCTTGCTTACGTGATCCGCTTTCTCTTCGAAATAGAGGTTCTGTGCAGCGAGGTAGCCCAGCCAGCCCAGGACCGCGAGCACACCAACAAACAGAACGATGCGGCGCCAGTCGTTCACGAATCCTGCCCTCCAGCTACGTTGTGCGCGACAACCTCACCCACCGGCGCGGGCGTGGCTGAGGCCTGGTTGGAACTGGGCGGGTTCTTCTTGATCGGCGGGGTGTCGGCGGTGCCGGCGAGCCGATAATTGAACTTGTACGGCAGGCGTCGGCCGCCGGCGGTGTCCGGCCCGGCCGAGTTGAGTATGTACAGCTTGCCTCGCACTAGCGCGTCACGAAAGGCATCGGCGGTCATCTGATTGTTCGCCTCGCCATCGAGAACGATCTTGATCGGCATCGGTGTGTACCACCGCGGCTTCTTCGTGTTCTTGCCTTGGTCGTAGGTAACGCCGCGAAAGTCCAGCATTCCTGTCCAGGAATCGAGCACGAGCTGATCGGACGACCCAGCGACCGCGCCGAGATGAACGAGGTGGTCGAGCCAATCAACGTGTGCTTCCTGCCAATGCTTGAGGTGCTGAAGCTTCAACTCGTCACGTTTGAATCGCTGCCGCTGGGGAAGCAGATCTCGGCACTGTTCGGCGAGCGTGGCCTCCAAGCGTTGAAGGGTCTGGAGCCGAGTGCTGCCGATGGTCCACGCCGCGAAGATCCCGATGAACAGCACCCCTACCACCGCAAGGACACGCTGGCGTGTGCGGGCGGCAAGATCCGGCGCTTTGCGCGGCTTAGCGAAATCGATCGACTGCACGTCCAATGTGGGCTCCAGCAGCAAGCCCGCCAGCGGCCACACCCCGTCCATGTCCCGTTGGGTGCGCTTGATGAGCGGATGCTCGTCAAGGACCTCGGTCCGGACGTTGAGCATCTCACCGATGGGACCTGCGGCGTTACGACAGATCTCGCGGTCGCCGATGACGACGGCGCTGTGCACGTCGTTGGAGTCCTCGACGATGCGATAGCTCATCCACGTTCGCCTGGTCTCGGTCACCACCGCATTGGCGGTGCCGGTGTCATCGCCAAGCGGGGGGAGGTCCGCCGCGCGGGCGAAGCGAATCATCCCATCAAGCACCACGGTGAACTCCACACCCTCGCCGGTGATGTCCACCGCGAGCGCGCCGTCGCCGTAGGGGACGTCGAGACTGCCCAACAGCGCCGCCGACCCCATGCTGCGCAACGAGATTCGATCGATGCCCAGGCCCGCCGCCGCCGCAATCTCTTTCTCGAACGCGAGGACGGTCTCAGGAATGGCGACGGCCAGCACCGTCGTGCTCGTCTCATCGCGCTCCAAGGTGACGAAGTCGATCACAGCGGTATCGGCGTCGAAGGGTAGATCGCGCCCTAGCGCCAACCGAGTCATCTCAGGCAGCTCGTCGTCAGCGACGGTGGGCAATGTGATTCGCTTCAGACCGACCCGTTCGCGCGAGATCGCAATCGTGGCCTTTGCCTTTGGAAATCCAGCGTTGCGCAGGCATTGCCCGACCCAGGCGCCCACGGCTTGCGCGTCCTGAGTGTCCAGATTCTCGGGTACCGGTTCGACCAAGACGCGCCGCACGGCCAAGCTGCGGCGACCCCGCGTCGCCAACAGCGCGCGAAGCCGACGTCGGCCGATGTCGATTGCGATCACGTTCCGTGCGGGCATCGTCGTTCCTTATCCACTGAGGTCGTCAGTCCCGTTTGGGGAGCTCCAACGAGCGACGAACTCGATGCGAAACCAGATCAGTCTCCGCTGATCCATCGACCGATCCGCTTGCGGCCGCTCGCCGCGGACTGTGACCTTGACGTAGTGGGGCTCGACCGCCGACCCCGCCGACCGCCGGCCACCCCGTCCAACGCCGGCGGCATATCGTCCGCATCCGCAAGGTCAGCGTCGAAGGCCGGTTCGCTCGCATCGTTGAGCGATTCCAGCTCACCTGCCGCCGAGCCGCCTCCGTCGAACGTTACCACTTCGTCCGCAAAGGGTTGCTCGTCATCCAAAGGACCATCGAACGCGTTTGAGGCGGCATTTGCCGCGAGCATAGCCGTGGTCTGAAGCAAGGTGATATCGCGAAGATAGGCGACCCTCGGACGCGGCGCGGACAGATCGATCACCACTTCGTAGATCACCGGGTTTGTCAGCGAACCGCTCGGGTCATCAGGATCGACCTCCCCGGCCGCCAGCCGTAGCCGATACGTCCAGCACCGAGTCGTGATTCGACCGGCCAGCTCGTCATAGGCCTCCGGCTGCACGATCCCTTCAATGGCCGGCCAGACGATCGTGGCCCGGTCGTCGGCCGACAAGCCGTCTCGCATCTGCACGATCGCCGCTGCCTCATCGGGGCCGAGGCTGGGCAGGGCGACCAGCGCCTCATACGGGGCGGTGTTGATGTCGAGGCGCCCGAAATGAAGCTCGCCGGACTCAGCGGTAAATGTGTCAACGATCTCGACCCAATCGTCCGGAGCAACGCTGTAGAAGCGAAGCAGGTCAAACAGCACCGCCTCGCTGTCGAAGGTTCTACCCTCCTCAACCATGATTCGGCGCAGGATGTCTCGAACTTCACGGCCGAAGCGCCCCTCGACGCGGCGGCCAAGCTCTTCGGACCATTCGGTGTTGAGATTGATCCGCAGGCGGCCGTTGCGTTGAAGGGCGGGCTCGAAGCTGTACACGGTCACGATGTCCGCCAGGCCGCGCGGCACATCGTCGAATGAACGATTCAAGGCCGCCTCTTGGGCCGGCTCGCCCGATGCCTCATCCATCACGGTCAGATCGTCGATCGGCCCGTACAGGAGTTCAGGCGTGATGCCCTCCACCCACAGCAGCTCCGCGACGGACTGAAAGGGCCGGCCCAGCCGACGATCTCGAAACTCGATCACCGCCTCCGCCAAGTCGGGCTCGATCAACTCGGTCTGAGCAAGCATCTGGGCATCCACCATGTTCAGATCGAGCTTCCCCGCCTCGGGCACGGAACGCGCGCCGCCTGGACCTACTGGCAACAGGCGGACAACGCCGAGCCGGGTGTCTGTTTCGTACACCACGTATTCGTCCGCAACAGCGGGGACTTCGCCGTCGAGTATTCGCTGACGCTGGTCGTTGAGGGTGCTCATCACGGCCTGGATCCCCGACCAGGCGAGGGCTCGGGATTGAACGGCGTCGGCGGCGCCGGCGCTCCCAGCCGCTTGGGCCTGCGCCATGAACAGCAAGCTCGTGCCCACGAGCAGGGCACTACCCATGATCACCAGCACGGCGATGAGCGTGAAGCCGCGATCGTCGCTACATCGCGGCGCGGTCATGATCGAGCCTCCGACGGGGCCGCACTTGTAACGAAGTCGTCATCGCCCGACATCTCAACGTCCCCTGTGGCGTCATCGCCGGTCGAGGCATCCGGAATCACAATCACGCGAATGCGGTCGGGCCTCGGCTCGCGGTAGAACTCCAGGTCGCTCTGCTCGGCGTAGGCGCGCTCGTCGAACGTGTCGATGGCATCGAAGGTCAGACGATCGTCTTCCTGCGGAATCGGGTCCGGCTCTTCGCCCGGCCAAGGCTCGAACCACACCGCAACTTCAACGGCCAGAGGTAATCGGCCGTACGAACGGCTGTCAAACGTATCGCGCCAGCTCGTGCCGTCGTGGAACCGGAAGCGAACCTTGTACACGGACCCGCCCACCGGGAAGTCCGACGTGCGGTCGGTCGTGTTGTTGGTCTGCACAAATCGGCGCGAGGCCATGATTTGCCGTCTGGACTCGTCGAACCGGTATTCGGTCAGCTGCAGGTCGCCGAAGACAGCCGGATCGCCTACGCCGCGCTCCGCGAGACTCGCCGCCACGGAGCGGGTCAGGATGCGCAGGCGTTGCGTATCACCGTCGACGCCCGAACCCGAATCGGCGTCGCCGACCACACACGTCATCAAGTCCGCTTCGACGCGCTCGATGAGCGTCGTCGCCCCGAGCTGCTGGGCGCTGTACTGAATGGCTCGATCCCGTGACGAGAGCAGGTCGAACATGAAGGTGAACATCGACCCCAGCAACGCCATCACCAATCCGATGACGATCAACACCTCCAGCAGCGTAAAGCCGCGACGAACCCGGTTGATCGGTTGTCGGCTCACGGCTCACCCTCCGGCAAACTCTCGAGCAATTCGTCTTCCTGATACGCCTCGACTTCGGCCTCGCGCGGCGGCATGAGTTGACGGAGCGTGAAGGTCATCGGCACGAAACCACCATCGTCGCTCGTCTGGTCCGTCAGCTCGGTGACGGTCAGCTCGACGAGATTCAATCCCCCAAACTCGCTGGGGAAGGTCTGAACCTCGATCATCCACCGAAGCCCGCTGTGCCGCGCGTCGAAGTCGAGGTCCGGCTCAAAGGACCCGATCTCGCCGGTCCACTGCGAGCGCAGGTCGCGGACCGTGATCAACCCCGCTTCCAGTTCCGCCATCTTCGACCGGGCGATGTCCACCGCCTCCTGCTGGCGCTTGGCCCGATCAAGCGCGTCAAAGACGCTCCTGGCCCCGGCGAGGGCGAACGCCGACGCTCCTGCGAACAGCGCGATCGACAGCAGCACCTCCAGCAACAACGCGCCGCGGCGCTTCAGCGGTTTCGGAATGGCACCGATGGCGATCACCGCTCGTCAGGCTCCTCATCCGGTTCAGCGGCGCGGTCGTCCTCGCCCGACATGGATTCGGCATCCTCCGAATCGACCCCCTCATCATCGCGCTGTTCGTCGCGCTCAAACTCCCCGAGCTCGTCATCCGGCTCGGCATCATCGGCGACCTCAACGGCGCCACGGTTCACAGCGGTCGCGTCGAAGATGGGCAGACCCGTCCAGGGATTCACTTCGATCCTTCGTGCCCGGCCGTCGTTATCGACGACCCAGACCCCCTCGCTAAGAAGCGCCGATCCGTCCGGTAGAAAAACAGCCAGGCGGATGGTGCGAGGCGGCTGATCCGGAACCAGCGATACCGATGCGTCATCGAAATAGGCTCCCAAATCGTCGTCGAATGAGCCGAACGGATCATCGTAACCGTCTTGAAGTTCCTGCGGCGGCGTCTTGGTGACGTGGACGCCCTCGGCCAGATGCCGATCGGCCCATCCTTCGGGAATCAGCAAGTCTTCGTCCGGCTCCTCGCCGAAATCGAGCATCGCCGCTGAGCCGTCGGCGTCGCCGAACCGCGAGGCGGCAAGCTCGGGTCGGAACATCCGCGCCTCGACGCGAGGTGCATCACTGTAATACATCACCTCCACGGGTTCGCCGGTAGCCTGGGCATGCGCTCGGGCCAGGAGCAACTGGTCGCGGATGATCTCGATCGTCGAATCGAAGGTGCGCTGGCGCTGGCGTCCCATCATGGTGGGGAACACCAGCGCGCCGAGGGCGACCACCAGGCCGATCGCAATCAGCAGCTCCAGGAGCGTCAGTCCGCGGCGAGGCATCGCCGGTCACGATCCGTCGTCGGTGCCGGCGGGGGTGAAGTCCTCGAACTCCTCGGCAATCTCGCCCTCCGCGTCCCGCAGCCGATCGTGGTTGGTGATGTCGTCGTCGGTGTCCTCTTCCGTGTCGGGTCCAATCGAGATGAGGTCGTAAAACGACTCACCGCGGATTTCGCCGGGATAGCGGTAGATCAGCTCGTTGCCCCAACTGTCGTCGGCGATGGCATTCTCCAGGTAGGGCCCTCGCCACCGCTCGTAGTCTTCCTCATCTTCAAGCTGTTCGCGATTCCACAGGACCGCCAAACCCTCTTCCTCAGTCGGCCAGCGGTTCAGGTCGAGGCGGAACTGTTTCAGTGCGCCATCAACTTGATCGAACTGGACGAGCTGAAGGTCGGCCTTGGCCTGCTCGCCGCGCGGAATGAGGTTCATCACCACCAGACCGCCGATCGCCAGCAGAATGGCGATCACGATCAGGAGCTCGATGAGCGTGAACGCTCGCCTGGTGTGTTTGTCGCATCGTCGTGTCGTCATCACGTTCGTGTCCTCCCGACAGCTTGGCCAGCCCCTGATTTCAATCGGCCCAACCTTGCGGTTGGGGTCAATACAGCCCGCCGGTGGCCACAGGTTTGTTGGTGCCGCCGGCTGATTCTTTACCCTCCGCCTGACCAATCGTACCGGCAGGAGCGCCCCAAGATGCCTCGGTAGTGTGTTCATATGGTGGCGCTCAGCCGCAGCATGGGCACGATCAGAGCCACGAAAATGAACAGCACCACCCCCGCCAGGCCCAGCAGCAGCATCGGCTCCATGAGCCGAACGAACAGGCTCAGCATGCGGTCGATCCGCTTCTCGAGGGTGTCGGCAATGGTCGTGAGCACCTCGGGCAGGTTGTTGGCCGACTCCCCCACCGCGATCATCTCGGCCACGTCCTCTGCGAACATACCGCAATCCGCCAGCGGCTTGGCTAAGGGCTCGCCCGCCCGGACCGCGTCCTGGGCTTGGTCAATGGCCTCGGCCAGGAGCACATGACCAACCGCGTCGCGGCTGATTTGCATGGCCTGAAGCATCGGCACGCCGTTGCCCAGCAACGTGCCGAGAATCCGGGTGAACCGGGCCACCGCCAGACTGCTGACCAGCGCCCCGAATCTGGGGATCCGAAGCTGCCATCCGGCCAGCGCCCGCCGAACGCTCGGCTGACGCCGCAGCCACCAGCATCCCGCCACGACGCCCGCCGCACCGAGGACGATCAGCGGCCAGTAGTTCGTCAGCGCACTGGACGCACCGAGAAGGATCTTCGTAGGAAGCGGCAGCTCGATGCGGCTGTAGAAATCCTTGAACTTCGGCACGAAAAAGACGAGTGCGGCAATGACGATACCCAGACCGACGATCAGCAGCACAACCGGGTAGATAAGGTTGCCGAGCACCTTGGTCCGCATGTCGGCTTGTTGTTCGAGGAACGCGCCGAGCCGCGCCAGCACTTGCTCGAGAAATCCGCCGCGCTCACCCGCCCGGATCATGGCGACCTGGATCGAAGGAAAGACGTCCTCGTGCTTGGCCATGGCATCGCCCAGTCGCTCGCCCTCAGCGATGTCGTCGGCAATGGCAGTCATGACGGCCGCCAGCCGGGGATTGGACTTACCTCGCCCAAGCAATTGCAGCGCACGCAGCAGCGGCATGCCCACACGCAGCAGGTCCGCGAGCTGCCGATAGGAGGTCGCCAGGTGGCGGGTGGACACGCGACGCTGCCAGTGAGGCCGGGCATGGACTTCGCGCACCTGCACCGGCGCGAGGTCGCGCGACTGGAGCTCGATGAGAGCCGCTTGTCTGGTCACCACAGTCAGCGTGCCGGTGACTTTGGCCCCGAGCTGATCGCGAGCAATGTATTGGAAAGCCGCCATCGTGCCGTGGGTCCGCCTGTAGGTTTTTGGGTCCAAACACCGGCTGGTTGCAGGGATATTAGCCTGATCGACCTGGTGCGCAAACCCAAGCAGCAGCAGAACATGCGCCTCCGACCGGCACGGCGCGGCACGGCAGGCCGCGCCAGCACCCACCCCGTGGTCTGAGGCGTGTTACCGGCAGCCGTTGACCGCAATCATGGGTAGGTTAGCAAAATACTCGGCGACGACAATTGCGCGTTCTCCAATCGTGGGCCGCCCCCAAACGCGACCACCCTCGTCGATCTCACGCCGCGGTGTCGTCGGCAGAAGTTGCGCGAAAGCATCGAGTATGCGCCGAACAATCGTGAATCGATCTCACCTCGCCAAACACCAAATCACCCGATCAGACAATCGCGCTTTACAAACGGGCCGCCAGCGGCGATGATCTCGCCCCAGTTGGCCTCGCGCGGCCAGGAAGCAGGACTGCATTTCTCAAAGGACGACGCCAATACACGGAAGCGCACACTGAGCGCGGGGCCCCCACGCATCTCTCAGGACAAGCTCGAACAAAGGAAGGTTCGACATGCAGGGCAAGGAAGCCTCTTTCGTGAAACGGTTCAAACACACGCTGTCGCAGACCGAACGTTATGTCTTGTCACTACGATACTGTGACGAGATGACGCCGCAAGAGATCGGGCTCGTTCTCGACATGCCGACCAGCTCGATCGATCATGTCTTGCTGGATCTGCGTGAACGTGCTCGGACCACGCTGCGAGGTGATCGGATATTCACCGCAAACAACTGACGTCGTGGTGGGGAGTCGGGACGAGACGGAAGGGATCGGCGTCCACCCGGCCTAACCAACTCGTTCGGCTCAACGGTAGCTGGCAGACAGAACTTCGGCGACCTCCGGGCCGGTCGTGACCGCTTGCGGTGTGCCCTCGGTGCCGAACACGGCGATCGGCTCGAACCCGCGATTGTCTACGGCCATATCCAGCAGATCCTCAGCCGAGAGCGTCAGCCGGCCGGCCCGCTGCTTGAGCGCAAACTCCATGTGCCCGATGCCGTCGTAGGCGCGGTACACGACCTCGGTACACACGAGCCGATCGGCACGAAAGAAGTCGAAATCGAAGTTGTAAAGCTTGCCCTCGTGCGTGATCGCCTGGGAAAGAGCCTTGGTCAGCTGGGCCTGGCTCAGTCGGGGACGAATGACGGCCACCGCATCGACGGCGAGGGTGTCCGCAAGCTCGCGAAACAACACGCCGTCCTTGCGCGCCTCCAGCACCCGAACCGGATCAATCCACCGGGCCGCACGATCCTGATCGAGATCAATTCTCAATCGCGCACGCTCTGCCGCCGATCCGATGTGTAGCGCCGCGTGCGGCCAATACCCCGGAAGCGCGAGATTGCTCAGCGCATCGTCGTGTCGCGTGATAATGACATCGCCGGGAACAAGTAACTCGGCCAGTTGCGATTTCACCGATGGATTCACACGCTTCGTGTGCCACGGATTGTGAACCTCCGCGATAAGTCGTCCGAATGCCTCCGCCACGCTGAACATCCCGCGCTGAACGGCTGTTGCCCGCCGTCTACGCAGGGCATGCCACCGATAGCGCATTCGCGCCCTGGCGTACCGGCCCACACCAACTCGAAGCGATTCCTCTGAATCGGCGAGGTGCTCGACCACGGGTCCAAGCTGCGAATCGTTGCGCAACACGTCGATCGCCTGACGGTTCTCATCGGCAAAGCGCATTGATTGAAGAAGCTGCCACGCATTCTTAGGGCTGGTCAATGACTTGTAGATTGTCGTGTATTGCTTGGCGGGTATCCGAAAACGCGGCTCAGCTTCGTTGAGCTTGCGCTGCACAACCTTGTCCGTGGCAAAGGTCCCTACCAGATATCGCGCGGATCGAACCAACAGGCACGCGGCGGCGTAGGCCAGGACGAAGCAACGCAGCTGCATCTGCTCATCCACATCATCCAGCTCGCCGCGGGCCAGGGGCTTCAACTCGGCGATGGTCTCCAGCAAGGCCGCCCGAGCGGTGAGGTGCCGAGCGAACCACGTCTGGAGCAACTCGTCCTCGGCCGGGGTGAAATGCCCTCGCTCAAGCCCCGCCTGCGCCGCTGCCAACTCGGCCGAGCATTCCTCCAACCCCGCCAGCGCCGGAGCCAGGGCCCCGATCGACCGCACCCCGGCCTGGATGAGTGTCTCAGCTTCCATTGCGAATTGGTTCGAGCGTGTTCTACCTGATTTTGCGATTATCCTCTGATGTCTCTTGTCATGCGCCATTCGTGGACACGATGACCATCAGAATTGCCATGTGGTCCGGCCCTCGCAATATCTCAACCGCCATGATGCGGTCGTGGGGAAACCGTATGGACACCGCCGTCTGTGATGAGCCACTGTATGCACACTACCTCAAGGTGACGGGCAAGGACCACCCGGGGGCCCAAGAGGTGATCGAGCATCACGAAACGGATTGGCGCAAGGTGATCGACTGGCTGGCCGGGCCCGTCCCCCATGAAAAGTCCGTTTTCTATCAAAAGCACATGGCCCATCACTTGCTGCCCCAGATCGACCGCGCCTGGCTCGATGAAGTCACCAATTGCTTCTTGATTCGCGATCCGCGCGAGATGATCACGTCGCTGATCAACAATGTGCCGAATCCAACAATCGACGATACGGGGCTGCCCCAACAGATCGAGATATTCGAGCTCGTCTCCAGCCAAGGCACCACGCCCCCTGTCCTTGATGCGAGAGATGTGTTGGAGCATCCGCGTGAAGTACTGACACGACTGTGCGAAGCCGTCGGCGTTCAGTTCACCGAGTCCATGCTGCGTTGGCCGCCGGGGACACGCGAGACGGACGGCGTCTGGGCCAAGCACTGGTACGACGGCGTTGAGAAATCAACCGGCTTCAAGCCGTATGTTCCCAAACCGAACCATGTGCCGAAGCATCTGCAAACGCTGTACGATGAATGCATGACCTTCTACAAGAGGCTTTACACGATCCGTCTGCAAGCGTGAGTCTAACGATGTTGCAGCAAATCAACGAAGCAAATCGCAACATTCTGATCAACATCGATGGCACGTTGTTCCCGCGCGATGAGGCCCGGATCAGCCCGTTTGATTCGGCCGTGCAAGGCGGTGATGCGGTCTGGGAAGGCTTGTGGCTCTACCAGGGGCGCATCTTCAAACTCAACGAACATCTTGATCGGTTGGGCAACTCCGCACTGGCCTTGGCGTTTGACCAAATCCCATCGCACGAAAAGATCACCGACGAAATCAAAAAAACGCTTGCCGCCAACAACATGACCGATGGCGTTCACATTCGCCTGACGCTCACGCGCGGCGTCAAGATCACATCCGGAATGGACCCCCGGCTCAATCAAGCTGGGCCAACCTTGATCGTGCTCGCGGAGCACAAGCCGCCGGTCTACGACAAGGGTGGGCTGACGCTTGTTACCAGTTCAGTACGCCGCTTCCCGCCCGACTGTTTGGACCCGAAGATCCATCATTGCAACCTGATTCAGTCGATCCTGGCGAAGATCGAAGCGAACATAGCTGCCGCAGATGATGCACTCATGCTCGATGTACGCGGATTCGTCGCCGAAACAAACGCGACGCATGTGTTCATTGTTGAAAAAGGCGTGGTGAAGACGCCACACTGTGTCGCTTGCCCTGAGGGAATCACCCGTGCAACGGTTTTGGAACTCTGTGCAACAAACGACATCCCGCATCAAGAAAAAGATATGTCGTTAACGGAAATTTATCGTGCTGATGAAATGTTCTGCACTGGTACGATGGGAGAACTCGCGACGATCAGCACAGTTGACGGCCGCGCGATCGGCGACGGCACCGTCGGCCCGATGACGAAGCGCATAAGTGCGCTATACGCCCAACTTACGGCACGTGAAGGCGTGCAGGTGGTTTGAAAATGAACGCGCTTTTGGTTTACATCGCGACCGTCGCAGCTCTTCTCTTCGGAGCCGGGATGGTGCATCTCATTTCGAGGCTCGGCCGCGCCGGCCGAGGTATCTCCGATTGGTTGTGCCATGCCCCGGCTGTGGATGGTGTGCTCTTTTACTTCACCGCGTTGCCGGCAATAGTCGGGGCAACACTCGCAGGTTGGGCTGGGCTCGGTGCGGCGATCAGCGGGCAGTTCTCGGCGATGATCGTGTGGGTGGCGCTGCATGAGCTAGCGCACCCTGCGGCGCGCAAGGGGCCGCGAATCTTCTCCACGATCGATCGAATTGTCGGCCGATGGCGCAATCACTTCGCGTTGTGGTGGACCGCATGGGCTGTGCCGGGCTTTTGGGCGATCCGCTTCATGCAATATCTGGTCTACCCCGTCCTCACATGGACAGTCCGACTTCCAAAGTACCGAGATGGTGAATGGGTGAATCTGTCACGGCACAAGTTCCGGGGGCTGGTCGGCTACGACCTCATTTGGTGTCTGTATTGCGATTGGATGACCGGCGTGTGGTCACTTGGCTCGGAAATGCTGCGCAACCTCGAATCGCTCTGGTGCCCGATTCGATTCGACAGCACGAAGAAGTGTGAGAACTGTCAAGGTGACTTCCCGGATATTCTCGGCGGGTGGATTGCCGCTGACGGCACGATGCAGGATGTCGCCACGTTGCTACAAGAGAAATATCCAGCTGGACGACAATCCAATCCGTGGTACGGCCATCCCGCGCGGCTGACGATTGACGGCGAAACAATCGATCAAGATGAGGGCGATCGCTAAGATCGACGCGGACCTTCTACAGCCGGATCCGACGATCCCGATTCCATAGAGAGAGGAAGATCCGGGTAGAGCGCTAATGCACCGGTTCACCCCTCTTCTGACTCGCGCAGCTTGGCCAGCACGGACAGGTCCTCCAGCGTCGTCGTGTCCTGCGTAATCGTCTCGGTGCCGGCAGCGATGTCGCGAAGCAGTCGCCGCATGATCTTGCCCGAGCGCGTCTTGGGTAGGGCATCGGTGAAACGGATCACGTCGGGCTTGGCGATCGCGCCGATCTCTTTGCCGACATGATCGCGCAGCGCACTTTTGAGTTTGTCCACCTGGCCGTCATCTCCCGGCACGTGCCGCGGCTCCAACGTACAGAACGCGGCAACGCCCGTGCCTTTGATCTCGTGCGGCATGCCCACCACCGCGGCCTCGACGACTGCCTCGTGACTCACCAGCGCCGACTCGATCTCCATCGTTCCCAAGCGATGTCCGGAAACATTAATCACGTCATCGACGCGCCCCATGATCCAGAAATAGCCGCGCTCGTCGCGCCGCGCGCCGTCGCCGGCAAAGTACATGCCGTCGATACGCGTGAAGTAGGTGTCGATGAACCGCTGCCGATCACCATAGATACCGCGCAGCATCGCCGGCCAGGGTTTGCGAATAACCAGCAACCCGCCGACGTTGGGCGGTTGCTCTTCACCCTGATCGTTGACCACCGCCGCATCGATGCCAAAGAACGGCAGAGTGCATGAGCCGGGCACGGTCGGCGTCGCGCCGGGCAGCGGCGTAATCATGTGCCCGCCGGTTTCCGTCTGCCACCAGGTGTCCACGATCGGACACCGCTCGCCGCCGATGACCCGGCGATACCACATCCACGCTTCGGGGTTGATCGGCTCGCCCACGGTGCCCAGGACTTTCAGCGACGAAAGATCGTGTTTCTTCGGATGCGCATCACCCCACTTCATAAACGCGCGGATGGCGGTGGGCGCGGTGTAAAACTGCGTGACCTTGTGACGCCCAACGATGTCCCAGAAGCGATCCTCAGCCGGGAAGTTCGGCGCGCCCTCATACATCAAGCTGGGCACGCGCG
>JAZFYE010000147.1:0-2585 GCA_036475395.1 Phycisphaerales bacterium
AGTCTGGATGCCGGTGGTTACCGGCAAGATTCGACGTGACCTGCCGTTGAGCGCCGTAGTGCTCGCAGTCTTGGTGCTGGCCCTCGGGATTTCGGTGCGACGCTCGCTGCTGCGCCGCTTCGTGCGCGACCGAAACGTTGCCCAGCCCTCGTTCGGGCGTCGCCTGAAGACGGCAGTGATGATCGGTTTCGCACGCGGCGTCGTTCCCGCGCTGGTGATGGCCACACCGCTGATTTGGATCATCGCCGACCCCACCCCGCGGGGCATCGTCGGCGACATGGTGGTGGCGATGCTCTACATCATCATTTTCGTGGCTTTCGGCCTGGGACTGGCACGGGCCGCCCTCGCGCCCTACTCGCTGTCGCCTTGGCGCCTCACCACGCTGACCGACGAAAGCGCGCGAGCGCTGTACCGGCGTATTTCGCTGTTGCTGTGGCTGGCAGCCGTCCTGTTATTCATCGAGTACCCCGCCACCCGCCACCTGGAGATCCCGGGCGAGCTGGCGTTGTTCTACGACTTCATCGGCAACACGGTATTCGCCATCATCCTGCTGTCGCTCTTACCCGGCCGTCTTTGGCATACGCTGCCACGCGAGAAGGAGCCGGAAAGCGGCGAGCAGCCACGAAGAATTCTCAGGCGACCGGCCCTGGGGCGACCCATAAGGCTCGCCGTCGCCGTCGTCGCCATCGCCATTCCGATCTCGGCGCTGATCGGCTACACGAACCTTTCCACCTATCTCACCGACAACATCTTCCTCACCGGTGCCGTTCTCGGCGTGCTGGTGGTCTTTCACGGTCTCGCACGCGACGTCACGACGTTGATACTCGACCGGGAGACGGGTTGGGCAGCGGCAATCCGCGCGACATTGGGAGCCACGGATAGCAACAGCCGCATCATGCAGTTCTGGCTCATGATGGTCTTCGACCTGACGCTGTTCGTCATCGGAGCACTGGCCCTCATGAGCCTGTGGGGCGTCAGCTGGGCGGACATGCGAGAAGGCATCAAAGCCGTCGGCGAGGGCATCCAGATCGGCGGCTTGACCATCTCCGCCGGCGACATAGCGGTGGCCATCCTGGTGTTCGTGGTGATGCTGGCCATCACGCGCTGGTTCCAACGTGTGCTCGAGGACCGCGTCTTTCCTCAGACGAGCCTCGATATCGGCGTACGCCACTCGTTGAAGACCGTTACCGGTTACGTGGGTCTCACGCTCGCGGTGTTCATGGCCATCGCCGCCCTGGGGATCGACCTGTCCAATCTCGCCCTGATCGCCGGCGCTCTCTCGGTGGGCATAGGCTTTGGCCTGCAATCCGTCGTCAACAACTTCGTCTCGGGGCTCATCCTGCTCGCGGAGCGACCGGTCAAGGTTGGGGACTGGGTGGTCGTGGGCCAGCATCAGGGCTATGTGAAACGCATCAACGTGCGCGCAACGGAAATTCAAACCTTCCAACGATCCTCGGTCATCATTCCCAACTCCGAAATGGTCTCCGGAGCGCTGGTCAACTGGACCCACAAGGACACCTACGCGCGGGTGGACATAAAGGTGGGTGTGGCTTACGGCTCGGACACCGAAAAGGTCCGAGACATTCTCTTGAAATGCGCCCACGATCATCCGCGGGCCAACGCCTGGCCGGAGCCCTTCGTGCTGTTTCAGAACTTCGGAGAAAGCTCCCTGGATTTCGAGCTGCGCTTCTTCATCGGTCAAGCGGACGAGGTTTTTCGCATCGGCAGCGACATCCGTTTCGCTATCGACAAAGGCTTCCGCGAAAACGGCATTACCATCCCGTTCCCTCAGCGCGATCTGCACATCCAGGACATCGATCGACTCGCCGATCTCATGGGCAACGACGCAAAAACGGACGGGTCGACCCGCCGGCAGCGGAACAATCCCAAAGACGGACCGCCGGCATCGCAAAAGGGCCAAAACGCACCGACCTGATGACGCCCATGGGCGTTGCAAGGGTCCGTTCATGAATTCCCCATGGAACACTCTCCTGGATTGTCGTCGTCATCGTGACGGCGGCCGTTTTCACGGCCGGTCACGCGGTGCTCTACAAGCGCGATGCTGTACAATCGCGGCATGATCGACACGAGCCTGCCGTTCGAGGAGTTGAAGGCGCGGAGTTACGTGAACGACCGCGCCAAGGCGGGCGCCGTTCCCGATTTTTCACGGCGCATTCGAGAAGGGCTGCCGCCGCGCCCGTCTCCTCGGTAGTTGTCGCTCTTTGGCGAATATTCGCTGTGACCGGACATATTCACGTGTGCCAAATTTGTGCCACTGTGATATTTGGTGAAACAGGAAATCAGCGAGTTACGTCGGGTTTGCGAATGCGGCAAGCGTCGCAAGTGACTGTTCCAGTTGAAATGTTAAACTGCTCGATGTGACTACGAACCAGGTGGTCGGGAGTTCGAATCTCTCCGGGCGCGCCAACTCTGACTTATTAATCATGCAGTTGCTTGACTCGCCACCGTCGATGCACAAGTTTCCACAGTTGAGTTACCAATGAGTTACCTGAGCGGCTAGCTTTGCATGCTGTGCATCGCGACGTTTGTCGCAGTTACGGTAGGCGAAGAAATATTTCGCTTGA
>JAZFYE010000148.1:0-12061 GCA_036475395.1 Phycisphaerales bacterium
TCAGAAAGGGCGTCGTCACCTACGACCGGTTCCAAGTCATCATCGACAAATACACGCTGACCTACTCCGGCAAGATCGACCTCAACACACAGACCGTGGACATCCGGACGGAAATCCCCTTGGACGCACTGGCCGTCACCATCAACGAATTGCAAGGCTACGCGGACAAGATCGTCGTCCCGTTGGTTACGCGCGGGAAGTTCGGCAACCTCAAGACCAGAATCGACCCGGATTTCGATCTGGCCGGGGCGATCGCCGAGGCCGGCTTGAGCGGCCTGCTCAACGAGAAGCTTGGCGGCAAGGATCTGCCAATCGGCAAGCTCCTCGACGAGATTTTCAAGAAACGCGATAAGCGATAGACGTTACCCGTGCGGTCTCACTCTTCCAGCAAGTCGATCGAGATATCCGATCCATGCACGGCCACTTCAAGCGTGTAATATTGCCACGAACCGGCGATCTTCTCAGCTTGCACGTACAGTGATCCCGATCCCTTTTGACCTGAAATCGGAATCACAATATCCGCGTAACCGGAACTTGGGTTGACCTCCATGTTGCCGGTAAAGATCAATCCATCCTCGATGCGATTGCCCAAGTGCTCAATCACCGCTGGATTTGTTTGCGCTTCGAACAGTGCCGTCTCGTAGACCTCCGTACTCTTCATCAAGCCGAAGATAAGCGCAAAGATCGCAACGATAAAACCAACCCCGCCGCCGACGAGAACGATGCCTCCGGTTGGTACGGCCCATTTCCAGTTGCGTCGCCACCAACCCGGAGGCGGAGGTGATGACGGATTTGGGTCGAATTGCGGTCCGGTCATCGAGTGATCGCTCGGCGATTGCTCCGTTTGCTGCTGGTACATCATGCCCTCCGATGTGTCGATGCGCTGTCGTTGGTTGTCCCTGAATAGGTCGATGCCGGCAACCTCCGACAGCGCCAATACATCTTCTTATATCGGCGCAGCAATCACCCAAATACACGTCCGAGAATAATCGTGCGTCGACCCTTCTTGCCTACATCACGCGAAGCGGATCGCAATCCTTCTTCGAGATGACCACCTGCGCCGCCGGTAGCGCGGAGCGAAGTCGTTTGCGCAACACGCGAAGGTAGCCGCGCTCCGTGTTCGTATGTCCCGCGAGGATGATCGTGCATCCCTCGGCTTGTGCGGCCAACACGTCGTGGTGGCGCATCTCACCGGTGATAAACGCTTCACATCCCTGCGCCGCCGCTTCGGTGCGCAGCGCCCCGCCCGCCCCGGCACACAGACCGATCGTGCGGTAGCGGCGCGGCGCGCGGCGGCCGACCGCCACCCGGAGTTGACTCACGCCCAGTCTTCGCTTAATTCGCTCTACCAGCACCCGGAGTGAGAGCTTTTGATCGAGCACCACACGCCGACCTTGGCCGACTTCTCGCTGCGGTCGAGGCTGAAGTTCGTAAATCTCGATCGGCGGTTCCTCGTAGGGATGGAACTGTTTGATCGTCGTCACCGCCAACGCCAGCGCCGACCTTGAGCAGACCATTTCCAAGCGAATCTCATCAACGCGCTGTAGCGCGCCGCGCCGGCCGACCGCCGGCGACGTCTCCTTCCCACCGAAGAACGTACCTGTCCCGGGTATCTCGAACGAGCAGAGCTGGTACTTACCGATGCGCCCCGCCCCAGAGGCGGCCAACGTGTTGCGCAGACGATCCACCGCGTCCGCCGGACAGAACGTCACGAGCTTACATTGTTGGGTCTCGGGCAACACCCCATGCGCTTCCAGAGCGCGCACATCACCGCTACCCAATCCGTCGGCGATCCAATCGTTGACTCCACCCGGGGCGGCATCGAGAGCGGTGTGCGGTGAATAGATGGCAATCTCAGCCTGCGCCGCCTCCAAAACGATCCGCTGCTTCGGCTCAGCATCCGTCACCCGCGGCAGTGGATCGAAGATCGGCGGATGATACGAAACAATCAGCTGCGCCTGGACGTGCATCGCCTCCCGCAGTACCGCCTCCGTCAGATCGATGGTAAGCAGGACCGAGTCAGCCTTCCAACTCGCCGACCCAACCAACAAACCGACATTGTCCCAATCCGCGGCATACTCCAGCGGAGCAATAGCCTCGAGCACGTCTATGACATCGTTCACGTTCATTTCTTCAAACTACCCGATTCACGACCGCGCCGCCGCCTCATCCATAGATCAATGATTAGCACCAAGTACACCGGCACATAAGCGGCGAACATGACCCAGGTCGGAACCGTCCAGTCAATCACATCGCCCAACTGAACATAGCCCCACGGCAATGTCAGCGACGCGATCCACACGGCCGGGCTCGGTGCGCGCGGTACGAGCACCAACGCCCACAGCAAATACCACGGGTGGGCCGTGCTCGAAAACAGCACCATCGCCAACAGAACGACCCGACAACTCGCCCACACGTCAAGTCGGCTGAAGAAGACCGCTGCGATCACCGCGCCGACCAGGGCCAGGCCGATCGCGCGCGCGATCAGCTCGTGACGCTCCTTCTTTTGCCATTCAATGCGCTCATCTTCAATTGGATCGACTTCGCCCAGCGCCCACAACGTCGGTTCGTAGACCGATCCGAAATGCGCCCACTTCTGGCTGAAGCGCCAGGCCGTTTTGGTGAGATTCGAAAACGGCTCACCGCTATGGGTGAGCCACAACGGTGCCGCGAGCGCTGCACAAACCACCGAGCCGAGGATAGCGCTGCCGATCCACGCGCGCAAGCTCCTGCCCTTCAGAAACAGCGCCGCCAACGGGACCGTGACCGGCTTCACGAGCGCCCCTATTGCCAGGGCGATCGTCCATTGCCAAACCGCGCGCGGGGTCGCAGCGAACAAGAGCAACGCTAAAACAAGAAGCGCCACGCCGATCGACTCCTGATGACCCGACCCCGCGATCTCGGTAATTGGTAGCGGATGCCAAGCGTACAGCGCCGCCCACCACGCTGATCGATCGCAGCGCCGCAGCACGACGAGTATCAGACAAATCGCTGCAACATCAAATAGTGTCATCGTAGCGCGAACCAATCGCGCGCTTTGGACTGGACTCGATTCTGTGTCGCCAATGATCGCGCCGCAGATTGCCAACACCCACTGGCTCGTCGGCAAATAGAGCGTGTGCAGTTCGGGATTGTTGATCAAAGGCAGGAGCGATCTCTCGCCCGGCCAGGCTTCACCATCCACCAGCTCCCGCCCTTCTTGCATCAACACACCCAGCGGCCGTTCAACGATCGTGTCCGAATCAAGCCCCAGGCGCTCCATCGGCGCGGTCAGATATGGATTGATTCCGTGCGCGAGGTTTCTCCCATCAAGCACATAGCGGTATACATCGTCGCTCAGCGTCGGCTCGTGGGTGAGCAGCACGCCTATTCGTACCGCCACCCCAATGAGCAAGACGAACACGGCCACCATCGCAAATCGACCGCGTGGCTGCGCCTCAGGCGCGCGACGAAGTAGCATCCACATCCCTGTCAGCGCCGCCCATACGCAAGCCGAGGTCACCCAAAACGGCCACAAGGCGAGTAGATTCGCCTCACCCGCCTCGATGCTCGGCGTGCGATCGAGATGCATTACCGCCAGCGCGACAACCAGGGCCGCGAGCGACATGATCGCGCCGATCACAACGCCCACACAGATCCGCACCGACCCTGATTGGCGTTGCTGAGCTGACACGCCGGACATGATATGTCCTGCCCGTCTTTGCGCCCTAATTCGATGTTGACCCTACAAACCCCGGTTGGCCGAGGATATAGTGCCACCGATCCGAACTGTCCGTTGCACGTACCGAGTACTATGGCAAGGCAAGAAGATGTACGCCGAGCCGGCGCCCCGAAACAGATGGAGTGGTACTGCGGTTTTGCGCTGCTGGTTTCACTGGCATGGAGTTACTATGAAGCTGTGAAGCTCGCGTTCCGCCTCGCGATTCTGCTGGGCAACCGAGACTGACCCACACCGGCTCACAACCAATATCTCCAAGCACCCCAAAGCCCAGGGACTCCTGTCCCTGGGCTTTCTTGTGCTCGGCACAGAACCTTCCGAAACACCGGGTATTGCGTACAATTCCACCGACAAGCCGAACCATCTACAAAAGGGGTTCCGATGGATGATCGTGAAGATGTAGGGCTGATCCTCCTCAGCATCGGCTTTGTCGTCCTGCTCGGCGGCGCGGCGGGGGTCTTCTACCTTCGGCAGTCGATGAATCAGGCAACATCAACGCCGGTGACACCCTACGGCCAAGCGATGCCGAATCGGAATTTCACCGGGACATGGACGTCTCCCGACCAAGCCAAGATTGATCAATACACCGATCAGATCGAGGCCGACCCGTCGTCTTTCGGCGCTTTTCTCGGAAGGGCTGACGCGTATCGGCGCACACTCAACTATCAGGCGGCCCTTGACGACTACAACAGTGCGATTGGACTTGACCCATCGAGCCTCGAAGCGCTTCGGGGCCGCGCCGCAGTGCACCCGATCTTGGGGGCACACGATCTGGCGCTTCAAGACATCACCACGGTCGTCGAAAGCGGCGCCGCAACCTCCGGCGACTACGCCTCCCGGGCAAACATCAACAGGCAGCTTGGTAACTTTGCCGAGGCCGTCACCGACTACGACACAGCGCTGGATCTCGATCCGACGAATATCAGTTACGTTGGCCAACGAGCATGGGTGGCGCTCAGCGCCGGTCAATATGAAAAGGCCGTCGATGACTATTCGAGGATGCTACAGATTGATCCTGATGAGCCATACGCCCGCCACAATCGCGGCTTTGCCAAGTTTCAACTGCGCGACTACGACGGTGCGATCAAAGATCTGCGACGTGCCGTCAGAATGTCGCCGAACAACGCGATAGCGCACGCCGACCTTGCGCGGATTCTTCACGCCGATGGCCGGTTGAAAGACGCGATGAAACAAGCGGATCGCGCGGTCGATCTTCAGCAGATTTCCCAAACCCGAGGATTCTGGGTGCGGGCGCGCGTTCATCGGGACTTGGGTCACGTCGATGCAGCCTTGAGAGATCTGGAAAGCGCGCTCAGATGGGAACCGAAGAGTAGCTTCCTGCATCGTGAGCAGGCTTGGGTGCATTGGGCCGAGGGAGACCACGACGCAGCCATCGCGCCATTTACCAAGGCCACTGAATTGGCTCCATCAGATATGTACGGCCATCTGGGCCTTGGGGTGATGTACTACCACCGCGGCCGATGGGGTGATGCGCAGGCCTCCTTACGCCGCGCGATCGAGGTCGCCGACGAGTCGACCGACTATGCTCACTTTTACCTGTACTTGAGTTATGCTCGAGCAGGCGATCGTGCCGGCGCCGATGAGATGATTGCGGCGCATGCCCAAGATCGCGAACCGATCCGTGATGGCGACTGGCCGGGGCGCATTGTCGCATTCCTTGCGACTGAGCTATCGGAAGGTGATCTGCTCAAGGCCGCCCGAGTACCCGCTGGACAACCTGCAACCGAGCGGCTGTGCGAGGCGCATTTTTACATTGGATCGTTGCAGCTCATCGAGAGCGACCGCGATGGAGCGGTTCGGGCCTTTCGGCTGTGCACCGAGCAAGGCGCAACGAGCTTCTATGAGCACCACAGCGCTCGGTCCGAATTGCGTGCGCTCGGCGAAGACCTCTGACCGAGTCCTGCCCCACCGTCGGCCGCCAAGAACGACGATCCACAATCACCCCATCCCATCAGCATTCTCCACGAGATGGATCGTCTCAAAGAACAGATCGTAGTTGGCGACCGGGTCGTCGTGGAGCCCGCCCCCAGCTACCAGCCAGCACAATCAACGTCCCACATGGGCTTCGTCTAACTCGAGGGATCGCTCCCGCGCCCCGGCGTGTATGCGCTTCAAGCCGGCGGCAACATGACGGTCTCGGTGCTCATCAAGACGGCCGGCGGTTTGAAGCAATCGCCTGTTCAGGTGCAAGTGACACGGTTTGATGAAACTGGAAACCGTCAAATGATTGTCGATAGCCTCATCAACCGGACGAGCGACTTGAATCAAGGCGATGTGCTGTTGCAACCAGATGATCATGTCATTCTCTCCGCCGCGGATGAACCGAAATAGAATGAAAACCCAGGGACGGGAGTCCCTGGGCTTTGGGGATTACCGAACGAAATTGTTGCGGGTCACCGACGACGCTTACTTGTCGTCCTTCACCTCGTACTCGGCGTCGATGATGTCGTCGGCGGGCTTGGATTCGGATTCATCGCCGGCATCGGCCTGCTCAGCGGCGCCGGCGGCGCCGGCACTGGCGGCGGTCGCTTCGTACACCGCCTTGCCCAGCTCGATCGAGGCCACGTTGAACTGTTTGAGCGCCGCTTCGATTGCATCTTTGTCGTCACCCTTGATCTTGTCCTCGAGGTTGGAGATCGCTGATTCGATGTTCCCGCGCACCTCGGAGGTGAGCTTGTCGCCGTGCTCTTCCAGCGACTTCTTCGTCGAATACACGACCTGATCGGCTTGGTTCTTCAGATCGATCAGCTCTCGCCTCGCCTTGTCATCGGCAGCATGCTCATCAGCCTCCTTCTTCATGCGCTCGATTTCCTCAGCGGAAAGTCCCGTTGAGCCGGTGATCTCGATCGACTGGCTCTGGCCAGTCGCTTTGTCTGTGGCTGAGACGTTCAGGATGCCGTTGGCGTCAATGGAGAATTCGACTTCAATCTGCGGCAGGCCGCGCGGCGCCGGGGCGAGGCCGGTCAGGTCGAAGCGACCTAGCGTCCGGTTATCCTTGGCGAACTCGCGCTCGCCCTGAAGAACGTGGATTGTCACCGACGTCTGACTATCCGAAGCGGTAGAGAAGATTTCCTTCTTTGAAGTTGGGATCGTAGTGTTCTTTTCGATGAGCTTGGTGGTGACGCCCCCGAGCGTTTCGACGCCAAGCGTAAGCGGCGTGACATCCAGCAGCAGGACGTCCTTCACGTCGCCCAGAAGTACGCCGCCCTGGATCGCCGCGCCGATGGCCACGACCTCATCGGGGTTGATTGACTTGTCGAGCTCGTCGGTTTCGAAGATTGTCTTGGTGATCTCCTGCACCTTGGGAATTCGGGTCGACCCGCCGACCAGCACCACTTCGGCAATATCACTCGCCTTGACCTTCGCATCGGCAAGCGCCGTCTTGCACGGCCCGCGCAACCGATCGAACAGATCCTCAGACAGCGACTCGAATTTCGCGCGGGTCAACGTCTGCTGCAAGTGCTTGGGCCCGCTTTGATCGGCGGTGATGAACGGCAGGTTGATGGTGGTCTCGACCTGCTGGCTGAGCTCGCACTTGGCCTTCTCCGCCGATTCTTTAAGCCGCTGCAACGCCATCGCATCATCGCGCAGGTTGATGCCGGTTTGCTTGCGGAACTCCTCGGCGACGAAGTCGATGATTCGCTGATCGAGGTCGTCGCCACCCAAATGCCCGTCGCCGTTGCTCGACAGCACCTCGAACACGCCATCGCCGAGGTCGAGAATGGAGATGTCGAACGTGCCGCCGCCGAAGTCGAACACCGCGATCTTGGCGTTCTTCTTCTTTTCCAATCCGTAGGCTAAGGCCGCCGCCGTCGGCTCGTTGATGATCCGCTCGACCTTGAGCCCGGCGATCTCGCCCGCTTCCTTGGTCGCGGTTCGTTGCGAGTCGTTGAAGTAGGCCGGGACGGTAATCACCGCCCGATCGACCTTCTCGCCGAGGTAGTCCTCCGCCGTCTTCTTCAGGTCCTGAAGAATCATGGCGGAGATTTCCTGTGGCGTGTAGACCTTGTCGCGGACCTTTACTTTGACGGGCTCGTCCGCGCCGCCGACCACCTCGTAGGGCACGAGCTTCTCCTCCGCCTGCACCTCGTTGTGACGCCGACCCATGAACCGTTTGATGGAAAAAACCGTGTTCTTGGGGTTCGTCACCTGCTGATGCTTGGCGGGCTGGCCCACGAGACGCTCACCCTTGTCGGTGAACGCGACAACCGAGGGCGTGATCCGGTTGCCACTGGAATTGATAAGCACCTTGGGCTGAGCGCCCTCCGTGACGGCGACCACCGAGTTGGTGGTTCCCAGGTCGATGCCGATGATTTTGGACATGGTTAAATCCCCTTCTGAGGCTCTTTGTGGTTACCGACGGCCGTCAATGGCGCGGCGCCGTATGAGAATACAGGCAAGGGCGGTGCCAGCAAAAACCGTCCTCACAGTAGCGCCAGGGCGGATCAGGCCGGTCTCGATTGGTCAGTGGGGTCTCGATATCTGCCAGAATGGCGGGGTGGAGCGACGCTGGACCAGCGGATCGGCCCGGTCCGCCCCTACACAAATCCCGGGGATTCCATCCCCGGGATTCTTCTCCCAACCCTCAACCCTCTCCCTCATCCCTCAAGCCTTCTTCTGCCCCTCGATGCCTCGATGCCATGATGCCACGATGCCACGATGCCATCTTTAAGAAAAGCCCCCGGAAAGCTTCCGGGGGCGCTGCCGAGGGCTAGGGAAAATCGGCTCAATTCATGCGCGCGAGGCGCGCTTCCGGGCGCATTTCCGGGGGGGTCAACCAAATGGATCGGGGCTGGGGCACTCCGAAGGGTGGGTGCAGTTGCACCTATTGCAATGAAACAGGTAGTGGTTCATCCAGCAATAGTAGCGATCCTTGTCCTCCTGGCTGGCATTGGGATCGGTCATCACGGCCACGAACGCATCCCAATCCTCCTGGCTCAAACACGCATCGGCCAGCTCCTCTTCGAGCGACAGTGGCGGTGGCCCTACCCCGCAAGCGCACAGACCCCAATTCACCAGCAGGGCGAGCAGGTCGGTCGCGCCGACGATGCCGTTGCAGTCGAAATCGGGCGGGCCGCCGGGATTGTCTCCCCAGGCGACGAGCAAGATGAGCAGATCTGACGCCCCGACGCTGCAGTCGCCGTCGAGGTCCCAGGGGCACTCGAACTCGTACGCGCCCATGTCCACGATCCCGCCGCCAATGCAACTGCCGTCCGCATCGATCACGCGATCGTTGAGATCGAGGTCCGGGGTGGGCTCGTCGAAATCCCCGTCCTGATCCACGTCAAACTCATCCATGGGGATGACGGTCTCGTCGGGGTCGCCGACGTCAATGCAGGGCGAGAGCGCATCGAGCCGATAGTCGCCGTTGGTCGGATCGACGAACAGTGGATCATCGTCGATGTTGTTATCACCCCAAAACACCTCGGAGCCGCCGCCGCCGACATCAGCGAGCCCGCCTTGCACATCGCAATAATCCACGGTGAGAACCCAATAAAAAGGGCCTAAATTGACCCATAGCTGGTTTCCGGGAGGTTCGCCCTCGCCTCCGTCAGCAACATTGTCAAAGAGAATCGTGTCGCGGAGATCTATTGCGACCTTATCGTCAAGGGCGATGTTAACTCGTATGGCCACACCGCCGCCCTCGACCGCTTGATTGTCAACGATAGTGCAACAAATCACAGCCATTCTGCCACGGAAACAATATATCGCTCCGCCGCGACCAGATTGAGGGTCACCCGGGATTCCCTGAGCCCAGTTGTCAACGAACAAAGAATTGCTGATCACGACCTCAGCACCTGGAAACGGGCCGTGCACGTAGATGGCCCCGCCGCGGTGGCGAGCTTGGTTGTTCGTAAAAATGCAGTTGGTGATGGTCAAATCCTCCGGCGGATCAGAGGTGCGTTTGACAAAGATCGCCCCACCGTCGTAGCGAGCCTGGTTGGAATCGAATGTGCACTTGATGATCGCGGGCGCAGCATTGTTGCAATACACCGCGGCTCCAGTGCCGGACTCGTTGATTTGGGCCACGTTGCCCTGGAACGTGCAGTTCGAGATGATTGCCCGAGAGTTGTTTCCACAATACATGCCCGCGGCCCAAACCCAGGCAAAGTTGTCTTTGATGATGCACCGGTTGATCGTCGGACTGGCTGCGAAATCACGGCAGATGATCCCGGCGCCCCAGGCGATTCCCCCTGGGAGGTCGTCGGCGTTCCCGGCGGTGATCGTAAACCCGTCCAGAACCGCGCTGGGATCCACATCCTCGGCCGTGACGACGTTGATGCTGTTCTCATCATTGTTGGCGAAGTTCGGGCCGTCGTTCTGATCGATGTCGCCGGAGAGGATGGTGATGTTGACCTCCGGGTTGCGTTCCCCGAAAACGTCGCCGTTCAAAAAACCCCCATATACCGAGACGTCGTTCACCAGTGAAAATGTGTCATCGCGGTCGTCACTGTCCCCGCCGTTGATCTCATCAGGATAGTACGTTCCGGCCGCTACAAAGATCACCTCACCGCTATTCGGCTGTGCTGCGGCAAGGGCCTTTCGGGGTGTCGCAAATGCCTGACCCCAAGTCTGGCCTGTGTCGCTATCACTGCCAGTAGCACCGTCAACAAACCAGTCTGCCACTATTTGGGCCGTGGCGCTCTGGGTCATGCTGCCGACCATCACGAGGGCAGCGAGGACGATGAAGAATCGCAAATGCTTGATTCTGTTGGGTTTCATGGTTCTTCTTTCCTATAGTTCAGTTGATTCTTGCGATGCGCATCACACATGTGACGCGCTATCTATGGGTCCACGTCGTTGCCCGGCGTGGACCCTTTCCTTCTCTTCTCCAGGTGTCTTCGTATCAGCGCCTCCTTTCTTGCGCTGTCGCACTATCATCCCCAGTTAACCAAGAGAATGAGCAGATCGACCGCGCCAACGACACAATCGTCGTTTAGGTCGGCCCGACAATCCTCACAAGTGTTGCATGAACCCCAATCGGCCAGAAGGATCAACAGATCCGAGGCGCCAACGGCGCAATCCCCGTTCAGATCGCCTATCGGCGGGTCGGTTGGCGTGAGGAGGAACGAAACGACGTCTGATTTGGAATCCGCCCCGACCGCGATAATTTGCCCAGTGGAGTTAATGGCGTTGGCGACTTGGATATCTAGTCCCAGTTCCGGCGAGACAAGATCGTTGAGATCCGTCATCACCTCGTCTTTCCAGACGAAAGCGCGCGATATATTGGTGAAGGCATGGCCCACAACGGTTCGATCGTCGTTGATGCCCTTCGCGGAAGACTCGGGGTAGCCCGGGAGCGTACCCAACAGAATCATTTGGTCGTCGATCCAGGCAAAGGCGCGGCGGACATCTTCGTTCGCGTCCTTGTCAAACATCCAGCCGAGCCCAGCCACGTCACCTCGGGAATTTATCGCATCGCCCGCACTTGAGAATCCGCCGGGAATGAAGGGCAGGACAGTCACCTTGCCCTGATCCCACACGAACGCATTCGATTTGATATGCGGTACAATCCCCATCCAGCCGGTGATTGCCCCATTATCATTTATGTCCAACCCGCGGTTATTGGCTCCGCCGATTGACGGACCCAGGTCGTTCATCACGCCGTCTTCCCACATGAACGTCTGCCATGGACCGATGACATGGTTGCCCCAGTATCCCGCAATCTGGCCGACAGTATTCACGGTCAGCGCTTCGCTTCGGGTCCCGCCCCGTAGAGTCCCCAGGTGGGTGAACTCGTCGGTTTGGAAGTCGTAGAGGAAGCCGAGTCCGCTGAGCCCATCATCCTCAAGGTTGAAGGTGCCGACGATGCGCGTCCCCTCGATATCGGCTGCCTCGCTGGAGAGTGTTCCCGCCGGCATGGGGATCGTGATAAACCGATCTTCGTTGCCTATCCACAGGAAGGCTGTACGGGGACCGATCGTGCAGGAGTTGTAATAGCCCACTACATTGGGCAGACCGCCGTCGATCGGCTCACTGATGCCCCTGCCGATCGTCGGCGGAAACCCAAACGGCGGGCACTCGGGCGCCTGGATGATCGCCGTGACCTCGTATTCGCACGGGATTTGCGCATGGAGCGTATTGGCACCGGCAACCAAACCGACCGCCAGAGCCGTGATGGCGAGTGTTGGGTTGTATCTTCTAATCTTCATGGCATATCCCTCATGGCGCATGGCTATTTCGATCCCCAGTTAACGAGAAGAATCAGCAGATCAGCGGCGCCGACTATGCCGTCACCGTTGAGGTCGGCTGGACATCCCTTACATGGTCCCCACGAGGTGAGGAGAATGAGTAGATCACTTGCGCCGACGTGGCAATCAC
>JAZFYE010000149.1:0-2128 GCA_036475395.1 Phycisphaerales bacterium
ACGACTTGAAGGAGCTGGTCGGTTCGGTCGTGCGCTGGGCGATCTCGGCGGGCGAGCCGGTGTCGACCGGGCGGCTCGTCAAGCCCGGCACGCGCGGCTTCCTGGCCGCGGTGCTGCGTCCGGGCTACCGCGCCGTCTCGTTGCGGATCAACGCAACCTCGAGCATCTCCGGGCTGGTGTTCCCGGGCGACCGGGTCGACGTCATCTTGACTCACACCGTAAACGCCAAGCGCGTCAGCGAGACCGTGCTGACCAACGTCCGTATCCTCGCGATCGACCAGGAGACCAACGACCAGGCCCAAGCACCGAAGGTCGGCAAACACGCCACCTTCGAGGTCACGCCCAAACAGGCGGAGATGTTCTCGGTGCTTACCGACATGGGCAAGCTCTCGCTCAGCCTGCGCAGCCTGGCCAAAGACCAGGCCGAGTTGGAGCGCATCGCGACCTCTGGTGAGCCGCTCGCCGAACCCGAAACCGAAAAGGGCAAGACCCATACCTGGAGTTCCGAGGTCAGCCGCCTGCTCGAGCGACGCAGGGTCGAAAATCAAACGGTCGTCCAAGTCATTCGTGGTGGAATAACCACAGAACTCCGTTTCAACAAGGGACAGCTGGTCGGTTCCATTTCCCTGGACCCGGACCCGATAACCCCGTTCGCGAAGAACAACCCCGAGGTGGCAGCCAATGAACAACAGGCCGGGGAAACCGGTCGAGAGCTCCCATCAGAGGATAATGCGAAGGAGCAGTAATCGTGTCGTGCAACAGGTTTAGCGCCCTCGCCTTGCTCACCTTGGTCATGTTTTGGCCGGTAGCGGCGACAGCGCAGATTTCGGGTACGGTGGAACCGAAGCCGGGCGAACGCATCGCCATCGAGCTCAACGAAGGACAACTCGTCCGGCTCGATAAACCGGCCGCCTCGGTGTTCATAACCAACCCCAGCGTGGCGGACATCAACGTCCGCTCCGCCCAGCTGGTCTATCTGTTCGGCAAGACCCCCGGCAAGACCACCTTGTTCGCGCTCGACAGCGACGACAATGTGATCGCCAACATGGAGGTCGTGGTCCAGCACAACCTGACCCGGCTGGGGGAGGCGCTCGACACCCTGCTCCCGACCGCCGGCCTCGACGTGACCTCGATCGAAGGTGGGATAATCCTGAACGGCTCGGTCGCCACGGCCGTGGATGCCGAGAACGCGCGACGCATCACGGCACGCTTCATCGGTCCGGGGGAGGAGGTCATCAACCAGCTCGCCGTGACCCAGCCCAATCAGGTCAACCTGCGGGTCCGGATCGCCGAAGTCAAGCGGAGCATTCTCAACAAGTTCGGCATCAACATGGACTTTCTGCTGTCCGGAGATATCGCTCTTAGTTTGTTCACGAACTTTCCCGTGGCCTTGACTGGGGCAACGTTCGCACAGGGCAGCGGCTCGGCCGGCGATCTCGACGTAACCGGCCTCCTCGATGCCCTAGCAGATGACGGATTGGTCACAATTCTGGCCGAGCCGAATCTCACCGCGCTTTCGGGCGAGACTGCGAGTTTCTTGGCCGGCGGCTCGTTCCCCATCGAAGTGGCTCAGTCCGGAACCACCGGTGCCGCCGTCTTCACTGTCGAGTTCCACGATTTCGGCATCAGCCTGGCCTTCACCCCGACGGTGGTCGGCGAAAACCGGATTCACCTGCATGTCATACCCGAGGTCAGCGCGCTCGACTTCTCTGTCGCGCTGGCGAACGGTACCCCCGGGCTGACGACACGGCGGGCCGAGACGACGATCGAACTGGCCTCCGGACAGAGCTTCGCCATCGCCGGACTGCTCTCGCAAAA
This sequence comes from Phycisphaerales bacterium, assembly GCA_036475395.1. Taxonomy (GTDB): domain Bacteria; phylum Planctomycetota; class Phycisphaerae; order Phycisphaerales; family SM1A02; genus JADFNO01. The sequence goes on from JAZFYE010000149.1 coordinate 1,819, forward strand.
CATGTCGGAGAACCTCAGCAAGACGCCCGGTCTCGGCGATATTCCGATCCTGGGCGCGCTGTTCAGGAGCGAGCAATTCCGGCGCGAAGAGACCGAGCTCGTCATCATCGTGACGCCCTATCTGGTGCGCCCGATCTCGGACCAAAAGATACCTCTGCCGACCGATCCATACACTCGTGAATTAGTGAGCGCCAGCGGGGCGCAAAGGGTCTCGACTTCGCAAATCGTCCCGATACCGACTGGCGCCTCGTCCGCGACGGGGCAGACCAGCTCGGCCGGATACATCTTGGATTGAGGAGAGTCAAATGCC
>JAZFYE010000150.1:0-2248 GCA_036475395.1 Phycisphaerales bacterium
CCACGTCGCCGCAAATGAGCCGGTCCATCGGCCTCGGGTCGCTCATATCGCGCTTCACCTGACCGGCGGCGGCGAGCTGATCATCCGTCTCCTCGTACGGAAACTCCGCTTCGAACTCGCGCTGCCAAGTTGTGTCGGCGGGATAGCGAATGCCCGGCATGGATTCCCGCGCCGCTTGAATGCGCAGCATCTCGGTGGCAAGATCGCGGACTGCCTCCTGCACCTTCGCCTTTTGACGGTCCCACTTGACGCCCCCAAATCGGGAAAGCTCAGGTCGTCCTTTGAAGGACCCAATGTACTTCTGTACGAGCTCGATCTTCGAGGCCGGCACGTGCAGCTTCGCCTTGCCCGCAAACTCGAGCGTCAAAAACTCCTCGGGCGAACGACGTCGACCCTGGATGCTCTGCAACTGGATGAATCTCGCTATCCCGTGATCGCGATGGACGACCAGATCGCCCGGCTGGAGGTCCAGGAACGTATCCATCGCGCGTGAGGCGCCCAAGCGGAGTCGGCGGCGAACGCTGTATCGGTGCAGCAGCTCATGATGCGGCACCAGCGCCAGCTGAGTTCCCTTTGACCCGTCCCAGATGAACCCCCGGTGCAGATACTGCGTGAACACCGCCACCGTGGCCTGAGGCGCGAATTCTGTAAGCAACTCTTTCATCCGCTGCGCCTCGCCGTCGTTCTGGCAGAGCACCATCGTCTCCAAATCGTCGGTCAACTCCCCCAGTTCGACGACGGCGTCCGACGCATCTTCGGCAAACTGTGGTAACAGTTGCAACGGCAGGTTGATGGTCGCCTGCGGTGTCGAGCCCGGCGAGTATTGATTGACCTCGAGCATCGCGTGGCACTGGGCGGCGAGTTGCTGGATGATCTCGGCGCACGTGAACAGGCCGCGGGCGTCCACGGCTCGATCCATGTAGCTTCGGCCTTGTTCGTTCAGTTCAATCATTTCCGCCAGGATCGCTACCGTGTCGCTCGGTAGATACGTGGAAAGCGATTCGTCGGCGTCATGCAGTTCGAGCGGCTCGGCCGAGGCCCGCGCGATCTCGATCGACTCTAACTTGCGATCCGAGGCGAGGGTGTCCAGGTCGATCTCGTAGAGTGCTTCGACCTCGTTGCCGAACAGGTCGAGGCGAGCCGGCGCAGCGCCCGGGGAGAAGATGTCCACGATCCCGCCGCGGATCGTGAACTCGCCCGGGGACTCGATCGTCTCTACCCGGGCGTAGCCGGCCTCATGCAGCCAATCGACGAACGCCGCCAAGTCGAGCGAGTCTCCGGCTTGGACAACGCGCACCAGGTGATCGAGTTGTGATACCTGCGGCACTGCTTGCATGAGGGCATGGATGGACCCGACGGTCACCGCCGGCACCTCCTGCTCACTCAGGCGGCGCACGAGCCGAAGCCGCTCGGTCAGAAGCTCGAGATTGACATTGGACTCCCCAGGCAGCAGCTCCATGGCTGGGAACCTTGCAACGTCAACGCCCATCGCCTCCAGCTCGTCGACCGCCTCGTCCGCCTGATCCAGATGCGGCACCACCAGGAGGATGGGTCGGCCGAGACGATGCCGCAGCGCCGCCGCCAGAACGACGGTGCTGGACCCCACCACGCCTCGCGCGGCCGCAGTATCCCCGCCTCCAAGAAGCTCGGCGAGCTTCTGGACCTGTGGTTCGGCCGCGATCCGCTTGATCCAGCTCATTCAGCCCGTCCTCGACCAATGCGCGCAGCATCAACCCCCGACCGACGTACTTGGCGGTCTGGTATCCGTTTCATTTCGCGTCAATCCTAGTGTATCGTCAAGGCACAAGCACCGGCCCGACCCGGTTGGGTTCGCTGCGGCCTCGCGTCGTCATGATTTACGCGGCGCGCTGGGATCAACCGCCCGTCCACGAACAAGCCCCCGGCGAAGCTTTCGCTGCCGGGGGCGCTTCCGGGGGTCCGGGGGCGGGGGCGGGGGTCAACCAAACGGATCGGGGCTCGGGCACTCCGAAGGGTGGCTGCAGTTGCACTTATTGCAATGAAACAGGTAGTGGTTCATCCAGCAGTAGTAGCGATCCTTGTCCTCCTGGCTGCTCTCGGGATCGGTCATCACGGCCACGAACGCATCCCAATCCTCCTGGCTCAAACACGCATCGGCCAGCTCCTCTTCGAGCGACAGCGGCTCACTCTGGTCTCCGCAGGGACAGGGGCCCCAGTTCACCAGCAGGGCGAGCAGGTCCGTGGCCCCGACGGTGCAGTTGCCGTCAAA
>JAZFYE010000151.1:0-20036 GCA_036475395.1 Phycisphaerales bacterium
CCTTTGCAGCGCGTGCGAGAGAGATCGCCCAGGCTGAAGGTCTCAATGGACGGCCCGAGGCTGAGTACGTCCGGCTTGCCCAGCGACACCGCAACAACTTCCGGGCAATGCTCCAGGCGGTCGAATCGGGGGAGATGATCGCATGAACGAATCCAAAGCCATCGGGTACACCCGAGTCTCCCCCCGCGATCAGGCTGCGGACGCTATCTCGTTGGTGTCTCAACGCAGGAAGATCGAGGCGTACGCCGTCCTGCATGAGCTGGAGCTGGTCGAGGTGATCGAGGACGCCGGCTATTCGGCAAAGTCGTTGGATCGGCCAGGCATGGCCGTGCTACTCCGGTTGATCCGTGGCCGCAAGGTCGGCGTGGTCGTTATCGCGAAGTTGGACCGAATCACCCGGTCTGTCCGTGATCTCGGCGATCTGGTCGAGCTGTTCCAGCGATCCGGCGTCGAGTTTGCCTCGGTCGCCGATCACATCGACACCTCAACCGCCTCGGGTCGGCTGGTCCTCAACGTGATGGGATCGGTCAGCCAATGGGAACGGGAAGCCATCGGTGAACGCACATCCGAGGCGTTGGCTGTGATGCGGTCCAACGGCCGGAGAATCAGCCGTCACGCCCCCTACGGCTACCGGCTGAACAGCCAGGGCTGGATCGAGGATGAGCACGAGCAGCGGGCCATCAGCCTCATGCGACAGCTACGGGGCGACGGGCTGAGCCTGCGGCAGATCGCGGCCGAGCTCGATCAGCAAGGTCACCGCAACCGCCGCGGCCGACGGCTCTCAGCGCAAACGATCGCCAACGTGCTGAAACGAGACTGAATCGTTGCACCGCAGTGGAGCCGTCGGACGCTTTGGACGCTTTGGACGCTTTGCGGACGCTTGGAACACTTGCTTTCTACCTCTTGAAAGAGAGAAGAAGAAAAGAGGTTGTTCGGGGAGGAGGCTGGTTGAAATCGGTGTTCTGCCATCGCGCGCGCGATAGAGCGTCGGTGACCACTTGTAAACCGTGGTCAAACCGGGTCGACAGCCTCAGCCTCGACATCTGCTACCGGCAGCGCCTCGGCCGGCAACCGATCGCCGAGGATACTCAGCAGCTCAGGCGAGCGGGTGATCGCCGCCCGCAGCTCCGCAAGCAATACCTCGGGATCGTCCGACTGCGTGTGCTGGACCATCACCGACTGAACCGGCTTGCCGACCGTGCGGTCAAGGATCATCTCCACCAGCATGGCACAGTATGGCTTGCCACTCTTCTCGTGAAAGCCTGGCGTACGGGCCAGGACCAGCAGTTGAGCCGCCATAGCCTTCGTGTGTGAGGCCCGGTGATCTGCACCGATGGCCTCCAGCTCCTCCAATGGATACTTTGCGACGCCCGGTTCGGACTCAGACCCCAGCTCGTGTATGTACTCGATCAGACTCCCACCGGTGTTCGGCCGGCCCTTGCGATTGCCTGATTGGCCGGGTTGCCATGGTGGGCGGAGATTCGCCAGGCTGTTGGCGTGTGGCATGTGTAAGGATAGTCGGCTCGCTGGCCGGAGGTTCGGCCCGGTTTCCTATCGCTTTCGCTTCTGTTTCGCCGCGGCCTTGTCCAGTATGTGACGGATCCAAGCGGACAGGGTTCGATCGTCCCTGGCTCCAGCTCGTTCCCATCGCTTGAGTTGCTGGGCATGTGCATGATGATATCAGCGCCGGCCTGGCTGCGCAGGCGCTGCGCCGGACCGGAATCGTGGTTTGGATTATGTCAATTGTTATGTCAGGGCAGCGTGTATTCGACCGGTATCCAGGTGTGCTTGAAACGTACGGAAGTGTGCTCATGGTATTATGAGCCGCGTTTCCAGCTTGGCAGCGACGGTTGATAAGGGTCTTCGGAACCGACGGTTGGGGGTTCGAGTCCCTCCGGGCGTGTTGGGCAAATCGCTACGAAGGAGTCCTTTCGTAGCCGCAGGTGCAAACCCGCGGCGATACCCGCCGAGAAGGTGACGCCGTGGTATGCTCCCTCGCCGTTGGGAGCGGCGCTATGCCAGTCTTTGTGATTTCCTTTGCGGTCTACACGCTGGCCATCGTTGCCATTGGGGTCTACTCGGCTCGCTTCGCCACGCGCAGTGACGAAGATTACTTCCTGGCCGGGCGCAAGCTCGGGCCATGGGTGGCGGCGCTGTCGGCCTCGGCGTCCAGTGAATCGGGCTGGGTGACGCTCGGCCTGGTGGGGATGGCCTTTCGCACGGGCGTGACGGCGTACTGGATCTTGCCCGGGGTCTTGTTGGGATTCATCTTCAACTGGTTCGTTGTGGCCGGGCGCATGCGCGATCGATGCGAACGCCTCGGCGCATTGACGCTGCCGGACTTCTTTGCGTTGCACTTCAAGGAGCGGTTGCCGCTGCTTCGCATTTTGTCGGTGCTGGTGATTCTCACGGCCATGTGGCTGTACGTGGCCGCGCAGTTCAACGCGGCGGACGATGCGTTCCATGCGGCGTTCGATGGATTGGACTACCGCGTGGGCGTTGTCTTGGGGGCGGTCATCGTGTTGCTGTATACCGTCCTTGGCGGCTTCCGGGCAACGTGCTGGACCGACTTCGCGCAGGGGTGGCTGATGGTCGGCGTGCTGGTCGTGTTCCCGATCTATCTGCTGAGTCACATTGGCGGGTTTGACTTCATCCAGCAGCAACTGGCCGCAATCGATGCCCAGCGCCCTTCCGGAAGTGCGGCGCCATCGATGCTTGCGTTCCGGCCGGAAAAAACAGGCGTCGCGCTCATTGGTTTTCTGTTAGGAAGCGGCGCACTAGGGATCAACTTCGGCTTCCCGGGTCAGCCGCACGTGTTGGTGCGCTTTATGGCTCTGCGCCGCCGCAAAGATGCGATCATTGGCGGGATCATTGCGGTGACATGGGGGGCAATGATCCTGTGGGGCGCGGTGACGATCGGCATCATTGTGCGGGCGATGACCCAGGGAGGTGTGGACTGGACCGGCGCCCTCGCCGGCGACATCGCCGCCGGCCTCGATGGCGCGGGCAACACCAGTCTGGTTCTTGCCGCACGACACATGATCCCCGGCGTACTTTCAGGGATGGTATTGGCGGCGGTGCTGGCCGCGATCTGCTCCACCGCCGACAGCCAACTCGTCGTGGCGGCCAGTGCCGGCGCGAACGACATCTATTCCCGGCTCATCGATCGGTCGGGCAAGAAGGCCCACATACTCATCAACCGTCTCGTCGTGCTCGGGCTGGGAATTGGGGCGATGGCGCTTGTCATAGGGGGCAGTAAAGACGTTTACAAATTCGTCCTGGACTACGGTTGGGCGATCCTTGGCGCTTCGTTCGGACCGCAAGTGATCTTGGTGCTGCTCTGGAAGCGCGCATCCTACGCCGGTTGCGTTGCGGGCATGGCGACGGGATTTACCGTGGCCGTACTTTGGAAGCTGCTTGATCCGCTGGGCCGGCTCGCCGCGGCGAACCCGGCGGAATCTCTCTTGCCCGACGTGACCGCATCGTTGCAGAATGCGTTGGCCGGTGTCGAGATCTACAACTTGCCGTTGGCGTTCGTCTGTGCGCTGATCGTGAACATCGTCGTGAGTTTGTTGGCGAAGTCTGGACACGGCTGACGGTGACGTCACGAGCGCGCGTGAATCGCAGGTTCATGAACACGCCGGCGCCCCGTCCTACCCAGCGCAGCGAAGCTGGCGGAGACGGCGATGTTGCGCAGCAGTCTCAAGCGATGATCGTCGCGACTACGAAGCTCCGGCGCCTTGACAGTCGTTTGCAACGCCGCCGGTTCAGCCTGGCGTTCGTGGGCTCGGTCTTGGTCCAGCCATTGGGGTGGACATTCCAGCAGTCCCCATCCCGGCGGAACTTCACAATGCCGGATCATCCCGCGCGGCGCCGCCAGATAAAGCCGATCCGCCAGTCGATAACGTGCAATGAGGTGGAACTTCGTATGGCCGTGCAGCTTCTCGTCCACCAGTTGTAACTGGCCCAGCACCTTGCGATAGCTGGGTAGTCGGCTGGCGGCGAAGTCCCATTCCTCTAACTCAACAAACAGCGCCGAGCCGGAGCGCCGCAGATGCGGCTCCTCGAGTTTCACGCGATGCTCCTCGATCGATTGACGAATCAGTTGCAAATCCGCACGGCGAGCCAGCAGAGCCTCGGTCTGCTCGGAGTCGCGGAAGAAGTCAGCGCGTGACTGCTTGCACTCGACGACGACGGTCGTGGGCGGGCAGCGTCGTCTTCGCCGGCCGTTGGGCTCCCCATCCCGAACCGAGTCCTGATACCCCGCTGCATCGACTCGATATCGGCTGATGGGGCAGCGGACCTCCGTGGCCACGGCTAGACAGCCGCCATCGCGCAGGAACGCCACGGCAAGCTCCTTTAACCGGCGATGGGCGAAGGTTTCCATGGGGGTCGCCCAACTGTATCGGCAACATGTCCCGCGAGGCTGTCGTTCGGCTCCGGCCGAGGCCGGCCTTGCGTGAGCGGCCCAGCTCGGTGATTATCCGCCCACGACGAATCACAACTCATTCTTCGAGGAGATGCCATGACGATCGCTCAACGCCCGCTGGAGGAACGAATCGCCACGCTCGAGAAGCAACTTGCCCAGACCCGCCGGGCCGCGGGTCGATCCCGGCGGCTGGTGGTGCTGTGCGCCGTGGTGGTGATGAGCATCGCCACTATGGCGGCGACGCGAGATCAGCCAGCGCCTCGGATCATCCAGGCTGAGCGATTCGAGGTCCTCGACGACGAGGGGCGCGTTGTCCTTGTCGCCAGCGCCGGGCAAGCCGGTGGACAGCTCGATCTGTGGGGGGCGGGCGGCCAAAACGTGCTGCGGCTCTGGTCCAGCGAACACGGCGGCGACCTGGCGATCTGGAATAACCAAGGCAAGAGCGTTTTCGCCGCATTCGCCGCGGCCGGTGGCGGTGAAATGTCGCTGTGGAACTCCGGTGGCCAGCGCGTCTACCGCGCTCAGGCGAATGAGCACGGCGGTCGGATTGACTTGCTCGATGCCCGTCATCAGGTTCCGGTATTTACGGCGGTAAGTCGGGAGAACGGTGGGGCCATCGTCGTGGCCAACACCGCCGGCGTCGACCTGTTCGAAGCCTCGGCGACCCAGATCGGCGGGCAAGCCGTGCTCGCCAATCAAGCCGGGCAAGTCGTCATAAGGCAGCTCGCAACGCAACAGGGATCGGGACTACTGGAGATCAATGATCAGACCGGTCGGCGTCGCTTCGCCGTCGGTCCATCTGCCGACGGCAGCGTGGTGCGACTGTACGGCAGCGCAGCGGAACCCGTGGTCACCGGCGGGGCTTCGATCGAACATGGCGGGGGATTCCTCCACGTGCAGAATCAGGAGGGCGTGGGCGTCTTCACCGTCGCGGCCGAGGCTGACGGTGGTGGTCGGCTCGACTTAGCCAATGAGCGTGGCGGGGCGGTCTTCAGCGTCGACGCAATCCAAGATGCCGGGGCCGTGCTGGCCATGATGGATAGTTCGGGCACCAAGCTGTTTCTCGTGGGGACAACCCCCGCCGGCGGCCTGCTGAACCTGATGAATCCCAAGGGCCACGTCGTTGTTGTCGCCGGCGCCTCGCTCGACACGTTGGGTGGCGCCCTGACACTTCGCAACCGCCGCGGCCGGCAGATCATCGAGGCCGGAGCTGCCGAAAACGACGACGGCCTCATCAGCGTCTGGGACGCCGACGGTCAAGCGCGGTCGACGGTCTTTCCGCCGTAAGCGTCGTCCCCCACCATCCTCGCCGGACATCGAAGTCTCGTCACCAGCGCGCAGCTCCCCCAGATAAAAAACGCGTTGCTTTGTACGTCCGTTTTTAGTTATCCAGTTCGCAGGGGCGCTCGCCTGGAGTAGAGTTGAGGCGGCTGTAGTTTCGCCGGCAACCGCCACCGCTCGATGCGAATGGGGCTTGGAGATATGGATATAAACGCGTCACAACCTCGCCTGCGCCTGGTCGGCTCGGATGACCCCAAGGCGGTCACTTCCTGGCGGGCGGCGCGTGACGTCGCCGACGAGAATCGCGCCGCGGCTGGTAACCCCAGCCTCGATCCGACCGACCCCCGCTGGGTCCTGGCCGCGCGCACTCATTCACAGCTCCAGGGCTCGACCCTCACGCCCGAGCGGCGGGCCCGTGTCCTGCGTACCGCTCGACAACTCGGGGTACGACCCTTCGAAGCCAACCTCATCATCGCCATCGTGCAGGATCATGCCCGACGAGGTGCACCGCTGGCCAAGGCCGCCGACACCCTGACCCTGCTGCGTGATCCGCGCGCTGCAAGAAAGTCGCGCGCCGTCTGGCCTCGCTGGCTCGCCGCCGGCCTCACTGCCCTCGCCGCCAACGCCCTCTTCGTCTGGTGGCTGATTTCAGCGTGATCGCGAGCCGTTCCCTCAGTAATTCGGCACGCCGACGAACCGTTCTTACTAAACGTACCTGTCCTGCTCTGTTGAGAACCTTTCCGAGGCGGCCTGTGCAAACTGCTTTGCCGGTGGTACGGTCTTGAAATCCCCAGGGTTTTCACCGGCAAGCTCCGGAGATCCCGCCTGCCCATAGCACGCTCGGAGAGGTCTTCAACAGAGCATACCTGTCCCGTTTTCTTCCCCTTCGTCTCGTTACCACCTGTCGGGGTGCTCATGTCATACACCGGAGACGTTCGCATTGATCGAAAGGAACCGGCATAACCACGGCCCTGTGGCTACTGGCAATCCAAGGGGTCATCGGCGCGTTCGACACGCTTTATTACCACGAGTGGAAGGCACGCTTGCCGGCACGGGGACGCGAGTCGGCTCCAGAGCTTTGGCTGCATGCGATGCGCGACTTTCTCTACGGCGTGATGTTCGCCACGTTGCCCTGGGTCGCATGGCATGGACGTTGGGTCGTAGTGCTGGTTCTGGTGCTGGTGGCCGAGATCGTCCTCACGCTTTGGGATTTCGTGGTCGAGATCGCGGTTCGCCGCTCGTTGGGAGATGTCTACGCCAGCGAGCGAGTTACACACGCGATCATGGGCATCCTCTACGGCGCGATGATCGCGTGTCTCATCCCGGTGATGATCGGATGGTGGAGAATGCCAACGCAGCTCACGTTCGATCCCCCGGTCATCCCAGAGCTTCTCCGGTGGGGTCTTGTGGTGATGGCCGTCGGCGTCGTGGTTTCAGGAATCCGCGATCTTTACGCTGCATGTGGGCTCCCGTACGGCGCATGGCCGTGGAATTCCCCCGATCGGGAGACACGATCTTCAAGCGGTACAGCCGGCTAGACATTGGAACAGGGGTTTTAATCGTTCGCCGAGACGTGGCGAAGGGGGCCGAACGGCGATTGAAGGAGGGTCCGGGGCGAACGTGAACGGTCTTGCGCGTCGTCGGATCCGATGGTGAGGGCGGTCATTGCCCGATCAATGTGGTCTACTGCCGCTGGACCGCGACCACCGGTCGCGGCTTTATACGTTCCATCCCCCATCTGTGCTCATCGGTGTTCATCTGTGGTTGCTTCCGTGCTCGCGCGCACGGGCGTATCCGCACACCTCTTGGGGGAAGGTGCTCAGATGGCCGGCGGGATCGGCCGTCTACGAGCTGTTTGTTGCCGGCGAAGACGGTTGGGGGAGGCGGTCGGTGACGCGTGGTGTTCGACACAGGTGGATCTCGCCGTCGTCAGCGCGTTGGGCTGCGCCGAGTTCCAGCAAGGATTGCAGCGCCGCCTCCTGCTCCGCCTGTTTCTTGGAGGGCCCCCAGCAGGACTTGAACCGCCGGGCCCCGATCTCGACGCATACTTCAAAGCACTTGGCGTGGTCCGGCCCCTTCTCATCCAGCACGATGTACTGCGGCGTCTGATCCAGCATCTGTTGAGCGGCTTGCTGAAGCACGGACTTGAAGTTGTATTGATGCCCGGATTGAGCTGCGTAGTCGATCATCGGCTCGAGGTGCTTGAGGATGAATCGGCGGGCGACCTCGAGTCCGCCGTCGATGTACAGCGCGCCGATCAGCGATTCGTACACCGCGGCAAGCACCGATTTGGGAAGCGCGGCCCGATCGGACATTCCCTTGCCCAACCTGAGCAGCTCGTCCAGCCCAAGCTCGTCGGCAATGACGGCGCAGGTTCGGCGGCTGACCACGGTGGACTTGATCTTGGTGAGGTCACCTTCGAGCAGGTCGTCGAATCTGTCAAAGAGGTGTCCGCAAACGACCATTCCCAAAATGGCGTCGCCAAGGAACTCCAGGCGTTCGTTGCTCTGGAGGCGCGAGTCGGCCAACGACGCGTGCGTCAAGGAGCGCTCCAGCAGCTTCTTGTCCTGGAATTGGTGCCCGAGCAGTTGCTCGACTTTACGAATGTCTTGGGGGTCCATGGATCCCGCCACGCATGAAGTGCTACACCGGGCCGTGTCCGTGCAGGAGGGCGGCCGCTTAGAACCAGTTCATAGGCTCTGGGCGGGTTTTACGGTCGCCACTCGTGCGTCAGGCGGCCGCAAAACCGGTCCAGCGGAGCTCACGCGGCTCCTGTGTCGTGACTTACCCTATCTTCATCGGCCACCGTGAGCCACCATCTCAGTTCAGCTTCGCAAGTTTTTATCACCTCAGCCGCTCAGCGCGGCCTTGGTCACGGTTCCGAGGGGTCCGTGGCGGGGATCATCTGGGAGACCGGGCGACCCGGCGGTAGCGGCGTCAGCGGTGGAATGCTAAGCTTGCTGGTCTTGGGCAGGATCGGTTGTACCGAGCCCAAGGTCGACCCCGGCTCTGCGACGATCTGGAGCGATCATGCATTATCCGCGTCGAGTCAGCACGATAAAACGCAGGCGGCAATTCGGTTTTCGAGCCCGCATGAAGACGCGCCTCGGTCGCAAGCTGATCAATCAGAAGCGTCGGTTGGGCCGCCGGCTGACGCCCATCTGAGGTGAGACGGCGAGTCTCGAGGTGGCCGGCTGGTCCGTCGCCGCCCTCATTGAGTCGTTTTTGCCAGTTGGGCCGCGATCTCGTCCGGGCTGCGAGGCGCCGCCTGAACAATCACATCGGCCAACCGGCGGTAGGTCGGCTCCCTTGCCCTGAGAACCGCCTCCAGCTCGTCCAGTGAACCGGTTCCGGTGAGTGAGGGGCGGTCGCCGAGGTTGGTTTCGAGCCGTTGCCTCAAATCGCTCGCCGGGCACGCCAAATAGATCAGCCAGGCCCGCCCCGCCCGTCGCTCGTCCTGAAGGCACTGCTGGGCGGCTTCGATCATCGGCGTCCCACCGCCGAGGGCCACCACTTGCCCATCCTTCTCTAATATCCTATTCAGTTGCCGGACCTCAGCCGCCCGCCACGCTGGTTCGCCGTGTACCGACCAGACCTCGTGCACCGACGACTCGGCGAAGGTCTCAAGTACTCGGGCATCCAACTCTACGAACGGCCGCTGCAAAAGATCGGCAAGTCGTTGTCCTACCGAAGACTTACCGCAGCCGCGAGGTCCCATCAACAGCGTGTTCATGTCAGCCATTGCGCCAACGGTCGTGGATCTGACACCGCTGGCGCCTTCCCACCCAAAGCAGCGTCCCCAGTCTGTCGTATCCGGCCATGTTCACAGGCACAGGCCGCCATGATCGTCCCGCGTCGGTGCTGGGACAAATTTTCGCTCGAATTAGGGAACCTTGCGCTTGTATTGAGTTCAACACATCGCGATGATATCAACGCACGGTGGTGAGGGAAGAAAGAATGAGCGTTGTTCGTCGCGCCGGAAGTTATTCAGTCAACCTGCTTCCCCGGCCGGTTGTGTTCAGTGTATCCGAGGCACGGCGCGCTCTGCCGTATGTTGCCCGTGCCGTTCGCGATATTTGCGACGGGTATCAGACCGCTCAGCGATGCCGAGCGGCGCTCGCGCAGCGGCCCGACCTCGCCAGGCAGGAATGGCTCGTGTATGAGCGCGACAGCGCGCTGCGGCAACTGAACCGGGCGATTGACGAGTGCGACGCGGTGGGCGCCGAGGTGACGGATATTTCCACGGGATCGATTCGGTTCGAGGCCAGGACCAGAGGGCGCGCCGTGAGCCTGTTGTGGCGGATCGACGAACCAACCACCGGGGCCTGGGCCGATCTGATCGACTAATCGGGCGTAGCGCCGGCGAGTCGGTATACGCCGGTAACCGCCGGACTCGGCCGCTGCGCGAGGCGTCGCTCGGTTGTGAATACGAGGAGAGGCCTCGGTCTTAGGCCGCACGACGAATAAGCGCGCCGCCGAGGTAGCGAAGCAGGCCGTCGTGGTCTTGGTCGCTGCGGAAGTTGGTAAACCGCAACGCCATGCGCCGCGGCCCGGGGTCGTCCATCTCGTCGTTGACCCAGACGACGTCGGCTGAGGCCGTGACGCTGGAGGTCGCTCCCGGCAGCGTGAGATGAATGGCGATCGACTCGCCAGGCTCCAGCGCCTCATCCAGTTCAATCCTCACGCCCGTCTCGGAGATGTCGTAGGCGTGCCCCAGAAGCGCCCGATCGACATCGCCCGCCAGTCGCCTCGCCTCCACGGTGGTGTACATGGGCATCAGCGTGAACCGCTGATGCGCGCGGCGCTCGATTGGCTTGGTCGTTGCGGACATGACGTTACCTCCAGTGTACACCGCGCTTTTGGCGATGCGGGTACAAAGACCAAGGTTCGGCGAAGTTAGATATCGGCTGTTGGGCCCCCACGCTTGAGCGCCGCATACCAACCGTCGACGGCGTTGACTCGGGGCAAACTCAGGCCTCGGGCGGAGATTGACTCAGTCGCTACGGTTGGCCCACCGCGCGAGCAGTTGCACCTTTGCGCCGTCTATTTTGACGCCCAACCGCTGCTCGATCTCGGCGATGATGTGGCGGGGCAGCTCCCGAGCGAGTCGCTCACTGAGTTCGGCGGGCAAATCGCGGATCTCACCCGTCTCCCGGAGGCGAACGTGCGAGTGTTCGTTCGTGTCGGCGTCATAGCGACAAGACCCATTGGTGGTCGCCATTTTACGGGCGAGGCCGACCTTGCACAGCGCCTCGAGGGTGTTGTAGACCGTGGCCAAGCTGAGCCGGCCGGCCTGAGGCTTGACCACGCGATACAGCTCTTCTGCGGTAGGATGGTTCGTGCTCGCCTTCAGGGCCTCATACAACGCCAGGCGCTGGCAGGTGCATCGGAGGCAGTGGCGTTCGAACAGATCGCGCGTCCTCACCGTCCTTGTCCCTTCCGGTCCCGCAGACCGTTTCCGCTCAGGATCATCGATTGATTATTCTCTCGGCCAGCGCGCCGGACCACTTTGGGTAAAACATCCGGGTCAAGTGTCCCCGGCTCCTATTCTTCGGGAGAGTCCAGTCGCCATGAGAATCCTGCGTACATCGGAACAGGCACCGATCGACCCGCTACGGGGCAAGACGGTCGCGGTCGTGGGATTCGGGAACCAGGGATACGCCCACGCCCTGAATCTTCGGGAATCGGGACTTGATGTTGTAGTCGGGACACGTCCCAACTCTCCCAGCTTCCACCGGGCATCGACGCTCGGATTTGACTGTCTGCCTATCCCAGACATCGCGAAGAACGCCAAACTCGTCATTCTGGCATTGCCTGATGAAGTTCAGGCACAGGCATATGAACGCGATCTAGCGCCGCAACTGAGCGGTGGTTCGATCGTCGGCTTTCTTCATGGGTTCAACATCTGCTACGAGTTGATCCGTCCTGGGCCCGATCTGGGCGTCATTATGGTTGCGCCAAAGGGACCGGGTGATACGCTGCGACGGTTGTACTGTGACGGCAAGGGCCTGCCGTGTTTGTTCGCCGTGCACCAAGATTCGCCCGCCGGCGATGCCGAGGCAATCGGTTTGGCGTGGGCGAACGGAATCGGCTGCGCTCGCGCGGGGATTGTCTACACCACGTTTCGCGACGAGACCGAGACGGACCTGTTTGGCGAGCAAGCCGTTCTGTGCGGCGGCATGAGTCAGCTCATGGTGGCGGCGTTTGTGACGCTCGTCGACGCTGGATATCCGCCCGAGTTGGCCTATCTCGAGTGCTGCCACGAGATGAAGCAGATTGCCGATCTCGTCTATCAACGCGGCTTGGCCGGAATGTACGAGGCGATCAGCAACACTGCCGAGTTCGGCGCGTATCGTGCCGGTTCTTTGCTCATTGATGAGGAAGTAAGGGTGCGGATGCGTCAACTGCTCACTGAAGTAAGGGATGGTACGTTCGCCAAAGCGATGCGAGATGATTACGCCGGCGGATTTCGTTGGTTTGTCCAGCAGCGCGAAGCCGCAAGCGGCGCTCCGATCGAGTCTGCAGGCAAAGCGGTGCGAGACCTTATGCCTTGGCTGGCTGAATCAACAGAAGCAGTTCGTCCTGAGCCGAAGGAACCGTAACCGTTCTCATACTCGCACTTTGAGTCGCCGAACCTACCACCGTGACGATTCTTCACGCCATCATCCTCGGACTCGTTGAAGGGATCACCGAGTATCTGCCCATCAGCTCGACCGGCCATCTCATTTTGACCACGGCACTGCTCGGGCTCGATGAGCCGAATGAAAGATCGGCGATCGACGCCTTCCTCATCGTGATCCAAGGCGGGGCGATCCTTGCCGTGTTGGGGTTGTATCGCGCGCGGGTCGTTCAGATGATTCGTGGTCTGTGGGGTAAGGATCAGGTCGGGCGTCGTCTGCTTGTGAATCTCATCATTGCGTTCCTTCCGGTGGCGGTGTTGGGGCCGGTACTCAGCGATTCGATCGAGCGATATCTGTTCAGACCGGTGCCGGTGATCGCTGCCCTTGCGCTGGGGGGGGTCGTGATGATCCTTCTGGGCCCCTGGCAGCGAAGATTCTTCCGCGCCAACGAAGCAGGCGATGGCGCTGAGGCGCCTAAGTTCGTCGATATCGAGCATCTGACCTGGCGATTGGTGCTCGTTATTGGGTTGCTGCAATGTGTGGCCATGTGGCCGGGCACCAGTCGTTCAATGATCACAATCGTGGGCGGAATGATCATCGGCCTTCGGCCCAAGCACGCGGCCGAGTTCAGCTTCCTTTTGGCGTTGCCGACGCTGGGCGGCGCGTGCGTGTACAAAGGGCTGGGCAACCTCCTCGGGGACGGTCCGAATATGTTCGAGGTGCTTGGCGCGACGGAGCTTGTCGTCGGCATTATCGTCGCCACGATCGCCGCCGCCTTCGCGGTCAAGTGGCTCGTGAGTTATTTGAGCCGTCACAGCTTGGCCGTCTTCGGCTGGTACCGCCTCGTTCTCAGCGCGGTGTTTGTCGTGTTGATCTGGCGGGGCGTGCTGACGGTCGCTCCCGATTCGGATCTCCCGCCTGATCCGCAAGTGCGGTCATCCGCTGTCGGCTGAGACGATCTGCGCCATCAAGTCACAATAGCTGGGAGCCACCGGCTCGCCCAGGACCGGCCCAAACAGCTCGCGCAGGTGATTGACGGCGAGATGACATTCCTTGACATCGCGGTTCTTGGATATGATCGCCTCGAACTCGATGAAGTTCCCTAACTGATCAACGTCGTCGATGTGAATGCGCATGTTGTCAATCATCCACAGCTGGCGTGTCTTGAGAACGGTCAACCACTGTCGAAGCGTCTTGGTCCCCCACCGTCGCCGTGCCTGTTCGTCGGTGAGGATGCTGTAATTGGACATCCTAGGTCGTACGGAATCATTGCGGTGGTAGTAGATCCACTCGATCGGCTCCCCGGGAGCCTCGCGTTTCTTGAGCCGCCCGTCGGTAAGTTTGTAATAGATGTCGGTCTGACGAAGATTGCCGATGTGATGCGCGCCGAGCACTTTGCACTGCCGGCGAGCTGCGGCTGGATCACGAAGCTCAGCTTTGAATTCGATGTTCTGCATCGGCCGACTCGAATCGTACTCCCTATCGGCCGCGTTTCCCTTCACGGCCAGGAATCATCGCAAGGCGCTCACAAGTTTGGCCTCGTCCCACGTCTCGATACCGAGTTTCTTCGCCTTCTCGAGCTTGGAACCCGCGTTTTCACCTGCAATAATGAGATCCGTCTTTGTCGAAACCGAACCGGCGATCTTCGCACCGAGCGCTTCGAGCCGTCCGGTCAACGCCTGGCGTGTGAAGTTCTGTAAGGTCCCCGTCAAGACTACGGTCTTGTTCGCAAAGATTGAGCCACGGCTCGAATCAATTGCGCCGACGGTCGTGCTGCGCAAGTCGACGCCGACGGTACCGAGCCGGTGAAACATCTCGCGCCCGGGCTTGGAATGGAGGTAGGCATGGAGTGTCGAAGCCGTGATGTCACCGAAATCAGGCAGTGATTTGATCTGGTCCTCCGTAGCCGTGAGCAGCGCGTCCGCGTCGGCGAAATGGCGAGCGAGCATCTTGGCCGCCGACGAGCCGATCTGACGAATCCCCAGCCCCGCCAGCACGCGGGCCAGCCCCCTCGCTTTGGCGGTCGCAATTGCGGTCAGCAGGTTATCAGCCGATTTCTCTCCCATCCGTTCGAGTTCAACAAGTGCCCCGCGCTTGAGCTTGAAGATGTCGGCGAAATGGTGCACAAGCCCGGCATCAACGAGCTGATCGACGAGCTTCTCGCCTAGACCGTCGATATCCATCTGACCGCGGCCGACGAACCACTTCAACTTCTCGCGAAACTGCGCAGGGCACTCGGGGTTGACGCAATACAGCTTCGGCCCTTCTTGCTCCACCACGCCGCTGCAGTCGGGGCATCTCTTTGGAGCAACGATGCGCTTTTCCTTGCCGCTTCGCTTCTCGGTTAGCGGCCGAACGACTTGCGGAATGATCTCCCCCGCCTTCTCGATCACGACGCTGTCGCCGAGGCGAATATCTTTGCGGCGAATCTCCTCGATGTTGTGCAGCGTTGCGTGCTGCACGGTCGTCCCCGCAAGGAAGATCGGCTCCATCGTGGCGCGCGGCGTGAGCGTGCCGTTCTTACCGACCTGCCAATCCACGCGCTTCAGAACGGTGATTCCCTGCTCGGCCGGGTATTTGAACGCAATGCACCATCGCGGCGCTTTGCTGGTGGCGCCGAGCCTGGCTTGTAGATCAAAACGATCGACACGCACGACCATTCCGTCCACGCCGTAGCCGAGATCGTTTCTCAGATCGCGGAACCGCTCGATCGTTTTGACCACGTCATCGATCGTCTTGCTGAGGGTGATATGCGGACTGATCGGAATGCCAAGCGATTTGATATGGTCGAGAAAACCGGAATATGTCTCAATGTCGTCCATGCCGACAACGTCGCCTCGGCCGTGGGCAACGAAACTCAAACGGCGCCGAGCGACAACAGTCGGGTCCAAGCTCTTCAATGTCCCGGCGGTTGAATTACGAGCGTTGGCGAATAACGGCTCGCCATCGCGCTCGCGCTCGGTATTGATGCGTTGGAACTCAGCGTTGGGCATGAAGATTTCGCCCCGCACCTCCAAAGTTTCGGGTGGTTTGTGCCGCGGCTCCAATCGCAGTGGAATAGGTCGAATGGCCCGGACCTGGGCGGTGATGTCGTCGCCACGCTCGCCGTCGCCGCGCGTGACCGCCACCGCCAGCTCCCCCTTTTCATAGCGCAAACTCACGGCCACGCCGTCGATCTTCGGATCGCACACGTATTGAACGCTCTGGGGCGAACAAAAGAGCGACTCGTCACCGACACCCTTCAGCACACGCTCGTGCCAAGCGCGCAAGTCGGCAATATCGTACGTATTGTCGATCGACATCATCGGCACCGGATGCTGCACGCTTACAAAACCCTCGATCGGCTCGCCCCCGATGCGCTGCGATGGGCTATTGGCATCGAACAGGTCCGGATGCGCCGCCTCCAGCTCGATCAGCTCGCGCAGCCGCGCGTCATACTCCGAGTCGGGCATGATCGGATCGTTGTGGACGAAGTAAGCGCGATTCGCCCGATCGAGCCGCTCGCGAAGTTCGCCGATTCGCTTCTTTTCCGATGCTTTGGACATCGTGTGCTGTGGGGGCCGAGAGCCTACCGGCTCGGAATGACATTGAGCGTGTAATACGCCTTGCGGTGAAGAAGCGCTTCGCCTTCGGCGCCCTGTACGTCGGTCAGCGCGAGTTCGTGAACGTATCCGCGGCGCAATCCGTCTATTCTCAACCGCACCGATAAGCTGTCGGTTGCCACTTGGGCCGCACTGATCGCAAGTGACTGGCGATCAATCTCCGGCGCCCCATATTCAGCATGCCTCTGGTATGTGAAGCTTTCCATAGCGTAGTTGGCAGGATTCCCAGCCGTCACCGGATCAACCGGTTTGGTGAACGTCAGAACAAATCCATCGGGCTGCGCTTTCATCTGGTTAATCTCAAACGGCAATACGCCGGTGTATACGACACGCTGCACACCCCACGGCCGGCGCCCGAGGCTTCCCCAGCCGCGGTTGGTCATGCCCACGAACATGCTTCCATCTGCGCCGAAACACATACGCGTCACGCCGCAGTCCAGGCCGCTTCGGAACGGGAAACACGCACCTTGGTACACGCCGTCGATTCGCTCCAGAAACACGCGCATGAGGGTGGCGTTGGTCTGATCCCCGACGAAAAGTTGGTTCGTAAACGGCCCGAACTTTCCATCTGTGGTGTCCAGCAAGATGTCGCTCGCGCTTTGGCCCATTCGCCCGTAGGGAAACCACACCGCGGGCGGCTTGAAGTCGTTTTCGCCGTGCGGTGGATCGAAGCCAGTCTGCTCGTACCAGGCGTCTCCGCCGGGGTGGCCGTGCCAGTCGCCGAAGTCCAGGTGCGACAGCTTGTTCGTTCCCACCCAATCACCTTGGTTGTCCGTATAGAACATGTCGCCCGCCGCATTGGCGCCGAGCCCGCACGGTGAGCGCAAACCGCCACAGACCGGAACCAACGAGCCATCGTCGTTGACAATCATCGCCCATCCGCGCCATGGCGCAATCGACTTGCCCAGGTTGCCGCAGAACCCGAGGTTCAGTGTTACCCATGTTCGTCCCTGACCGTCGTACTTCGGTCCGAACGCGAACTCATGGTAGTTGCCGCTGATGCCCCACTGATCGCTGACGGTCTCGAATCGGTCGGCTCGGTCGTCGCCGTCGGTATCGATGAGTCGGGTGAGTTCGCCGCGCTGCACGACATACAGCGCGCCGTCACGCCAGGCGGCGCCCAAGGGCTCGTGCAAACCGAACGCGAACCGCTTGAACTTGGCGTCAAACGGCGGATCGTCGTACGCCCCTTCGATGATCCACACCTCGCCGCGTCGTGTGGTGACGATGGGCCGGCCGTCGGGCATAACGTCCATCCCCCCCACTTCCAACACGATGTCCTGCGGCTCGATGATGCTCAACAGGCGATAGTGCTTCGCCTCGGGCGAGGTTGGAAAATCCAGGTTCAAACGATACTCCAACAACGCGTCAATACGATGATCGGTCACGGGCCGCATCTGGAAGTCCCAGCCGCCTACACCTTGGGTGACCTTGGCCAGGATGGTGTTGCCCCCCTTGCGAATATTCAGCGTAATCAGGTGATCCTGGAGGCTCATCCCGCGATACACATCGACGTCAATCACCAGCTTGTCGTTGACCCACAGCTTCAGCCCATCGTCGCTGCCGAAGTGGCAATCGATGCGAGTGTCACGTACCGAATGGAATTCACGAAAGAGGTACGCGGTGCCCTCATAGTGGCGGGATTCATCGTCGAACTGCTTGAGGTTGATCGGGTCCCACTGGGCGAAGCGAGCCAGCTGCCACCGCACTGTCTCACCGTTCTTCCCGAGGTATTGGGCCTCAAGATCGACGCCCAACTCCGGCGGATAGACGATGCTGTGGCCGATCCGATCCGGGTTGTCAAACGGCCCGATGATGTGCCACGCCTCCCAGTCCAGCGGCGGGGCATACTGGGCCATGGTGGCGGCGCGCGTTTCTTGGCGCGTCGCCTTCTTGATGTAGTTGAACTGGGGCGGCTGCCCCCACACCTGGCCGCAGATTGTCACGGCAGCTCCGATCGCGATCAGCCGGCACGGGGTTATGGCCGCTTTGTTCACCATGTCACCTCCACGCTCAGCGAGGCCGTTCCCGTCTCGTCCAAAATGATCTCGACGAGGCCGTGGTTCAATTCTCGGCAGCCGGGCGAGCGCTGGACGATCTGCATGCCCGCAAGGTTCGCAACGACGCGCCGGCCAGGCGAACCGCGCAGCTCGAAGCGACGGATGAACGATAATACACCGTCACGGCGCACCGGGTGCGGCTGCTGAGACACCGAAACGATCTCGTCTTCGTCACCAGCGAGGTCGTAGTGGATCGTCGGGTATCCTTCGTGGTCCAGGCTGTAGCCTCGGAATCGAACGGTGTCGGTTTCGATCGTCTCCGGCCAGGACGAAGGCGCCGCACCGGCGACGAGAAACACCGGGCCCGGCGATGCCGACCACGCCGGCCCCTGCTGGGGATTCGTCTCCGTCCCGCCGCGCCCGCCCCAAGCGCCCTGGGCGCTGAGAAACTGTCCCTCCCAGATCATGATCAGCTTGCCTCGCTCAGCATCGAATGCGCAATGGACCTGCTCGGGGAAACCGATCGCGATCGCCCGCACACCAACGTCCTTCATGAAGGTGCGAAGAACGACCGGCTTGTCGGTGACTTCGAGCATGAAGCTTTGCGGGTCGGGCAGGCCGTCGGGAAGTGGTAATAACTCGCCTTGGGAAAGATACGCCCACATCGCTTGGATCTGTCGGTCCGCATCGCCGTCGAAGTGCTCGATGATCCCGGACCGACCCCCGCCGAAGAACGTCGGCATTCGCGTTCCGGGGCGCAGCAACTTCGGGTCGTGCAGCCAGCGCGCGAAGTAGGCGTAGCGAAGTCGCTCCGGCATCAACGCCAGATCAGGTCCCGGTGTATCCGTGGCGTCGCGACCGGCAATCGCATGACATTGGATGCAGTTAAATCCACGGGCGCCGGTCAACGGCCGACCGACGGCGGCGAATTCGGGTGGCAGGGACGGCCCGTGCTCGGGCAGGGCCGCAACGCCTGACGCGGAGGCGAGTAGCTGGGGCAGACGATCAACATTCGCTTCGCCGAACTGCGGCATTCGCGCCCCCATGTATGGACGGGCGGTTCCCGCCTCAGTCAAGACTGCGCGCAGCCAATGTGGATTGAGTCTGGCGCCGATGTCGTCAAGATCCGGTGGCAGCCGACCTTCGTCGCCCACATCAGCGTCGCCGCGCGTCGTAAAGTAGCGAGCGATCGCCGGCTCCGGGCCGCCCAAGCCGTTGAACGAATGACACGCCAGGCAGTTCAACCGATCCATCGTTGCCGCAAGCTCATCGTTCGGCACGTCGTCGCTTCGGCGATCCGCAAGTGTTCGCAGAAACGCGACGATCGCTTCATTCTGCGACGGTGAGATGGCGAAATCCGGAACGCCGGCCGAGGGCGCCTCGGCGAGACAACCGCCAATCGGTTGCGCGGCATGTGTTGCGTCAGCGATTTGCTCCAGTGATGGGGACGAAAGCGTTGACACGACCGTGGGCCGGTTCGGTCCCAGGGTGTGACAATTTGCACAACCCTTACTCGCGAAAACCATTCGGCCGCGCTCGACTCGCTCGGCGTCGAGTGTAAATCCGGTGCTCGGCCTCGGCGATGCCCCGTCGTCCCGGCTGATCAGGTATGACGCAATTGCGGTCGCTTCCAACTCGGATAGATTCAGCGACGGCATGCGACCGCTGGGGCGCACCGAAACCGGGTCTGTGAGGAATGCGGCCAGTTGGTCAACGGTGGTCTTGAGTGCCAAAGGTCCGAGCGGCGTGTATTGTTTCCCAGCAACGCGACCCGGGGGGCGATGGCCGGGTAGCCGCTCGATCGGCTCCAGCGCGCCGTGGCACGCGAAGCAGCCTACGGTGTGATACAGCACCATCCCGGTGTTGAGCAGATCATCGCTTCGCTCACCATCTGATTCATCAATCGGCCCCCCCATTGAGACCAGGAAATGAGTCAGCTCGTCCAGCGCTTGCGGATCGAGATCACCGCTGTGAAAAAGTCTCGGCATGGCCGCGGCGACCTTGAACGCCTGCGGATCGACGATCCACTTGCGGATCCAGGCCGGGCGCGCTCTCGCCCCGATCTCGCTCAGGATCGGCGCGGGGTTGGCCGCAAGCTGTGCTT
>JAZFYE010000152.1:0-10606 GCA_036475395.1 Phycisphaerales bacterium
TGATATTCAGCGGATCGATCGGTTGCTGGAGCAGTTCGGCATGCCGATGGGACCGCTGACGCTCGTCGATGAGGTCGGCCTCGATGTCGGTTACAAAGTGGCGAAAGTGCTGGAAGACGCGTACGGCGAGCGCATGCGGGTGCCGTGCGCGCTCGGTGCGGTTGTCGAATCCGGTGAGTTGACGGGCAAGAAGAGCGGCGCCGGGTTCTATCTTTACAACAACGGCCACAAGAAGCCGAACCCGCAAGTCAAAGACGTGACGGCCGAGGCTCGTCAGCAAGACCACATCAGCGCTCAGGATTTGACGGACGATCAGATCGTCGATCGCGCGATCCTGATCATGGTCAACGAAGCGGCGCGGTGTCTCGAAGAAGGCGTGGTCGCGGATCCGGAGGTGCTGGACTTCGCGATGGTCATGGGCACCGGATTCGCGCCGTTTAGAGGCGGATTGCTTCACTACGCTGATCAGCGCGGGGTGGGGGAAATCAAGCTGCGCCTCGAAGAGTTGGCGATCAGCTTCGGCGACCGATTTGCGCCGGCGCCGCTGCTCGAAAAGATTGCGCGCGACGGCGGATGCTTCTACGCGGATGGGGCTACGCCGAACGGGGACGCGCGCTGATGTCGCCTGAGAATCTCATGAAATCCTCGGCCTCGGCCCAAGTCCAGCAACGTCAGTTGCACATAACCACACGAGGGATGACCGGGGGTCAACGGGTGGCGATGGAAGTTGCCGAATCGGCCCGCGACACCGACGACGGTGGTCGCAGCTTCGCCGCTGAGATGTTCATGGGACGCGCCGATCACTCGCTCATCCAGCCGTTCCCGCAGCAAAGTAGCGAGGATCGGCGCATCGGTGACGAGTTGGTGCACAACGTCAGTGTGTATCTCGCCGAGCACCTCGACCCCGATGAGGTAGACGAAAATCGCACGATTCCCAAGCAGGTGATTCAAGGTCTGCGGGACCTCGGCGTCTTTCGCATGAAAGTGCCGAAGGAGTACGGCGGGCTCGGCTTGTCGCAGGTGAATTACAATCGCGTGATCATGGCCGTAGCCTCGCATTGCGCGTCCACGGCGGTGCTCATCTCCGCTCATCAATCCATCGGGGTTCCGCAGCCGCTGAAGATGTTCGGCACCGACGCGCAGAAGGCGAAGTACCTGCCGCGCATCGCCAACGGCGCTTTGTCAGCCTTTGCCCTCACCGAGTCGGAGGCAGGATCCGACCCCGCGCGAATGAGCACGATCGCCACGCTCACTGAAGACGGCAAGCATTACATTCTCAACGGCGTCAAGCAGTGGACCACCAACGGACCCATTGCAGATTTGCTCGTCGTCATGGCGAAGACGGCCCCGAAGGTGTATCGCGGCAAGGAGCGGTCGCAGATCACGGCGTTTATTGTTGAAGCGGATTGGCCCGGGGTTGAGGTCGTTCACCGCTGCGATTTCATGGGACTGCGGGCCATTCACAACGGCATCATTCGCTTTGACAACGTCAAGGTCCCGGTTGAGAACGTCCTTTGGGGTGAGGGGCTCGGTTTGAAGCTGGCGCTAAAAACGCTGAACACCGGACGCCTGACGCTGCCCGCCGCTTGCACGGGACTTTCCAAGCAATGTCTGTCGATCGCCCGGCGGTGGGGCAACGAGCGCGTGCAGTGGGGGCGGCCCATCGGCAAGCACGAAGTGGGGAGCCAGAAGATCGCCTACATCGCCTGCACCACGTTCGCGATGGAAGCGATAACGTGGCTCACGTCGCACTGGGCCGACCAGGCGCGCAACATTCGCATCGAAGCGGCGATGGCGAAGCTCTTTTGCTCCGAAGCATCATGGCGCATCATCGACCAGACCATGCAGTTCCGGGCCGGCCGAGGCTACGAGCGCGCGCTGTCGCTGCGGGCCCGCGGTGAGACGGCCTACCCCGTGGAGCGCATGATGCGCGACGCCCGGATCAACACGATCATCGAAGGCACCTCTGAGATCATGCGGCTGTTCCTAGCCCGCGAGGCGCTCGATCCGCATCTGAAACGTGCCATGAACATGCTCGACCCGCGCACCGCCTGGCCCGGCAGGCTGCGCACCGCCGCCAGTCTCGCCGGTTTCTACTCTAAATGGTACTTCGTCCAGGTATGGGGGCAGGTTTGGCCGCGACGCTACCGGTCAATGGGGCCCCTAGCCCGTCATTACCGTTTCATGGACCGGACCTCGCATCGCTTGGCCAGAGTGCTGTTCCAGGCGATGGCTCGTCATCAAAAGAAACTCGAGCGGCGGCAGTTGTTGCTGGGGCGCCTCATGGACATCGGCACCGAGCTGTTCGCCATGGCCGCTACGTGCGCCTATGCGCAATCCCTGGAATCCGCGGACCCTGTCGGCGACGACGCGGTGCAATTGGCTGACCTTTTTTGCCGCCAGGCCCGTCAACGTATAGGCCGGCATTTCCGCGCCCTGCGGACCGATCGCGCAACGGCTGGCCGCGCGCTGGCCGAGGCCGTGCTCGACGGACAATACCACTGGCTGGAAAAGGGCGTTATTCCCGCCCGGGACGGCCCGGCGTGAACGGCGCGCGGCCGCAAGACAACCTTGCCCGCGGCGAAACCGGGGCGTCGACTGGACCTCAGGTGACGTCAATGGGACTGAACCTGTACAAGTCAACCGGCAGATGGCTGACCGTGCTGAAGAACCTGCTCGGCATCGATATGCGCGTCACCGGCGTCGAGAATCTGATCGATCGGCCGACACTGTTCGTCGCCAACCACTTCACCCGTATCGAAACCTTCCTGATCCCCTACGCGATCTACCAGCACGCCCGCCGGCCGGTGCGCAACCTCGGCACGCACACGTTGTTCAAAGGAGTCCTCGGTCGATACCTTGCGGCGCTGGGCGTGATATCGACGAGAGATCCTCGCCGAAACCGAACCATCATCCGCGATCTCGTCACGGGCGGCCACGACTGGTTGATCTATCCGGAAGGTGGATTGATCAAGAACAAGAAGACGGTCAGGCGGGGGCGGCTGCGGCTGGAACGTCCGCATCGGCAGGGACCCCCGCATACCGGGGCCGCGGTGCTTGCGCTCAAGGCTCAGATGAGCAAGCACCGCTTCCGCGAAGCTTGCGAACTCAACGACACACGGCGCATCGCCTACTACACCGACTCCTACGGTTTGATTGACCCGGATGAGGTTTCCACGGACGGCGTCGTCATCGTTCCGGTCACCATCACGTTCTATCCGCTTCGCCCGGGGTGGAACCTGCTCAATCGCTTGGTGAGGCTCTTGACCCGCGACATCGACCCGCGTCTGGACGAAGAGCTGCAAGTGGACGGGCGGATACTGCTGGCCGACACCGAGATCTCCATCCACTTCGGCGAGCCCATCGAGGTACAAGACTACCTTGGCGCGGCGCCTGAGGTCGCCCGCAAGGTCGTGGGTATCTTCTCCGAGCCGCGCCGGGTCGAGCTGTTGCTGGGGCGTCAGGCGAAGCGTCTGACCGAGGACTGCGTGCGATCGATCTACAACCGCCTGGAAGTGAACCTGGATCACCTCTTCTGCTACGGTCTGCGCGCGCTGCAGCGTGATCGTGTTACCGCTGCGGACTTCCACCGATCGTTGTATTTGGCGGCGGTGAGCCTTGCCGAGCTCGGAACGGTCCGCCTTCATCCGTCGCTTCGTAACGGGATCGCGGCGCTGCTCACCGGAGAGCCCTTTGCCCCACTGAATGACGTTCTGCGCCTGGCGCGCAAGGAGCGCGTCCTTCGCCTGGACGCAGGTAGCTACGTCATCGATCGGGCCGCTCTGCTCGTAAAGCACGATTTCCACGACATCCGCCTCAAGGGTATGGTTCAGGTCATTGCCAACGAGCTGGAGCCCTTGAAACCCGCCGTGCAAGCCGTCCAACAGTGCGTGAACCTGTCGCCGGCGAAGCTCAGAGAGCAGGTCGCCGCGCGGCTTCAACGTACTGATATCCGCCGTTTCGAGCACGACCACGCTGACGGTTTCGAGCCGGAGCTGGCCAAAACACGCGAGGTTGGCGAGCCGTTCCTGCTTCAGAACCGAAGCGACGAGATCGGCGTTGTTCTCGTGCACGGCTATCTCGCGTCCCCCGAGCAGCTTCGTCCATTGGCGGACTACCTTCATACCCGCGGCTGTTCGGTGTACGGCGTTCGACTCCAAGGGCACGGCACGTCCCCACAGCAGATGATCGACGTGACGTGGCGGGACTGGATGGACTCCGTGCTGCGCGGCCATGCGATCCTCCAACAGCGCTGCCGAAGGCTCGTGGTCGGCGGGTTCTCGCTCGGCGGCACACTGGCCATGATCGCCGCCGCCCAACCGCAAGTTCGGGTCGACGGCGTGTTCAGCATCAACGCCCCGCTGCGACTGCGCGATCGGCGGGTGCCGTTGATTCCCCTGATCGTCCATCTCAACGGGGCGATGCGGAAGCTCGGGGTCAGTAACGGGCACTACTACCGGCCGAACTACGCCGCCGAGCACCCGGAGACGACCTACGAAGTTGACTACCTTTGCGGCGTCAAG
The DNA here is from genome assembly GCA_036475395.1 of Phycisphaerales bacterium. GTDB lineage: Bacteria > Planctomycetota > Phycisphaerae > Phycisphaerales > SM1A02 > JADFNO01. The sequence goes on from JAZFYE010000152.1 coordinate 4,524, forward strand.
GAGCTGCGCAGCGCCATCCGCGCCTGCCGACGGAGCCTGGGCCGGATGCACGCGCCAGCGCTGGTCGTGCAGGCCGATGCCGACCCGCTCGTGGCGCCCGACAGCGCACACCTCTTGATCAACCGCCTCGGCTCGAAGCGGAAGGTGCTGGCTCGACTCTCCTTGGATCGACACGTCATCGTCCTAGGTGAAGGCAGTGAAGATGTGTTTCGAAGGGTCCATCGGTTCGTCACCCAGATCGCTGCCAACGGCCAGCCCGCCGCCCGCTAGACCAAGTCTGACGCATAAGCTTCAATGAACTTGACCGGCGGCCTGCAACGACGCCCGGCGATCCGTTATCTTCTATGGCTCGACTGTTTCATAACCCTACGTGTGCAGCCCGGAGCAGAGCTTGATGAGGTTGATGCAATATGTGATCGTCACGCAGATGGTTGCGCTCATAGGTTGCTCCACACTGCTCCCGGTAGGATCGGTTGTCTCCGCGCCGCCCGAACAAGACTCACCGCCGCACCGTGTGCTCGTCTTCAGCAAGACGGCTGGGTTCCGCCACGCGTCGATCCCGACGGGCGTTGAGGCGCTCAAAAAGCTCGGCGAGCAAAACGGGTTCACCGTCGAAGCGACCGAAGACTCCAGTGCGTTTACGGATGCCAATCTCGCCCGCTTCAGTACAGTTGTATTTTTGAGCACGACCGGCGACATCCTCAACGACGATCAGCAAGCGGCGTTCGAGCGTTACATTCGAAGCGGCGGCGGATTCCTAGGTATTCACGCCGCTGCCGACACCGAATACGATTGGCCGTGGTACGGCCGGCTCGTCGGCGCATACTTCAAGACGCATCCGGCAATTCAGGACGCAACCGTCGTTGTTGCCGATCGCGTGCATCCATCTACCAAGCATCTGCCGATGCGCTGGCAGCGACGCGACGAGTGGTATGAATACCGCACCAATCCCCGCGGAAAAGTCCACGTCCTCGCGACCCTCGATGAAAGCACCTACGAGGGCGGCGGCATGGGGCACGATCACCCGATCGCCTGGTGTCACGAGTTCGACGGCGGACGAGCGTTCTATACAGGCGGCGGGCACACCAACGAGAGTTTCGCCGAACCCGCGTTCTTGCAGCATCTTCTCGGCGGCATCCTCTGGACCGCCGGTATCGAAGAGGCAGACGCCGGCGCAACGCTTGACCGCAACTTCGCCAAGGTCGTGCTCGACGATTTCGTTACCGACCCGATGGAGATTGCTGTCACCCCTGATGGACGAGTGATCTTTGTCGAGCGAGGCGGCGCCGTGAAAATATGGAAACCCGATACGCGATCGACGGTGACGGCTGGATTTCTCGCCGTCTTTACCGCGATCGAGGACGGCCTACTTGGTGTCACCCTTGATCCAAGTTTCTCCGACACGGGCTGGTTCTACGTTTATTACTCTCCGGCTGGCGATGAAGCCAAGAACATCCTTTCGCGCTTGACGCTGGTTGACGACGGTTTCGATCTTTCAAGTGAGATCGTGATGTTGGAAGTCGTCACTCAGCGCGAGGAATGTTGCCACAGCGGCGGGTCGTTGACGTTCGATGCCGATGGCAATCTTTATCTATCCACCGGCGACAACACGAGCCCCTTCGCCTCCGACGGCTATTCGCCGATTGACGAGCGCGACGGACGTGCGCCGTTTGATGCGCAAAAATCCTCAGCGAACACGCATGATCTGCGCGGGAAGCTCCTGCGCATCACGCCCCAGCCTGACGGCTCGTACACGATCCCATCGGGCAACCTCTTCGCGCCCAATGGCTTACAGGGGCAACCGGAGATCTACGCGATGGGGTGTCGCAATCCGTTTCGTATCTCAGTTGATCCTGCGACAGGATTCGTCTATTGGGGGGAGATCGGCCCTGACGCCGGTGATCCCAAAGCCAATCGCGGACCGGCCGGGCATGATGAGTTCAACCAGGCGCGCGAGCCCGGGAACTTCGGCTGGCCCTATTTCGTCGGCAACAACAAGCCCTATTACGACTACGACTTCCAGGCCAAGGAACCCGGTCCCGCCTTCGATCCCAGCCTGCCCATCAACGACTCGCCCAACAACACCGGTTGGCAGGTGCTGCCCCCAGCGCAGCCCGCGTGGATGTTTTACCCGTACGGCGACTCAGCGGAATTTCCCGAATTTGGGACGGGTGGTCGCTGCGCCATGGCCGGGCCTGTGTATCACTACGACCCCAAGCTCTTGAGTGATCGCAAGCTCCCAGCCTACTACGACAACACGCTTTTCATCTACGAGTGGGCCCGCGACTGGATCATGGAGGTCAAACTCGATGAGAACGGCGACGTCTTGAAGATCAACCCGTTCGCCGCTGATGTCGAACTGACGCGCCCGATGGATATGGAGTTGGGCCCAGATGGCTGTCTTTATGTTATCGAGTGGGGGACCGGATTCGGCGGCGGCAATCCTGATGCCCGGATCGTTCGCATTGAGTATCACCGCTGGGGCGATCGACTGCCGATTGCAGACGCAACGGCTGATCCCACGTCCGGTTCGGTGCCGCTTCGTGTGCAGTTTACCGGCGACAAGTCCAGCAGTTGCGCCGATGGCGAGCTGCGCTTCGCTTGGGACCTCGACGGCGACGGCGTCGTTGATGCACGCATGCCGAATCCTACGCATTCGTACAATCAGCGCGGCAATTACAATGCCCAACTCGTAGTGGCCGACCGCAGCGGCTTGACCTCCACTGCCAACATTCCCATCTCCGTTGGCAACACTCGCCCCTCGGTCGCCATTGACTGGCCTCCCAATGGTGGGTTCGTCGAGTTCGGCGAATGGATCGAGTATCGCGTATCGGTTGCTGACGTCGAAGAATCGCAGATCAATCCGGACGAAGTACTTGTGCAACCATTCCTTGGTCACGACACGCACGCCCATCCGCTTCAGCAGTATCACGGTCTGGATGGCGCTATTCAGACGTTGCGCAATGACGGTCACGGTCCGCTGGCGGATCTGTTTACCGTGCTCGCGGCGACGTATTGCGATCACGGCGGTCCCGGCGTGGCGCCGCTGACGGCAAGCGCACAAGTCATTCTTCAACCGAAGCGCAAGCAAGCCGAGTATGTCATCGCACGGCAGGGCGTGCGCATCGAGAAAGCAGACGATTCCCAGGGCGGTGGACAGGCGGTGGTGTTTACACGCGATGGCGATTTTGTGTCATACCGTCCGGTGAACTTTCACGAGATTGATTCGATTACGGCTCGCGTTGCTGCCGGGACCGACGGCGGAACCCTGCAATTTTGCCTCGATTCGCCGGCCGGGCCGGTGATTGGACAGATTCCCGTCGAGCCGAGCGGGAGGATCGCTCTGGAGACCGGCGCCCATCCCTTCCGCGTGGAGTTCTTCCAGCGCGGCGGCGGCGCGGGGCTGATCGTGCACATCAAAGGCGGCGGGCTCACCAAGCAGGTGATCGATGCTTCGATGTACTCGCACGCCATGTCTGGGACCGCGGATGCAGCGCGCGGCGATCTCCGGCCGGCTTGGCATCTTGCGAATCCTCACCTGGGGATCGACGCTTCGTACTTCGAGCTGGACGATCCGACGGTGCTTCCGGACTTCCGCTCGCTGACGGCGTTTGACGCTGAAGTCGTCGATGCGATCAACTACCAATCGACCAACAACGAGTTTGCCGGCTCCGGACGACGTGATCATCTCGGCGCCGTCTTTGAAGGCTACATCACTGTGCCGAAGTCAGATTTCTACACGTTCTACTTGGAATCCGACGACGGTTCGAAGTTCTATCTCGGCGATGATCTGATCGTGGACAACGACGGTCTGCACGTGATGCAGGAAAAGTCCACAGGTCTGAAGTGGGCCGACGTGACGATTCCCATCTGCGACCCGGGCGCGACGCACGAGCTGTTCGTGATCTATCGCGCCGCCGACGAGGACGCCTCTCCACTCAAACTCAACTGGCTCGAATTCCACGGCCAAGGCGTTGCGACCGGTCATGAGGGTCAACCACGCGAGTCTGTTCACGATCGCTGAAGATTCGACGGCACGACCTCCTCGACAACCGTGCTTCGTTACACGATGATGCCGCCTCCTGATGAGTAAGGAGGTGTTGGACCATGGCGTTACCCGATCTTCGTGATCAATCGACGCGCCGCTCGCCGGATGAGCTGCTGGCGCATCTGACGTCATTCGAGCTGGAGCTCAAGTTCTCCGCCGGAATATGGTATTTTACGCCGCCGTTGAGTCGGTTCCACGCCAAGTATCAGCCGGACCTGACGATCGAGCAGCGTCTGGATATCGCCGCAACCCTCGCCGAGGCCGGCCTTGAAGGTCTCGAAGCACACTACCCTAACGAGGTCAACGAAGAGAACCTCGATCTTTGGAAATCGTTTACCGCCGACACCGGCGTCAAGCTCATCACCATCATTCCGCTTCTGTTTTGGGATGAGCAATTCGAATGGGGCTCGCTTTCCAATCCGATCCCAAAGCATCATCAGGCGGCGATCGAGCGCACGAAGCAAGCGCTTCAACTGAATCGCGATCTTGACACTGATTTTGCGGTCGTATGGCCGGGGATCGACGGCTACGAAAACCCCATGGGTGTCAACTTCACCGCCATGCGCGATCGATTCGCCCAGGGTTTAGCCGAAGCAATGGACGCCGTGCCGGGGGTTCGCATCGCCTTCGAGCCCAAGCCGTACGAGCCGCGTGGACGCATCCTCTTCGGCACCACACCCGAAGGCGTGCTGCTTGGACATCAAGTGGAATCACACCTGGCGGCCCCGACGAATCGTGCTCTGCTTGACGAAGGTCACGCGTTGTGCTGTATGAATCCCGAAGTCGGACACGTGCTGATGGGCTCCGAGGATCTCGCCTACGCGTTCAGTTGGCCGCTGTCGCAGGGCCGCCTTGCGCATTCGCATTGGAACAGTCAACCGTTAGGAAGCTACGACCAGGACCTCAACGCCGGCGTCGTCTCACCGGAGCAGCTCGAATCGCTGTTGTACACCTTGAAGATGCACGGCTACCGCGGATACTTTGGCATCGACATCAACCCTGAACGTATGCCCGTCGATACCGCCCTTCGTATTTCGATGGATGCGATTCGCACGGCCAATGATCGTGTCAATGAACTCGATCACGAGACGATTATGTTCGCACACCAACACCCAGATAAGGCACGTGGCTGGCTTGAAGCGCACCTCATCCGCGCCAGAGCACCGCATCCGGATCAACTGTCCCCGCTGTCTCGACCCAAATGAGCCGCTCCGTGGTGAATCTTCAATCAACAAATGACTAACTACCTTCTCGGTATTGACGTTGGCACCGGCGGGAGCAAGGCGCTGCTGATCGATACGCAGGGCAATGTCGCTGCCAACGTCACGACGGAATATCTGCTGTCGACACCCAAGCCGTTATGGTCCGAACAATCTCCACAAGATTGGTATAACGCAACGGTCGCCGGCATTCGCAAAGCGCTCGATCAATCCGAAGTCGAGCCTTCGCAAGTTGCGGCGATCGGTCTCACCGGCCAAATGCACGGCTTGGTGCTGCTCGATGCAAAGGGCGAAGTCCTGCGCCCCGCCATCTTGTGGAATGATCAACGAACCGCAGCGCAATGTAATGAGATTCACGATCGAATCGGTGCCGACACTGTTCTTCGCATCACAGGAAAGCCGGCCTTGACTGGTTTCACCGCGCCCAAGATCCTTTGGGTCAAGCAAAACGAGCCTGATATCTATGAACGGATTACGAAAATCCTGCTCCCCAAGGATTACATTCGCTTCCGCCTCACCGGTGAATTTCTAAGCGACGTAGCCGACGCTTCGGGTACATCATTATTCGATGTCGCATCACGTCAATGGTCGGATGAGATGATCGACGCTTTGGAGGTGCCACGGCGTTGGCTTGCGCATGTAACCGAATCACCCGTGGCGAGTGCGAAGCTGGCCGGCGAAGCGGCCACGGCGACGGGCCTGTTGCAAGATACGCCAGTTATTGCCGGGGCCGGCGATCAGGCGGCGGAGGCGATCGGGTGCGGCATCGTCGATGACGGCGCGGTGTCGGTCACGATCGGCACCTCCGGCGTCAC
>JAZFYE010000153.1:0-5466 GCA_036475395.1 Phycisphaerales bacterium
GTCACGCTCCCTACGGCTACCGGTTCACCGGCCAAGGCTGGATCGAGGATGAGCACGAGCAGCGGGCCATCAGCCTCATGCGCCAGCTACGAGCCGACGGCCTGAGTCTACGGCGGATCGCGGCCGATCTCGAACAGCAAGGCCACCACAACCGCCGCGGGCACCGTCTCTCGGCTCAGACGATCGCCAACGTGCTGAAACGAGACTGAATCGTTGCATCGCAGTGGAGCCATTGGACGCTTCCGGACGCTTTGCGGACGCTTGCGACATGCACAATGTGCTATACCGGTCGCTTCGACCGCTTCGGACGCTTGCTGGCTACCTCTTGAAAGAGAGAAAAAGAAAAGAGGTTGTTCGGGTGGGAAATACACTGCACCTCACGGTATGTTCCCCTCGCGCGTGGGAGAATCAGTGAACCGCACTGATTTCGCGTGCGAGGCTCGGTGATCTGCACCGAGTCACCTCACTGTTCTGCACAGAGCCATGCGCTGAACCACAGGCGCATGATCGCTGTTCCTCAGCGATGGTGATGCCCCAACCGCTGCACCTCAGCGGTAGTGATACCCCATTCGTTGCACCTCAACGAGCGTTTTCCCCGCCATTCCTTGATGTGCAGGGAGTAAATCCCGCGCACGCGGCCCCATACGCTGTTCAGCAGGGCAATATGAGCGTTGGCATCGCTTCAAGCAGCCGTTTCGGTGAGCGGGGGTGTGTCCTGAAACGTGTCCTGGCGAGCGGGTTTCATCCGGGTATCGGGCAGGTAGCAGGCGGGGAAGAACTGCGTTGGCGGTATCAAGAACAGCGAAAGCGACTCGGGAACGAGGGTTCTCGACGGATTGCAAATCCGTTATTCATGGGTTCGAATCCCATCTCGGCCTGTTCGAGCGCGGTGGGGGAAGTCGGCTGGGGACCGATGGCCGGGCAGCCGGCGGTCAGGCGCAGCCCAGCGCCCGTGCCCGCCACCCTAGGCGGCTCTGGCGGCCTGATGGCAGCCTCGGGGGTGCTGGACGCGGCTTCGCTGACCCGCCGGGGGGCAGCCTCAGCCGATCAGCGTGTACCGGCCACGAGCGAAATTTGGACGATTTTATCGCGGAAACTACTTCCCCTGGGCGCGATCGCGCGTACGCTTGCCATAACGGCACTGGCGAGAAAGGCCTCGCTGAGTTGCGAATAGACGTCCGAGAAGAAACGGCCGCAAGGAGAAAGATTCGATGAACGCGAGAACACTGCTCACCCTCGCTGGGTTTGCCGGCGTAGCGGTGCTCATTGGTCAAATCACAGTCGACGCGGAGCCCGCTGGCGGCACGAGCCTTCGCAGCCGCGGCGCGACCGGCCCAGAGCCGATCGCCGGCGGCGGAATCGGACCCGATGTCATGGTCTGGAGACTCAGCGACGTCGCAAACTGGGGAACCGAGGGGGGCATCACGGCCTTTTCGGTCGGCACCGTCTCCTGCAACATCGGCGACGAGGAACTGTCCTGGCGCGACAGCGGACCGAATTCAGACAAGCACCCCGTGATCGGCGCGAATATGTATCGGCTCAAGGACGGGCGATTCGAGCAGCTCGGCCAGACTTGGCTCAAGCACGGCTTCTGCGCCTTGGACGGCAATGAGTGCCTTGGTTGCCAGGCCAACGGCTCCTGCGATTGGCTTGGCGTGGGGTGCTCGGATCCCTACTCGGCGGGGCTCAACGGCCAGCAGCAATTCCTTGGTCCGAAATCCCAGGTGAACCCATACACCGGCGTGTTCCCGTTCCCGCACCCAACGCCGCCGAACGGCACCATATCCGGTCGCCTGCAAGTCCATTTGTCTGACGTCCTGCCCGCCGACAATCCAGGCGCCGTCTACTGGCTCGAGGGCCACTACGTCACGCCGGACGATGCGCAAGCCGGCAACGGTTACAACAACGTCTCATATCGACGTATCAACGTCCAAAACAACGGCCAACTTGGGTCGTGGTCCGGCGACACGTTACAGGAGACGTCCGCGATCTTCGCCTGGAACATCGTTGATCCGCAGGTCAGCATCGTCCAGATCGACGTGCCCGGCGACGGACGGTTATTCCTCGGCTACAAGGCGACCGATCTCGGCAACGGCTACTGGGAGTATGAATACGCGCTTTACAACATGAACTCGGAGCGGGCGGCCGGCTCCTTCCTCGTCCCCGTCGCCGACAACCTGGATGTTCCATTCGACGGCTTCCATGACGTGGACTACCACTCCGGCGAGCCGTTCGACGGCACCGATTGGGTCGCGACGCGGAACGCCGGCACGATTGTCTGGGCCACCGAGTCGTTCGGGACTAACGAGAATGCCAACGCCGTACGCTGGGGAACGCTGTACAACTTCCGGTTCCAAGCGGATGCGCCGCCCGTCGAGACCGCGATTGAGATCGGCCTGTTCAAGCCGGGGTCGCCCGACATGGTGATTGTGACCGCGATCGGACCCGAAGGGCTGGTCGCTCCGTGCGAAGAGGATCTCAACGGCGACGGCACCGTCGGGGCGGCAGATTTGCTCTCGTTGCTCGTGCAATGGGGCACCGATCCCGGCGGGCCGCCTGATTTCGACGGCGACGGGACGGTCGGCGCTTCCGATCTGCTGCGACTGCTTGTCGCCTGGGGACCGTGCCCCTGAAGAAGGCATTAGGCATTAGGCACTGGGCATAGGCAATAGCCGCGACAGGGAGGTCGCGGTTCGCTTCGGACTGACAACCGAAAACTGACGATTATGTCCGTCCGCCGTTATTCGCGGTCGGCGAGGGCGGCGCGGGCGGGACGGGTGCGCTCGGCGATGGTGCGGGCGTCGGCGGCAGTGTCAGCGGGAGGTTGGGGCAGGTAGCGCAACAGTTGGGCGCCGCGGAGATCCTCATCGGGCGGTTTCTTGCCCAGCAGCCAAGCCGTGGATGAATCCTTGTTTACGCGATTGATGCGCACCTGCAACGGTTGGAACGTATCGGGATCGAGGATGGAGCGTAGCGCCGACGACTCACCGTCCTGGTTGCAGACGTAATAGCGGCGACCTTCGACCAGACCCCACGACCAACCGCCGATGATCGACACTTTGCGGTCAGCGATGAGGTTGAGGATTCGCGGCTCACCCATGTGGGCGGGCAGGACCTCGACCACGCGATCGATGACGCGCTCGATGGCCTTGCGGCTGGCCTTGCCCAGGGGGGTGGACCAAAAGAGATAGGAGCCGAACTCAAGATCCTGGTAAAGCTCTTTGGCGGGCGCTTTGGAGATGCCCGCGGTTCCGAAAACATGGTCGGCGGCGACAACGCGCTGGCGATGAAGATCAACGACATTGAAGTTGATAGCAGCGATGGCTTCGTTGCGCCGCTTGAAGAGTCCCCAACGTGAGACTTCGCGCGGCAACTCAGAGGTATGGTGGAAGTCGGTGACTTTGCCGGTGATGACAAAGTGAACTTCGGGGTAGTCGGCTTGAACCTGTGCGAGACCTTTGGCGCGTTGGGTCGGCGAGCGACGGAGGATGGCGGCAACCTGCTTGGAAATACCGGCGTCGATCCAAACGTCGAAGTTGTCATGGTTGAGCAAAGCACTCGCCAGGGCATCGCTCATGCCGGGTCCGATGTCACGCCAGGCGATGGGCGAACGAGCGGGGTTCTCGAATTCGCCGACGGCGACGATGGTGCGCTCGGAGACGACGGCGTACGCCTGATCGGAAGTGGAGCGGACCGCGGCGCTGACGGGCGGGCGGTTGAACTTCCAGGGGTTGGACAGCGACCAGCTCCAGTTGGAGCAGCCGGCAGTGACCGCCAGCAGGGGCAGCACGAGCCATGGTCCAAGCCGGTTCATCCCCACCCCATCGGCCGAGGCTGCGGCGGCACTTGAAATCCCCAGCGAAGCTGGGAAGGTAGGCGGCGCGTGGTGAGCAGCGAGGCCGATCGCCGATGGACCACCTGTGGTGAGCGGCTCTTGGGACCGACGAGCGATGATGAAATGTAATTTGAACACCACACGGATCGCTTGCGTGCTGATGAGTTGCGCGGTAATAACGGCGAATTTTGCGCTTGCGAACCAGGACGCCGATCCGTCACCGCCAAGGGAAGCGGTGACCAGACCGGTCCAGCGCGAAACGGCTCAGGGTGCGCCGCCGTCAACGAGCGCAGCGGCACCGACGAAGCCGAGCACGCCGGTCGGTCCGCTGTTGCGAGAAGGGAGCTATCTTGTCGAGGTCAGGGGGACCATGCGCCTCAATGAGGCGACGAAATGGTGGCAATTCACGATCGATCGGGAGGATCCGAAGCATCCGGCTTATGAACTAGCGCTGCTTCCGTGTCAGTTGATGGCGGACATGCGGCGGATCACCGAGGGTATGCCTCGGCAGCAAGTGGTGTTCGAGACGACGGGTCAGGTATTCGTGTATCGCGGGCGGAACTTTTTCCTGCCGACACATGCGCCGCATGTCGTGGGCATCGCCGAGCCGACTGCGGCGCAAGCGCCGCAAGAACAGGCGGACGAAGGATCGGACGCAGACAGCGTCGAGTCGATTCTGCGGAACCTCCAGCAGGCAGTGGGAGAAGTCGCGCGCAACCCAGCCGCCGGCGGAAGCGCCGCGACCGGAGAAGTTGAGTTGATCCCAGAGGGAACGCAGGTGGTGGCGCGGCGCGGCCGAATGTCTCGCGGTCCGCGCGGGACGTGGTGGTTCACGTTCGACGCCGACGTCGATGGACTGGGCGATCCGCCGATGGTCTTGCTGCCGTGCTTGTTGCGCGAGCGGATGGAGCGGTACGCCGAGCGGTCAGGCGGGCGAGCGGCGATGCTGCTGAGTGGTCGAGTGTATCTATACGAGGACCGCAACTACATTCTGCCCACGATGTTCCAGATCCCGCATGAGCGGACGGCGCTTCGGCCGTAGCGGACATTACAAGCAAGAAGACGGGATGAGACAGACGTGGTGAACGGAAATACGCCGGTTTAGCGGGTGACGCGCAGCGTCCCTCTTCGTTAGCATGCCCCGGCGCTATGTGTCGAGCGGCGAAACGCTTGTCATGGTCGGCGGGTCGTCGAGCCGGCCCGGATCGCGATCCGCCGGGAGGTTGCCGAGCGCCTCCACAACCTCCATACCGTCGATCACCTGTCCGAACGCGGTGTAGCTGCCGTCCAGATGCCTGCACTTCTCGCGGGTGAGACAAATAAAGAACTGGCTACCGGCTGAGTCGGGATCGTTCGATCGAGCCATGGACAACGTACCGGGTTGATGCTTGCGGTCGCTGAACTCGGCGTTGACATTCCAGCCGGGCCCGCCGGTGCCGTCACCCTTCGGGCAGCCGCCCTGCACCATAAAACCGGGGTTGATGCGATTGAAAGTGAGGTTGTTGTAGAAGCCGGACGAGCCGAGTTTGAGGAAATTCTCGACGTGATTGGGCGCGACGTCGTTCCATAATTCCACGGTCATGTCGCCCAGCGAGGTGGAGATGACGGCTTTGGGGTAGTCGGGCATCGGG
>JAZFYE010000154.1:0-4794 GCA_036475395.1 Phycisphaerales bacterium
GACCATGCGCCAGGAATTAGCCCTGGCGGCGGTGTTCCTGTTCACCTTTCTTGCGGTGCGCGGTGTCTACGGGCTGATCCCCATGCTGTTGGCGGGGGGAATCGCGGCCATTGTGACGTTCCTCATCTGGAAGCTCTGGCAGATCATTCGTGAGCCGAGCGTTCGCTTCCATCAGTTCCAGTTCAAGTACAAGGGCGCCGTCCGGCCCACCGGGTGGCTGTATGCAGCCGCGGTTGCACTGCTCATGCTCGTCATCATCCACAGCGGTGCGGTCATGGCGTCTTTCCGCGTCGCCGACTATCACGACCGCCGCGTCACGATCCCGCAGGAGGTCATCTTCTCCAGCCATCCCGTGCGCATGACCGCACCGATGACGGAGCATGCGGACAAGGCGCTGAAGCTGTACCACGCGTGCTCGAGCTTCGACGAAGGCGGGATCGGTCTGTCGAAGGCATGGCAAGGCGAGATTGACATGCGCCGCGCACGATTGCTGGCGGCGAAGCTCCAGTTCGATGAGGCCGAAGATCTGCTGCGTCATGCGCTTGATCGCGACGGCCGCAACGAGGCGTTCTGCCAAAGCCTGGCCTGGGTGTTGCGGGCGCAACTGCGCGTTGACGACACCCTCGACTATTACGCCCAGATCCTCACCGAGCAGATGACCTACAACAACATGCTCGACGACTTCGTGGTTCTGTGTCGGCAAGAGGGATTGTTCGCCCAGGCCATCGACGTCTGTCGAAAACGCCTGGACAAAGAGCCCGAGCACCTACGCACGTTGCGCTGGTTGTCGCTCCTGCTCATTGATTCGGATCGTGTCCAAGAAGGTGTCGACATTATTCGCCGGACGCTTCTGATTGATCCGGACAGCGCGTCCGCATACTCAGCCTTGGCGTCAGCGCTCATGACGCTCGGGCAACATGACGGGGCGTACCAGTCGATGCTCACGGCGATTGAATTGGACGCCGGGGATTTTCGATTGCACATGCAAATAGCTGAGCTGCTGGAGACACTGGGCCGAGGCGAAGAAGCGGCCGCGCATCACGACCGAGCCCATCAGCTCCAGACGAACGCCACAGATGAACACCGATGAACACGGATGGGGTAGAAGCGCCGAAACCCCCGAAGCCGGACCTGACGAGCGAGCGTCAGCGAGTGAGGAAGGTCCGGGTACAAGCGAGCGACAGCGAGCGAGGAAGGTCCGGGTACGAGCGAGCGTCAGGTAACGAGGAAGGCCCGGGTCGACCGTCAGTCCCAGCGAGCCACGGCGTCCTGAGCCCGCGGTTTTGATGGGTACGGGGAAGGCGTTTGCGATTGCGTGGTGGATCGGTCTGTGCAATTCGGCCGAGACCGCTCGCTCAGGACGCGGCGGCTCGCCCCTGATGCCTAATGCCAAATGTCGAAGATCCGCCGGGGCGGGCCAAATGCGTTCTTCTCCCCCTCGATGCCATGATGCCTCGATGCCTCGATGCCTTCTTCACGGACACGGCCCCCAGTTGACGAGGAGGGCGAGGAGGTCGGATGCGCCGACGGAGCCGTTGCCGTCGAAGTCGGCGGGGCAACCTTCGCACGGGCCCCAACTCACAAGTAGCGTCAGTAGATCGGCCGCGCCGACGGAGCCATCGCCATCGAGGTCGGCCGGGCAGGGGATCGTCATCAACTCAAAATCAGCTGTCGCTTCGGCCATTGGCTCGAATTCAGCAGGGCCGACATCACCGTAGAATTCGGAGAAGTCCATGATGCCCCCCTGGATAATTCCTTCGAATCCATTCTTTCCCGAGAACGTATCGAGAAGCCAACCCTCCTGGGCAGCAACTTCGGCGGCCAAGGTGCTGAACCCATACGAACTGCCGGCGAGCATCTGGAGCGCCCGTTCGAACGCGAACGAAAGATACGACTCGCCGGTCAAGGGCCAGCTGTAAGAGAACTTTTGCTCAATCGACGCTGCGATGAGAGCCGATTTCGGCAACGTGGCAAAGTCCCCCGAGTCACCAAATACCGAGCTTCCCCAGAACCCGCCGGCAAAGCACGCGTCGATGATGAAGAGCTTGTTGACTTGATTCCATGAGCTCGTGTTGAACTTCGCATGCAACGCATCATCGGATTTCACGAAGAGGTCTGCACCGAAGTTCAAGTATTCATTGCCCGTCGTCTTCTCGCAGATGAACGTATACGGTATCGACTGCGCACAGACCTCCAGCTCTTTACCGGAGAATTCCCAGGTCCCGTGGCCGCCGAAGTAGAAGATGAAGAGGTCGTCAGGTTGCATTTTACCAGCGATCTCATCTATCTTCGCTTCGACTACCAGCCAATTGTCGAAGCCATCGTTGGGATTGTCTGAGTCGTACTCCAGCGGCAGCAAGTCAACGTGTGCGCCAAGGAATTCAGCGAGATTCGCAGCGATCCTGGCGGCACTCAAATCGCCTCGGAGGGGCACTAGCAGACCATTGTCGTCGATGCCGACGCAAAGTGCCCGTATAGGGGGCCGGAGGAGCGAGAACTGTGTCGTCCATGCGGATGCGTCGAGACCGAAATCGCCGCCGCCCGCGACTTCCGCAATCGCCATCAAGTGGTAATCGATATCCGGCGAGAGCACGAGTTCTTCCTCAAACTCAATCTCTCCGGCAGACCAAATGCGGGAGATGAACAGGGTCTTATTGTCGCCGTAGGACAGCCTAACTTGCCCGTACGGGCCGCCGTTGGGTATGTCACCTGACTGGGTCAGACGACCCCTGATAACAACCCGCGTCTCCTCTCTTACGCGAAACGTCGCCCAGAGGTGCGACGACGCCCCTAGGTCATTCGGATCAAGATCCCCAGTTTCGGCCGAGAGAAGCCCACCTATGAATGACGGAGCCAAGTTCGAGTTCTGCACGGCCCGCGATCTCCCGTCCTCCAACGAATCGATGTACTCCCCGAGCCCATCGAATGAATTCTCTTGCTCACGCACCTGTATGCGGCGAAACTGCTCTTGGAATTCGAAGCCCTTGAGGACTGCGCCCGGCGGATCGGCCGCCGTGTGAACACTGACAGAACCAACGGTCCCCACCAATATCAATAGCATCAATCCGTTTCGGAATTGGGTTCGCATTGCTCTTCGCCTTTCATTTCTTGGTTTGCCAGCAGATGCCGCGTTGGTCACAACAATCGAGGCCGCAATTCGCAACATTCTCATTTCATTTCTCCTTGGGGGATGTTTGGTGCCTACCGCAGATCATCAGCCGCTCCCTGAAGCCACGTACCCCTGTGCGACCGAACGGGAACAGCATACCACAGGCGGGCTGCATCCAACCGGCATTTGTGAGATATCAGCCCGGACGCCCACGCCCACAAGACTCGATTATCCGCTCGTGTGACCCAGCGTCAATAGGCAACACTCGGGAAGGTGGACAGAGAAAAGCACCTCTCCAGCCTGTCTCTCCAGAGAGGTGCCTGTCATGTTGAGCGGCTGCACGCCGCTCATTCTGCGAAAACACCAAACAGATGATACCAAGGGGAGCCGGTGTGTGAAAGAGTCAAACTCGATCATGGTCCAGTTCGGTGACGTAACGACAACCTGACCATTCTCGTGGGCAGGGCTGATCTTTGTGTACCCGCGTGAGTTCTCAGGGTATCTGCGGGGTCTCCTTGTCAAGTGCTTGGCAAGTACGGCCCGAAACGTGCGAAAAACAGCCTTGATAGTGGCTGAGTGGACACTGGCGACGGGATCAGTCACCGTCCCCACGGAACCGGGTTGGCTGGCGATCCGAGCTTCGCTGCAAAATACATTGCCGCTGTTCTGAATGGTGAGCGTGGCTGTGCCGGCCTCACCGATGGCCAGTGGCCCGGCGTTGAACCAGTTGCCGTCATCGACGATCACCGTGACGTTCGACTCGGCGTGCTGTGCGATACTCGAGTTCTGGATCGGATCACTGAGGACCAGCGAGCCGCCGCTGTCGATGGTCAATGAGATCAATCCAGCGTCCATTCCTGCCTGGAAGACCGTGGCCGTGACCGTTGCAAAGTTCGAGATTGATAGCGAGGCGTCGCCCCCGCCGAACATCGTCAAGAAGCCGCCAACCGACCAGATCGAATCGGTGCCGATCATGACCGAGCCGTTGGCACCGATTTCCACGCCGCTGCTGGTCAGCGTACTCTTGGTGAATAGTTGCAGCGAGCCATCGATGCCGAGGAAGCTGTTGTCGATCCAGTTGGCGTCGGTCATCGTCACGAAGCCGCCCGCGCCAATTTCCGCGCCGCCGCTGACGACGCTGCTTTAAAAGGACACCGAGAGCGAACCGCCAATATCCAGGAAGTCGGCGATCTCCCAGGAACTTTCGTTCAGGATCGTCACCGTGCTGCCGGGCGCGAGGAACCCCTGACTGCTGGTCACAGAGGTAAAGTTGAACACGGGGGAAAGCGTCAGCGAGCCCTGGAGGTTGAGCTCGCCCCAATGGTCCCATTCCATGTCTGACAGGGTCATGGAACCGGACGGATGAATCAACGCCTCGTTGGTGCTGAAGAGTTGGCCGTCGGAGATCGTAATGATTCCTTCGATCTCGATGGATGGCGGCCCGGAACCCAACAGGCTGTAGCTGCCTCCGATCAGATTCAGCGTACCGTCACCCAATGGAAGTACGCTGAGGCGCTCGTTTTCGACACTGCCTCCAAGTGTAACGAGTGGGAAGCTGATGTTGAAGATTGCCGTGTCGAACTGCCCGGGGACGTCCATGGGCGACCAGTTGAGCGGATCGCCGAATGACGTGCCGTCGCCAGCGCCAGTCCAGGTGATGTCGTCGGCGTGAGCCGGCCCAGTGC
>JAZFYE010000155.1:0-12614 GCA_036475395.1 Phycisphaerales bacterium
CGGTGCCGCGGAACGGGTTTCGCCGGGCGAATTGGCATCTTCGAGCTCCTGCTTCCCGACGAGGAGCTTCTGACCGCAGTCGCCCGCGGGGCGAACCTCCAGGAGCTTCGAACCATTCTCGCCAAGAGCGGCTTTGGAGCATTGCGCGCGGACGGCATGGAAAAGGTCGAGGGAGGATTGACTACCGCCGAGGAAGTGTTCTACGTCACGAGTACGTGACGCAAATGTGGGAACGAATTGTCTATGTCAGTCGAAAGTACGTACGGCTACAAGGCCCGTGACAAGACCGGAGCGGTCGTGACCGGTACGCTGATCGCGTCGAGTCCGGAGGATGTGAACGCGCGCCTCCGCGCAGAGGGCAAATTCGTCTTCGAGGTCGAGGCGAATCCCATGCGCGTCGACGCGCAACTCGATCGCAAGCAGATCCAGCGCGCCGAATCGGCGAAGCGCGTCAAGCGCGAGGACGTGATTGCGTTCTGCCAGCAATTGTCGGTGATGCTCGAGACAGGCGTGCCGTTGTCGGAGGCGATGGAGGCGTTCAGCGATCAGACCCCGAGCCGGGACTTCCGCGAGGTCCTGATCGTCGTGCGGGAGGACCTCGACGGCGGCGAGCCACTATCAACATCAATGATGAAATGGCCTCGCATCTTTCCGTCGATGATGATCAGCCTGATGCGAGCGTCGGAGGCCTCCGGAACCATGGCCTTGATGCTGGGACGAGTCGGTGAGTACCTCTCCAAGGAGCGGCAGACGGCACGGCAGGTGAAGGGAGCACTGGCCTACCCCCTCTTCATGATGGCGAGCAGTCTCGCGATGACCGTCTTCCTGATGGCGTTCGTGCTGCCTCGGTTTGCCACGATCTACGGTGAGCGCGCCGCGACACTGCCCACGCCGACCAGGATTCTGCTGGCGATGAGTGATTTCATAACCACTGAGTATCTGTGGTATGGGCCGCTGTGCATTCTCGCCGTCACCACGCTCGTGGTCTGGCTGAAGACCCTGTCCGGCCGGCGAGCCGCCGATTGGGTCCGGCTGAATATGCCTGGGTTACGCGGCATGTACCGGCAGTTGTACATCACCCGCGCTTCACGCACGATGGCCACCCTCCTGGGCACGGGTGTCAACGTGCTTGACGTCATTGATATCTGCCGCGGCGTGACGAATAACGCTCACTACGATCGGCTCTGGGATACGATGGCCAACGAAATTCGCAACGGCCGGCAGATGAGCGACGCCGTCTTCCAATATAAATTCGTCGGCGCCAATGTCGCCTCGATGATCTCAGCCGGTGAGCGATCCGGTCGTCTGCCTGAGGTCATGGAGCGCATCTCCCAGTTCAGTCAGGAGGAGCTCGACGCCGCCGTGCGCCAAGTCACCGCATACATTGAACCGGTGATGATCATTCTCATGGGTGTGGTCATTGGATCGGTCGCCCTGGCGCTGCTGCTGCCTATCTTTAGCATGGGCAAAGTGATGGCCGGCGGGTGACGGTCGGATGGCATCGAGGCTTCGCCGTCCCGATTTCATCGGGAACCCTGCGGGGGTGACGAAAGAGGCGTCGCGGAAAGCAGGCATCAAGGCATCATGGTGCTCAACGCTCTATGATCGTTCGATGGCGTCTACGTCTCGAGATTATCAAGCCATGGTCGATCAATTGAACCCGATCGGCGCACACGATCAGCGCATGCGCGCGGTCGTTGACGCGCTGTGGGTCGCCTTTGAGAATCACGGGTATTCCTGGGTCGGCTTTTATCTCGATCAGCCCAACGAGCCGGATGAGAAGAGGCTTGTGCTGGGCTGGTGCCGTGACAAGCCGGCGTGTTCCCCCATCGGGCTGCACGGCGTGTGCGGTCAGGCGTTGCTCTCCAAGAAACTGCGCATCGTTCGGGACGTGACTGAACTGGGCGAGAACTACATCGCCTGCGATCCGCGGGACCGATCCGAGATCGTCATACCGCTGCTCGATGAGCGCGGCGTGTGCTGGGGTGTGCTGGATATCGATTCGTCGGATGTCGGCGCGTTCGATGAATCCGATGCGCTCGGTTTGCGCCAGGTGCTTGAAACGGCTGGACTCACTGGGCACTCTTCCTAGCTGCGGATGAATATCCGCAGGCTCTTACGATCACACTTCGCACACGCGCACGTCTTTGATTTCGCCCTCGACGCTCGTCCGACCGTTCCAGGTATTGATCTTGGGCTCGATGATCACGTCCAGGCGCATGCCCGCGGCAAGATCAGCGGCCAAGCCGCCCGCACCCCACCAAACGGTTCGCACGACCTTTCGGCTCGCCCCGAGATCCTGGCGTAGCCGGAGCGTCAGGTGCCGGCCGTTCATACCGATCTGGCGAGGCGCCTCGGCGAGCGTGGCCCGCTCAATGCGCAGCGCCGGCCGAGGATTCGATCGGCCGAATGGGGACAGCGCCGCGATCCGCTTCACCGTATCCAGATCTAGCTCGTCAAGCGTGGCGTCGCAGTCGATGTCCACGGCCGGCGTGAGCTGCTCGGCGCCGATGTGGGCGTTGGCGTGCTCGACGAACGCTTCGGTGAATGCGGGAAGATTCGCCGTCGCCACGGAGAGACCGGCCGCGCCATCGTGCCCGCCGAAACTGAGCAGATGATCCGAGCATGCGCTCAGCGCATCGTACATCGAGTATCCGTTGATACTGCGCGCCGAACCCTTGCACGTATCGCCCTGTCGCTGAAGCAGGATCGTTGGCCGGCCGAAGCGATCGACGATCCGAGAACATACCACGCCGATCACCCCACGATGCCAGGATTCATCAGCCAAAATAATTGCGCGGTGATCGTCCACCGTCATTCCCGAATCTTCAGCCATTTGGGCCGCATGTTCGCAGATCGTTCGTTCCGTCTGCTGGCGTTGTCGATTCAGTTGCGTCAACTGGCCCGCGATCGCCGCGGCTTCCTCGGCCGACGCCGTGGTGAGCATCCGCAACGCTTCGGCCGCGTGGCCCATCCGTCCACAAGCATTCAGTCGAGGTCCCAGCACGAACCCAACCTTTTCTGAATCGATGTGTTCTCCCATCAGGCCCGATGCTTCGATGAGCGTGCGCAACCCGACGATCGGGGTTTGCTTCATCCACCGCAAGCCGAACGTTGCAATCACCCTATTTTCATCAACCAACGGCACGACGTCCGCGATCGTTCCCAGCGCAGCGAGCGGCAACAAATGAAGCAGCGTCTGCTGGAGTGATTCGCCGACACGCTTGGAGCCGCACCAAACTGTTGCGAACAGCCATGCGAGCTTGTAGGCGACACCCGCTCCGCAAAGCTCGCTGAATGGATAGGTACTTCCAGGCAAGCCCGGATGGACGATCGCAAAGGCGTCCGGCAGCGCACTGGCCTCCTGCGGCGGACGATGGTGGTCGGTGATGATCAGGTCCAGGCCGATCTCCCGGGCGATTCGGGCCGGCTCGGTCGCGGTGATGCCGCAATCCACCGAGATCACGAGCTGCGCCCCGTCTGATCTCAACTGCCGTAATGCTTCGCCGCTGAGGCCGTAGCCTTCATCCAGCCGGTGCGGCACGTAGGTCCGAACGTTGGCGTCCGGCACGACCGCCTTGATGACGTAATACAGGATTGCGCAGGCGGTGATCCCATCGACGTCGTAGTCGCCATAGATCACGATGTGCTGGTCGCCTCGCACCGCCTCGACCAGCCGTAAGGCCGCACGCTCGATGTTGGGGAGCAGCCCCGGATCGTGTAGATCAGTGAGCTTCGGCTCGCAGAATCGGCGAATGGCATCCGGGCCGGTCAACCCGCGAGCTTTCAGAACCCGCTGCACGACGGACGAGGGCTCGGCCCGGGCCGCCTCCGCCGGTGCACGATAAACCCATCGTCGTGTCAACCCTCGCACGACTGCGGACGATACGCTTTGTGGCCGTGGCTCGCCACCGCGTGGCCAAGAAGCGGCCACCGGATTGGCGGTGGTCCTTCCCGCCCCGACCGTTTCACGCCATACTGTTCGCTCGCAACCACGATCTCGGAGATTTCGCATGGCAGGCCGTTACCCAAGTGTGCTCCTTTTTGGGGCCCCGGGCGTGGGCAAGGGAACCCAGGGCAAACTCCTCGGCCACATCCCCGGCTTCTTCCATCTCGCCACCGGCGACATCTTCCGCTCACTCGACGAGGAATCCGAGCTGGGCAAGAAGTTCCTGGAGTATTCCTCGCAGGGGCTGCTCGTCCCCGACGAGTTCACGATCCGGGCCTGGCAGGGCTACATGGACCGCAAGATCGACGAGCAGGCGTTCCGCCCCGGCACCGACCTGCTCGTGTTGGACGGCATTCCGCGCAACGTCAACCAGGCGAAGATCGTCGATGAGCACATCGAGGTGCTGCGAATCATCCATCTCAAGGCCCCCAACATCGACGAGATGGTGCAACGCATGAAAAAGCGGGCCGAGACCGAAGGGCGAATTGACGATGCCGACGAGTCGGTGATTCGCAGGCGGTTCGAGGTCTACGACCGGGAAACCGCGCCGGTGCTCGGCTACTACGATGCGCATCGGATCAGCGACGTGATTGGGGTCGGTACGCCGGCCGAGGTGCTGATGCAGGTGCTCCAAGCGATCGTGCCCGTCTATCGCGACAACTTCGGCAACCCGCTGGGGTGAGGCGGGACTGAACCACAGACGAACACGGATAAGGTTTCGCCGTCCCGATTCCATCGGGAACTGCGGGGCACAGCGTTGGCAGCGTTGTAGCGCTGAAAGCCCTGTCTAATAAAGGCAGAGCGGCGGTGGGCGATCAGGTTTGCCGCTGAATGAGTTCAAGGCGATTCCCGAACGGATCTCGGCACTCGAACCGATCGAATCCGGGGATCGGGACACTCTCTAGAATCTCCGAGCCGTGGTCATCGAGAACCGTTCGCCAGTGCTTCAGGTCGGTCACTTCAAAGGCGAGGTGCGCTTTGATAGATTGGCGATCGACACCGTCTTGCGTCCCGACATGCAGGTCGAGCTCGCCTACGCGCAGCCAGAATCCGCCGCGATCGCGCAAACTCTTGGGCTTCGGGATCTCCTTGAGTTGTAACAGATCACAATAAAATGCACGACCCTCAGCCTCCGCCCCGGTAGGTATCGTGATCTGCGCGTGATGAAGGCCGATGAGGGTCAAGGTCGGGAGTCCTCAACGCTGGCAATCTCAGTTCCCATCGCGAACGAAGCTGTAGTCTTTCTCCACCCGACAGATGCGAAGCTGGTACCTCTGATACCACTTCGCTCGGCCTTGCGCTTGTGCGATCTTGTGTTCCGCTTGCGCTCGCCAATTCCGAATCGCGTCGAGACTCTCCCAATACGAGACCGTCATTCCAAAGCCGTCCTCGCCGTGCACGGCCTCCACACCCAAATAGCCCGGTTGCTGGGCGGCGAGCGCGAACATACGGTCTGACATCTCCGTATAACCGTTGTGATCATGATCCGTTAGCTGTGAGGTGAAGACCACAGCGTAGTAAGGGGGTTTTGGTGTCTGGGCGAGCCTGTTCATAAGCACAGGATCATACCCCACCATGGATAACCGCCGCCGGCCGCTGGTGTGGTCTTTGATCTCGACCGATATCACCGGCATGCGTATAATGCCTTCTTCACTAGTGCCCAATGCCTAGTGCCTTTTTCTTCTTTGACAACTGGGGCCGAAATTGGATTCGACCGGACAGGGAAGGCTTGCCGCTGCGCGTCGTGGAGCATCCTTGCCACGTAAAAAGGATGCAAACTAATAATTGCTGACACTGAGTTAGCACTCGCCGCCTAATCGCGGTGACGATCGTCAGCTTGACGCCCGATACGACTGGCGATCGACGATCATCGGGCTGGCTCCAATGGGCCGGCATACTTCGGCGGAGCGAGAAACTCGTATGCCATGGCTTTTCAGGAGGCGGTCGCTGGCCGCCTGAGAAGCCGAGATAACGCAGCGACTACACGTGTAGACGCGGCTTGCTGACTGTTCCGGCACGGGGGTTCGATTCCCCCCGGCTCCACTTACCGAGCTGTTCGCTCCGAGTTGCCGAGCTTCGCAAAGCCCCGCCATCAACGGGGTTATCTTCATCTTGCTCTGATTCGTCATTCTCGGTTTGCGACAGCTTACGAGCCGGTTCCGCCGCGTCGAAGGCATCCTGTAGGATCGGCATGAGCTTCGGCGTAATCGGAACGATCCGCTGCTCGTGGCCCACGTGGTGTTCAGTCTTAGGTGACCGAACCGTCAGCCGGCCACGATCGAAATCCACATCTGCCCACGTCAGAATCTGAGATTCGGACGGGATGCGAAGCCCGGCGTACCGAGCCAGTCCAAACAGCAACTTCCATTCGCAGTTTGGGCAAGCGTCGATGATCTTCTCGATCTCTTCCGGCGTGACATATCGGCTGTACCTGCTGGGCGTGGGTCCAGACTTCAAGTGCTGGAACGGGTTCTCGTCAATCATCTTGCGGCGAACCGCCTCAGCCAGCATCGTCTTCGCGTTACCACTATGCGTCTTGATCGCAGCCTCAGAGAGCTTCAAGCCTTTGAGATACTGCCTCCAATCGGCAACCTGCTGTACAGTGATACTCCGCAGCGGCGTCTCTGGATCGAAATGAGCGAGTAGTTTGCTTTTCGTCTGCCGGAGTTTGCGAGCGCTCTCGGGTTTCAGTTCGCCTTCGCGGTCATCGAGGTAACGATCCAACCACTCCTGCAACTTGGTTGACTGTCGCCGATGGGTAAGCCCGACGCGCGCCAGCTTCTCGGTCATCTTGTCGCTCAAGCCCGCCAGCCAACGCGATGTTTCATCCGCCGGCACGTGCCCGGTGATGCTCGCCGCAACCAAGTCCTCCACTTTGACCTTTACCGCTTCAGCGTAGCGCTGCGATACCTTGCCGAGACGGATCGCTCTCCGCTTACCGTCCGCACCGACGAATTGGATACGCCGTCGGCCGTTGGGGTCAATGCTGATGCTCGCCATGATTGAGTGCCCCTGTAAACTTAGACGATCTGAGGAATTTGTCGAATTGACGACAATGATTGCCAGCGGGAATCCCCAGGCAGTCGCGCGTTCCAGAAAATCCATCCGTTGACGTTGGTCTTTGTGATTGCCGTCGCCGCGCGAGACGGCGAGTTGTAGTACTTGTCTTGGTACTTGATACCGTGCTCCGTCATCTCGGCATCATGTCTCTTGCCTTCATAATGGCTCATCAGTTGGGTACCGATGGGAATGATGCCTCCCTTACAACGGAAGGGTTCGGGCAGCCGCTCGAAGGAATTGCCCGGCTTCTGGACTTTCAGTTTCAAGACCCGTCGCAGAACATTGTTGTACGAATCGCGCTCGTCGCGAAGCAGCGTCGTCAGCTGTTGCCAGACCTCGAAATCGACTTCTATCGCCTTCATCGCGTTAGTCTCCTTAGCACTTATAGTACTATAGAGTCTGTATAGCTCTTGTCAAGCTCGTTTGGCGTCAATCTGATGGCCTGGGGGCAACTCTGTCTCTGACACTGACGAAATCCCCGATTCCATCGCGCCAACGGGGTTATTGTCGGTGTCAGGCACGTCAGGATGCAGCGTGAACACCTTGGACGGGCGGCCGTGTCCGGTCTGCGGAGCAGGCCGAACGGTGCCGTACCCAGCCTCCTCCAACATCCTCAGCTCCGCTTCCGCCTCGGTGGATGTCTCCGTGGGATCGCGTCCGCTGCCAGTCGCGGACGCTCATCGAACCGCCCCTCCGTTCGATCAGCTCGACCAGCCGCCGTCGCTCGCCCTCCTCCTCGCTTTCGCCCAGCGCCGCGTAGACTCGCTCAGCCTCGCATGTGTGCCAGCGCGCCAGCGTGATGGCGCTGCGCCAACCTGATATCACCCAGGCCCTCAACGATCTTTTCATTAGGAACCTGCACGCGGCGGTCGCGCCTTTGGCTGAGCAACGCGCAGCCACGGACGACCTGATGCGCGACGTGCTGGACGAGGCGGCCAAACGCATCGAGCGGGCGTCCATCGCGGGCGGGCGCTTCGAAGGTAAGCCACTGATCGAGGCCTCAATCCGTGCGACGCTGGGGGACACGTACTCGCAACTGGGCGAATACGCCGCGGCCGAGCCCCACCTGGAGCGGGCGCGGCTGCTACAGCGTCGTGAACTGGGCGAGGAGCATCCGGACACGCTTGCCTCCATGAACGACCTCGCGGTCCTGTACGACGAGCAGGGCCGCTACGACGAGGCGGAGCCGCTGTACGTCAAGACGCTCGAGATCAAGAAGCGAGTCCTGGGCGAGGAGCATCCGCACACGCTCAACTCCATGAACAACCTCGCGATCCTGTACAACAATCAGGGCCGCTTCGACGAAGCGGAGCGGCTGCAGGACAAGACGCTGGAGATCCGAAAGCGCGTCCTGGGCAGGGAGCATCCGGACACGCTCGCGTCCATGGCCAACCTCGCGATCGTGTACCTGGATCAGGGTCGCTACGACGAGGCGGAGCCGCTGCTGAACGTCAAGACGCTGGAGATCCGGAAGCGCGTCCTGGGCGAGGAGCATCCGGACACGGTGCGGTCCATGAACAACCTGGCGATCCTGTACGCCAATCAGGGCCGCGACGACGAGGCGGAGCCGCTGTACGTCAAGACGCTGGAGATCATGAAGCGCGTGCTGGGCGAGGAGCATCCGAACACGCTTTTTTCAATGATGAACCTGGCTAGCCTGTATGTCGAGCAGGAGCGCTTCGAGGAGGCGGATGCGCTTCAAGCGCAGGCTGTGGACGCATCGCGTCGCGCGTGGCCGGAAGGGGCTTGGTTCATCGGGGCTTTCCGCGCTGATCATGGCGGAACATTGCTCAAGTTGCATCGATACCAGGACGCGGAAGAGGCGCTCGAGGAGGCATACGCGATACTGATGGGTTCGGTTGGGCCAGAGAATGAATACACGAGTGGCGTAGTCAGATCGTTTGCTGACCTCTACACCGCCTGGCACGAGGCCGAACCTGACAAGGGCTACGACGCCAAGGCCGCCGAGTGGCGGGCGAAGCTGCCCGAACCCGACGAGGCCCGCGAAGGCGGCTAGCGCCGGATCGTGCATCCTAATGATCTGCTGGCGGTGGTCGTCTCCGGCGCGACGTTTCGGGCTACGATTATCCGCGATAGGAAAGGAACAGAATTCACGAAATCAAACTGCGCCACGCTATTGGGCGGAACCGTGGCGCAGGCAAAGATCGAGACGACAACACTTCCCACCTGATCACTGGCAAGCTTCTCTACCGACACCGCCCCCAGCTGGCCAGCAGCGTCAGCAGGTCGAGGATGCCGACGATGGCATAGCATCGTTCGTGGCGCCTGGTTGCGCCGGGAGGCAGGCACGGGAGCAATGGAACGTCAGCCGGACACAGGGATGAGCACAATGAAGATGGTCGGGCCGTTATCGCTCGCCGCAATTTTCCTCTTAGCGGTGTCGTGCTCTGCCGGAGGTCCCTCCTTCGATGTGCTTGTGCTCGACGGTCGTGTCGAAGTTGTGGGCATCGAGCTTGATGGAAAGCCGTTGGACGGTCGCTTCACCCTGGCACTGGCTAGCGACGGTCGCTTTCATGAGACCATTACCCTGCGCGGTCGGGATCGCGTGGATCAGATCGTCTTTGACGGTGAGCATCTCCTTGCCTGGTCGTTCTTGGCCTACCCTCGAACACCCTTTCAGGAAGTGAACGAGGCTGAGGCGGCGTTGTGGCGGTCTGTCATGGATGCCCTGAGAACGTCGACCGAGCCGCAGATCCTTGCCTTCTCCGCGGAGGTTCCAGTCGATGAACGGGGCAGCCCCGTGGGCGCAGGTGTGGCGGCCGTGACCACCGCTACCACCTCAATCGAGATCGTGATTGAAGAGGTTGATGCGCAGGACCACCAGCCCGTCCCAAATGCCTGGGTCCGCATCCTCGGCGGCACCCGCAATGTTCCCTTCCGATCACGACGAACCGGTGGAGAGGCTCGACAGGTCTTGGCCTTTACCGTTCACACGGTACGGTTTGAGAATGATCTCCCGGAGCTTCTGCCTACCCGCGCGCGAAACCGATAGAGGGCCTGCCGCTACGGACACGGCCCCCAGTTGACGAGCAGGGTGAGGAGATCGCTCTCACCGACGTTGTCCCTGAGGCGTTGCGGCCTGCGGCTGGATACCACGAGGCCTCGATGGCTTGTTGAAAAGAAAAGCCCCGGGAAACTTCCGGGAAAGCTTCCGGGGGCCGGGGGCCGCGGGCTGGGGGAAAAGGGCTCAATTCTCATGCGCGCGAGGCGCACTTCCGGGGGAGTCAACCAAATGGATCGGCGTCCGGGCAGTTGGGGATGTCCACGCAGTTGCACCTAGTGCAGTGCTCCAGGTAGTGGATCATCCAGCACAGGTAGTTGTCCTTTTCCGCCTGGGTGCCGTTTTGCATCTTGTCCACGAAGTCGTCCCAGTCGTCCATGGTGAGGCAGACGTTGGCCAACTCGTCCGCAAGCGACGGCGGTGCGGTTCCTGACACGCAGGGGCAAAGACCCCAGTTATCTACTAAATCATCAAGATCGCTGCTATCGACATCACCGTCATCATTGAAATCGGGCGGGCCGCCGGGGTCTGTTCCCCAGGCGTTGAGCAGATCGATAAGATCATCAATCGCGACCGCGCCGTCGCCATCGAGGTCCCACGGACAGGGGCAGACCGGATCAAAGACGTACGCCGAGCCGGAGTCAGTGCCGTTGTCGTCATCTAGTCGGGCTCCGACGAAGGCGATGCCTCCACTCAATCCGACCCCCTTCCCCAACTTGTCGCCTGGGCGGCGTCGGAAGCCGTTAGCATCGCCTCTTCAACCCAGTTCGTGCCGTCGTAGTGAAAGACCCACGCGGAGCCTGCGTCGGTCAGGCCGCTCTGGTCGTGGTTTGGTGTGCCGGAGATGATCGTGTCACCGCTGATGGCAACGTTCGAGCCGAAGCCAGAGAGGCCTTCCGAGGCTTCCAGTTCGGCCTCCTCGTTCCAGTCCGTGCCGTCGAAGCGAAACACGTACGCCGATCCAGTAGAGCTAAACGTAACGCCACCGAAAATCGCTCCCACCACGGCGACGTCCGTCTCAAGCGCCACTGACCATCCAAAAGAATCACCCTCCTCATCATCAGATGCAGTCAATTTAACCGTTTCGGTCCAGTCACTGGCAGTGTGATTGAAGATGTAAGCGGCCCCGGAAACCTGAAACACATCGTCATCGAATGGCATGCCGATTAAAGCAACGTCGTCCAACACTGACACAGAGAATCCGAAGTTGTCGAAGCTGACGCCATCGGAGGCGGTGATTTTGTCTTTCTCGCTCCAGCTGCCGCTGCTGTAGCGGAAGATGTACGCGGATCCGGCATTGATCTGACTGCCGAGGTCGTCCCTCGGTGCTCCGATGAGCACTACATTGCTGTCGATCGCAACGCTTCTACCGAACTCGTCGTTGCTGGCGGCGTCCGAAGCGGTGAGCTTCGCCTCCTGGGTCCAACTGCCATTGCTGAAGCGGAAGATGTATGCGGAGCCGGCGTCCGTGAAGCCGCCGTGGTCGTCCCAAACTGCACCGACGACGACAACGTTGCCGCTGATGGCGACCGATCGTCCGAACCGATCGCCTGCCTCATCATCCTCGGCGGTGAGAATCGTAACTTGGTTCCAAACAAGCGGATCAACCGAATCTTGCTCGAAGATATAGGCCGAGCCGGAATCCGTTCCGCCATCATCGTTGAATTTCGCGCCGACGATTGCGGTGTCGCCGTCGATCGACACGCGGCCGCCGAACTCATCGTTGGCGGCGCCATCCGATGCGGTGACCTTGTCAGACTCGTTCTGCCCCCAGACCGGAGCGGTTGAGGTAAGGACCGTCAGACCACCCGCAATGATCACGCCAAGAAGTGGTTGTTTGGGTCGAAGAATGTTCCAAGACATGGTGAATCTCCCTAGACTAGGGTTGCTATTTGTTTGGCGCGCCGAACGCTCGGTGCGCACTCTGTGTGAGTCCATGCCCCTTGCCGGGCATGGGCTCTTTTTCCTCCGGCCCCCCGGCCCCCGCCCCCCGGACCCCCTGGATGGCTCGTCCGAGCCGTCGTGTTGTGGCGTTCTTGTCTTGCGCTGGCACCTCCTTCCAATTTCCGGGGGCGGGTGCGCACCGATCGCGCCCCACCTCGATGTGGGTCTTGGAACACTTGGGTTGTTCAGGCCATCCGTGACCCGTCGATCGTCCGTGAACCCGATCCGAGAACTCTCATCCTCCGATCAGCGTTCCACTTCCTCTCTAACGCGACCACCGGTCGCGGCTTTACACTTCGTCCATTCGTCCCTTTGTGCCTCCGTTCCTTCGTGCCTCCGTGCCTACGTGCCTCCGTGCCTCCGTCCCTTCTCTCTGTCGCCATCTGTGTTCATCTGTGGTTATCTCCTATCCCCAATTCACAAGCAGTATCAATAAATCACTCGCGCCGACACTGCAATTACCATCCAGATCGGCGGGACAGTCATCACAGTTCTCACAGCGCCCCCAGTTCACGAGCAGGATGAGCAGGTCCACGCTATTGACCACGCCGTCGCCGTTGATGTCGCCCGGAATGGATTCACATTCATCCGGTATTCCGTTGCCGTCTTGATCGTCGCTGGTGCCGTCGAAGATATCAC
>JAZFYE010000156.1:0-3060 GCA_036475395.1 Phycisphaerales bacterium
CGTTTCAGTGTCGTGAGATCCGTCTTTGTTCACGCGACGGTTGGTGAAGTGCGCTGCTTCAGCGGACGCCACCACGATTCGTTCGACTTGTACCAGTCGATCGTTTGGGCCAGCGCCTCGGGCCAGGCGCTGCGCGTGGGGCGCCAACCAAGCTCGCTTTGGATCTTCGACGAGTCGATGGCGTAGCGGCGATCATGGCCGAGCCGATCCTCGACCGGCTGGATCATGTCCTTGGGGCACCCAAGCAGATCCAGAATCGTGTGGGTGAGGTTCACGTTGCTCCGCTCGTTGTTGCCGCCGATGTTGTAGACCCCGCCAAGTTCGCCCCGCTCCAACACCGCCAGCACCGCTTCGCAATGGTCGATCACGTGCAGCCAGTCGCGCACGTTCAGCCCGTCGCCGTACAGCGGCACCTTCTGACCGTCGATCAGGTTCGTTACAAAAAGCGGAATCACCTTCTCGGGATATTGATACGGGCCGAAGTTGTTCGAGCAACGCGTGACAACGACCGGCAGGCCGAACGTCGTGTGATACGAGAGCGCCAGCAGATCGGCGGCAGCTTTGGAAGCTGAATATGGACTGTTGGGCTGAAGCGGCGTCTGCTCGGTGAACTTCAGATCAGGCCGATCCAGCGGCAACTCGCCGTACACCTCGTCGGTTCCGATGTGAACGAAGCGCTCGATCGTTCCGAGTTCACGGCAGGCGTCCAGCAGCACTTGCGTACCCAGCACGTTGGTGGACACGAACGGACTCGCATCGGCGATGGAGCGATCGACGTGCGATTCGGCAGCGAAGTGGACGACGCCGTCACAACCGGTGAGCGCGTGGACCAAATCGTCACGGTCGCGGATGTCGCCGTGCACGAACTGGTAGCGCGGGTCATCGGCGACGTCGGCAAGATTGGCCGGGTTGCCCGCGTAGGTCAGCGCGTCGTAGTTGACGATGCGCCATTTCGGGCGCTCGTGCATCACGAAGCGCACGAAGTTGGAGCCGATGAAACCCGCCCCGCCCGTGATGAGAACCCGCCGCTCGCTACGCTCCACAGCCGTCGAACTCCCTACTTTTCGGCGGTCAACGGCGCCGGGACGGCGTCCTCGACGTGATTGGCCCCGCCCTTGGCTACGAGACAATTGGCGTGGTGCAAGCTCTCAAAGGTACCGGCATCGGTCCACCAGCCGTCAAGCACGCTGTACGTAAGGTCGCCGCGACGGATGTACTCGTTATTCACCTCAGTAATCTCCAGCTCGCCGCGTGCGCTGGGCTCGAGATTTCGCGCGATATCGAAGACATCGCTGTCGTACATGTAGATGCCGGTGACTGCATAGTGACTGGGAGGTTCCGCAGGCTTCTCCAGAACTTCGACGATGCGCCCGTCCTCGATGCGTGGCACGCCGAAGCGTTGCGGATCGGGAACTTCCTTCAGCAGGATTCGCGCCCCGCTGGGCTGGGTGAAGAACTCACCCACCGGCTGGCGGATGTTTCGCTCGATGATGTTGTCGCCGAGCACGACACAGATCTTGTCGCCGTCGGCGAAGTCCTCCGCCAACAGCAACGCATCGGCGATCCCGCCTTCACCTTCCTGATAGGTGTAGTGCAGCTCGCGAATGCCGAGCTTCTTGCCGTTGCCCAACAGCTTGAGAAAGTCGCCCGCATGCTCGCCGCCGGTGACGATGATGATCTCGCGCAGCCCGGCGTTGATGAGGCACTGGATGGGATAGTAGATCATCGGCCGATCGTAGATCGGCAGCAGGTGCTTGTTGGTCACCCCCGTTAAGGGGTGCAAGCGCGTACCGAGCCCGCCGGCCAGAATCACGCCCTTCATGGTCGATCGCTCCGAGCGGATCGCCACGTAGGATCGGTTGATTGCTGTTCGCAAATTGCCATTGAAGGCTCTCTCGTCATGATACGCGATGTCACTTCATACGGGAACTGCGGCGCGCGTCACCCCGTCATTGCGGGTCAGAAACGACAGCGGCAGCCTGGGCCTCGTTGAGCCGCCGGCGCAGGGCCTCAGCCCGTCGGAGGTGCCGCGGATCGCCCTGCGGCTGACGATTGAGCGTACGCTCGATTCGCTGCAACATTCGCCAGGCGTCATCGAAGCGGCCCTGGGCCAGGATCGTTTCGACGAGGTTCAAGCGGATTGCGACATCCGCGGGGCCAAGCGCCAAGCTTTGGTCAGCGCATCGTGCGCTTCATCCAACCGCCCCAGCCCGTGAAGAACCGTCGCATAGGTATCCAGAATGTCGGGCTGTTCCGGCTGTAGCGCAGCAGCGCGCTTGACGTATGGCAACGCTTTGGATAGGCGAGCCCGGGACTGCGCGATCACGAAGGCAAGATTGTTCAGGGCGGCGGCGTTGTCCGGCTGGTCGGAAATAACCCGGCGATACAACTGCTCCGCCGCGGTCCAATCCGCTCGGCCCTCGGCAATGCGGCCCCTGACCAGCAACGCATCGACCGCGTGCTTCGGATCGCGGGCCGCGCGAAGGGCCAGCTCATCGATGCTGCCCAGTGCTCCCAGCCACGCGTCCAACAACGAGCCCCCTACGCCCCAGCGGCAGACACACGATCGGCCGGCCCAGCGCTTCGCGCAGCGGCGGCGGACGCAATGTCCCAGCCAACAGAACCGCAATCATTCGACGATCCATCCCCGCTTCCCTTCCCGTGGGCCTTGCCTGAACTACCCGTGTCTCGTCGCCCAGGGAAACCCCTCGACGCTATCACAAGGCCGGCGGTGCTCGTCGGGATGCGCAGCGTCATAGGCGTGCGTGACGTAGTACAACAAGCCGGCCGACTCCGGGCCGACCGTCGCGGCCCCGTGCCACAATGGCGGCGGAATGATCAACACCCCGGGGTTGCGAGTGCCGAACACGCACATCCACGCCACGCCGTCTGACTCGCGCCACATGCCCGCCTTGATGTGACCGATGGCGCAAATCCAGAAGTCCGTCTGCTTGTCGTGTCGATGCCACGCCTTGACCACACCGGGGTATTGCATCGAGAAATTAATCTGCCCTTGTTCGCTCATCGCACCGGCCAACAGATTCATCAACGACCAGCCGC
>JAZFYE010000157.1:0-9673 GCA_036475395.1 Phycisphaerales bacterium
AGCCGCAGGCCGGGTGCGATCAGCTGCATCCGCAGATGATCTTCCTCGTTGATCATGATGCTGAGGGTCTCGTCGTTGGACACGGCGACGGCGCGGGGGATGTCGGCCTCGGCCAAGTGGCGCGAGATGAGGTGTCGTTCGACAAGCAGTTGGCGGTCGCGAGCCGTGGCCTCAGCCAGATCAACCCAGATCATCTCCTTCGACAAGTCGCTCTCGAGAACGACTTGCCGTGCCAGGTGGACCAACTCCCGCCGCTGAGCGTCGCTGGCCCGGACCACGAAGGGGAACCCCGCCAGGTTGCGTGCCAGGCGAACCCGGCAGCTCATGACCACGTCGGATTCAGGACCGTCGTTGCTCAACCAGGGACCCTGTGATGCGAATTCCATCGGTGCGTACCCCGTCCATCCTTACGGTGAGTTCGCCTCGCCTTTGCCTTGATGAACGCCCAGATCACCGCCAGCCGAGGCCGACAGCTCCGTGTCCAGACTGCGCAGACGATCGCGCAGCTTGGCGGCGCGCTCATATTGCTCCGCCGCGACGGCCTGGTCCAGCTCCTTGGTGAGTTGCCGGATCAGGTGCGTGCGATCGATCGACGACCCGGCGCGACGAGGGGATTTTCCTCGATGGTGCGTTGCTCCGTTTTGCGCGCGCTCGATCAACGGAGCAAGCTGCTTCTCGAATGCGTCATAACAGTCTGGGCACCCCAGCGTTCCGCTCTGGCGAAACTGGCCGAAGGTGATGCCGCAGCTCGAACACTTCCGCTTCGCGGCGGCGCCGGCCTTGGCGCTGTGCGACATGACAAACTGCGTCAGGAGTTGATTGATCGGCTGGTGCGTGGGCATCGCCACCCCAGCCTCCTGGGCGTGCGCCTCGCACAGATGGATCTCTTTCTTCACGCCGTTCTTCACGGTCACTTCGTGCACGACGGCCGGCTTGTCGCAAAAATCACACTTCATGGCTCATCCTGATCGTAGCCGCGCGGCTCGGGACCGGCCAAACTAATCCACCGCGATCCCCGCAGAATCGTTTCTCTGCAAACACCGTTCCCTACCCGCGGCGCAGAACCCGCGCGTTTCGGCCCCAAAACAGCCGATCGGAAGCCTATCGGACCAATCAAGAATCACACTTTGGCGGTCTTGGCTTCGGCCGGCTGCCTTTCTGACGCCATCGCAGTCCGGATGGCCACAAGCTGACGCAGAATGCTCGGCATGACCTCCAGCGGTTGCATCGTGCTCACATCCGACACCGCTCGATCCGGGTTTGGATGACACTCCAAGAAAACGGCATCAACACCAGCGGCGACCGCGGCCCTGGCCAGGAGCGCGGCGCGCTCGGGTCGGCCGCCGGTTGTCCCCTCACCAGCGCCCGGAAGTTGCGTAGAATGCGTCACGTCGAAGCAAATCGCAGGGCCCAATTCCATCAAGTCACCCAGTCCGACAAAATCGTTCACCAAACGCTGGTAGCCGAAGAACGTCCCCCGCTCGGTGAGCATGATCTGCGCGCAGCCTGCTTCCGTAAGCTTGCCGACCACGTGCTGCATCTCGCCCGGCGACATGAACTGCCCCTTCTTGACGTTCACCGCCTTGCCGCTTTGCGCGCATTCGAGAAGGAGATCAGTCTGGCGGCACAGGAACGCCGGGACTTGTAACAGATCAACGACCTCGGCCACCGCCTCGACCTGGCCCGGCTCGTGAACATCAGTCGTGACCGGCACGCCGAGCTTCTCCCGCAGCTGCGCCAGCTCGGCGAGGCCGGCCTCAAGACCCGGACCTCGCGGCGATCGAATGCTTGAGCGATTCGCCTTGTCGAAGCTCGCCTTGTACACAAAGCTCAGCTTCAGTTCGGCGCACATATCGCGGATGGCCGTCCCAATCAGCTCGTTGGTCTGCGGTTGCTCCAGCACGCATGGCCCGGCGATGACCAGCAACGGCCGGCCCGGTCCCACCGCGATCGTTCCGATGACGCAGCTCCTGTGCATGGCTAAAAGCCTACCCGCCGATGGCCGGGTTGTGGGCAACATGGACCGATAGCCGACCCGCCCCCCGGTCAAAAGCACACGCACCGGCACGGCCTGACCGATACAACGCTCGACGACTTTTTTTCAATAGAAGGCCGGATCGGGAATGCCGAAGAGGTAAACGTGTGTCATTATTATAGTTGCGATAACCCCCCCGGGTCGTGACGGAGTAACGCATGGCGCAAATGCCCCGAGAACCAGAGGCCTTCGGCGAGCAGGTGGCCAAGATCCTCCAGCGCCACTATCCGCAGCGCGCCATCGAGCTGGCCGGGCCGCTGGATCTGATTCTCAACGGTAAGCACTTGGGGCTGGAGAACCTCTATCGGATGGTGCTGCACGAGCCCGAGCGGGGCGTGGAGCTCGTGGAGAACTATCTCGACCGGCTGATCGAGGGAGACGCCCTCACCTCGATGCCTCTGCCGCTGTCGGTCGCCAAGCCGCGAATCATGCCGCGCATCCAGCCGCTGAAGATCTTCGATCACCTCGACAAGGAGCGGGTGGCCTACATACCGTTCGTCAACGACACGGTGGTCGTGTTCGTTCTGGACATGCCGCAGATGACCATCAGCATCACGGTCGAGCAGATGTTGCAATGGGGGCTGCACGTCGACGACCTCGACACGATCTCGCGTGAGAACCTCCACACCTACGCGCCTGATCTGCAAATCCAGATCGTGGACTCGGCCGAGGGCGGTCGGGCGGCGATCGTCGCTCGTCAGGATGGGTATGACGCCGCACGTCTGTTGCTGGGCACGCTGCACGCGCGGCTTGCGCCGCAACTGCACGGCGACTTCTACGTCGCCACCCCGGCCCGCGATATATTCCTCGCCCTGACCTGCGATCCCGACGAGTTCGTCGATCGCCTCCGTCAGCGCGTCCACCTCGAATTCAAACGTATGCCCTATCCGATCACCGACGAGCTGTTCGTGGTCACCCGCGACGGCGTAGCCGGCACCAAGGCGGCGTAGCCCACGACGTCACCAAGAATCGCGCGCACCGCTCACACCATAAGGCGTGGTCATCGCTGCGCGCGAGACGGATTGCGCGCGCAAATCGCGCCGCGCTGACAACTGATTATGCGAAGGCGAGAAAGGGACTCACCGCTTAGCTGCAGAGGGGAAGAAACCACGGATGGACACAGATGAGTGGGAGGAGGCGGGAGTTAGGAGTCAGGGGTCAGGGATTGAGGGCCGCGTGCTCGCCAACGAACGAACTCAAGCATGACCCCGTCGCGCAATCGAGGACGCCTGGTCACTTCAGTGACCAGGCGAATCACTGGGCAACGCAATGCCACCAGACCGACGCCCACGGATTCCAACCCGAGGGCTTCTTGACTGCCCAATGCCAATGCCTAATGCCTTCTTCTTCCCCCTCGATGCCACGCTGCCACGATGCCACGCTGCCTTCTTCAGGGACACGGCCCCCAATTGACGAGGAGGGCGAGCAGGTCGGTCGCCCCGACGGTGCAGTTGCCGTCAAAGTCAGCCGGGCAGTCGTTGCAGTCGGCGCACGTCCCCCAATTGACGAGCAACGAGAGCAGGTCGGTCGCGCCGACTATGCCGCTACCGTCGAGATCCCAAGGGCACGGATTGGGCGAAGCGTTGACCAACTCACCGACGGCACCGGCGACCATCTTTACGATGTTGAAGCCGAACTCGTAATCTTCGGCGCTATACGTCTCGGGCAAATCGGAAGGCTGATGCCAGTGGGGATTGCTGCCGCTGCCGATTTCCGAAACCCGCTGGTTCTCACGCGCACTGATCGAGGCAGTGTCGCTCCAGAAAGGCCTGGAATCAGTATTGTTCATGTTGTCGCCGACTTCGGCGGGCATATCGCCGTAGCGCTGCATGGCCCCAGCGACGAACGAGGCCAGGATCGCGGCGAGGCCGTTGGCCTGGTTTGCAGCCTGATATTCAACATCGGCGTCCGGCACCTTGCCCGGACCGTGATCGTACAGGATCATGTCCTGCTGGATCATACCCAGCCACGCCGGTTCTTCGGGAGTCCCCTGCAGATCGCGGTGACCGGCGACGTAGGCCTCGCTTCCGTTGAGCCCGGTCTCCTCGTTGTTCCACAATACAAATCGAATGCTCACGTCGGTCTGCGCGTTGGCGAATACCCGGGCCATCTCGAGTACGGATGCGCAGCCCGAGGCGTCATCATCGGCGCCGGGCGCGTCCTGGAAGTTTCCGTTTATGTTGAAGCTATCCAAGTGGGCGCCGAGGATGTACATCTCCAAGGGGCGCGTTGTGCCGATTTTGGTCGCATATACGTTGAACTTCTCCTGGCCCTGAAACTCGTAGGGGTCCAGAACGACGTTGTCGTAGCCGAACGACTCCAGTTTCTGCACGAGATATTCCACGGCAAGGTCGTTCCCCGGCAGGTTCCAATACCGTGTCTTGAACGCGGCAAGATCCGCAATGATCTGTATAAAGTTGTCGATGTTGAGGTTGTCAACAAGGAATGCAGCCGGGGCGTCCCCGCCGGGACAATCGGTCTGATCACAGGTGCCCTGGGGCGTCCAAGCCCACGCGAGCATATCCGCGCAATCCGCTAGGCACATGGCATCCAGACAACTGCCGTCGGACAGGCAGCACGTGCCGAAAACCGGTTCCGACATCTCGTGCCACGAGACCTTGTCGGCTGAAAACGACGACCATACCACGTCGTTATCGCCATCGGCGTCGATATCGTGGGCGATCGCCGCCCGTACTCCAGAAGCATCGCCGGCAATGGTGAACTGGGTAAAATTCGGCGGGGTCGCCCCGTCGTTCCGGTACCACACGAGCAGGGCGCCGCCCAACGCCGAAAGAAGATCGATATCAAGATCGCCGTCCAGATCGGTCGCAAAGACGCCTCGAACACCGTCTGCTGCCCTGGTAATGATGTGTTCGGTGAAGCTCGGTGGTGCGCCCCCGTCGTTCTCATACCACGCAATCGTGTCGTCGTTGATCGACGCCGAGAGGACATCGATATCCAGATCGTTGTCCAAATCGACCGCAAAGACAGCTAAGGCGCCGTCTGCTGCGGTTGTAAGGATGTGTTCGGTGAAGTTCGGCGGCGTGGCGCCGTCGTTCTCATACCACGCGATCGTATCGTCGAAAGAAGACGCGGAGAGCACATCGATATCGGTGTCGCCATCCAGATCGATCGCAAAGACGCTTTCGGCTAAGTCTGCGCCCGTCGTGATAATGTGCTCGGTGAAGCTGGGCGGCGTGGCGCCGTCGTTCTCATACCACGCGATCGTGTCGTCACTGGCTGACGCGGAGAGGACGTCGATATCAAGATCACCGTCCAGATCGATGGCAAAGACGTCCCGAGCGCCGTCTGCCCCCGTCGTGATAACGATCCGTTTGGAGAAGTTGGGCGGCGTGGCGCCGTCGTTCTCATACCACCCGATCGTGTCGTCACTGGCTGACGCGGAGAGCACGTCGACATCAAGATCGCCGTCAAGATCGATGGCGAAGACGTCCCGAGCGCCGTCGGCTGCTGTTGTAATGATGTGCTCGGTGAAGCTCGGTACTGATGCGCCGTCACTTTCGTACCAGGCGATCTTGTCGTCGAAATTTGATGCAGAGAGGATATCGACATCCAGATCGCCGTCGAGATCCGCAACGGCGATCCCTCGAACCCCGTCGGCAGCCGTTGAGACGACGTGCACTTCACTGAATAGAGGCTCGATCAGGCACTCGGCCGGGCCGCCCGAAGCCGCCATCGGCGCCCTCGGCACATCCCCGTCTGCGAAGGCGAGAAAGGGCAATACAACCCACGCACAACAACCATAATTCATTTCATCACTTCCTTCTTCTTAACTGACTCAACCTTATCCTATCACCGCCGCCTCAAATACGACCGAATCACTTGCTCCAACCATAGGTCCGATCACGATATTCCACGCCAAGCGCAGCCCCAACGAACCTCCTTGGCGCCGACCCAGCTCCAGTTATCCACGTATATGATCAGATCATTGATCCTCACTCTCACGGACACGGCCCCCAGTTGACGAGGAGGGCGAAGAGGTCGGCCTCCCCCACGTTGCCGTCACCGTCGAAGTCGGCGGGGCAGCCTTTGCACGGCCCCCAACTGACCAGTAATGCGAGCAGATCGGATGCACCGACGACGCCGTCGTCGTTCAAATCCCACGGACACTTTCCGGGGCCGGCAGCATCAAAGAGGTAGGCGGAGCCGGAGTTGCATTCCGGATCGCCCGGACACGCGTCGTCGTCCCACCAGGCCCCGACGATGGCGGTGGCGCCGCTGATCGCGACGGAGTGGCCGAACCGGTCGTCTGCCGCGCCGTCGTTGGGCAAGAGCTTGGCGATCTGCCGGCCCGTGGTGGTGTCAAACAGGTAGGCGGAGCCGGACACGGAGCCATTTTCGTCGTCTGCGAAGGCCCCGATGATGGCTGTCGCGACGCTGATCGCGACGGAGATGCCGAACCGGTCGAACGCCGCGCCGTCATCGGGTAGGAGCTTGGCGATCTGCAGGCCCGCGGGGGTGTCAAAGAGGTAGACGGCGCCGGAGTCGGGGCCGTTGTCATCGTGCTGATAGGACCCGACGACGGCCGTGGCGCCGCTGATCGCGACGGAGAGGCCGAAGAAGTCGTACATCGCCCCGTCATCGGGTAGGAGCTTGAAGAGTTGATCGCCCAGGTCGGCGTAGGCTGGGGCGGTGCTCAGAACTGACGGTGCTGCGGCAAAAAGAACTGGTGTGAGATATCCCATGTCCGTCCTCGCTGCTTGAACCGAGATTCCCGATACGGCTTCGTCAGAGGTCGATCGCCTAGCCATTCGCATACCAGTGTAACGTCCCCCCACGATATTCAAGCCCAAATTCCAAGAGCCTTTAACCCAATGGTCATGGAGCCAGGTGGCATCCCGATTGAATCGGGATCCCGGAGCGTGCGATCTGGACAGCCGAGATCCCGATTGAATCGGGATCCCACCATTCTGGTAGGCGATCTACGTTTCGCGCGTGGAGTGAGTAGGTCAGGCCTTTGGCCTGACTCGCTTGTGGATTGGGCAGGCTCAAAGCCTGGGCTACGGCTAAGCTGGCAGGCTCAAGGCCTGCCCTACCCCTGGTCGAACCCCCGCCATTGAGGCTCGGGCTCGACTCCGCGGCGAGATGCCGCGGCTCTGAATCGTGCTTGCGCATGCCACTGGCGGCGAATCCCGGCACTCCGGGACGCGTCGTCAGTGTGGGTCGCCCCCGGCGATCGCGCAGCGAGTGACGACTGATGGTGTGTGGGCGGTAGCCGCTCACTCACGATACCGAGGGAATCGGGACAGGCTCTCCCGGCTCGCGTGAGCGATGGGTTGGCGGTGGGAATGGGTGGTGAATTGCGTGCGAGCGCGAACCCGGCTGACATCCGGATGGAATCGGGAGCTCGCTGGAAGGTCCGGTCACGAGAGGCCGCAACCAACGGTCGCGGCTTTGTATTGCGCGGTGGGGGTGGGGGCTAAAGCGTCGTCAAAACCGCCGTCGCTGGCCAAGGCGGGGGACTTGGCGTATGATCCGGGCCTGAATTTCCTAGACCGTACTCTGGCCGGGTCGCGAGGCGACAGGACCAGACGGTCCCGAGGTTGATCGACCCGAGGGTCAACATCGGCGAAGAACTTCTCGGGTGCGGAAGCGGATGATGTTTAAGATCTATGTTGGGAACCTCTCGTTTGACGCGGCGGAGTCGGAGGTGGAGCAGCTTTTCGGTCAGCACGGTGAGGTCCAGAGCGTGACGATCGTCACGGACCGCGACACCGGTCGATCCCGGGGCTTTGGATTTGTCGAGATGACGGACGATGCGCAAGGCCAGGCCGCGATCGACGCCATCAACGGGTCTGAACTTGGCGGACGAACCCTGAAAGTGAACAAGGCGAGGCCGCGCGAGCGAGACCAGCGTGGCGGCGGCGGCGGTCAACGGGATCGGTGGTAGTCGGATGGGGGTCCTCGCGGCAGGACCCTACGGTACGGCAGTCAAGAGCACAGCAGGCTGATGGGCAGGATCGCTGGAGAGGCGGGTTCGCACCAGCGGAGGTCGGGGCCCGAGGTTTGGGCGAGGCGAATGGATAGAGGGTGTACGGCGGGCGATGCTTCAGGCCGGGGGCGGTCGGACTGGGCATCGCCGCAAGAGCCATGCCGGGGCAGAAGGAATTCTCAAGAAAACGCCAAAATGACCGTGCATGGCCGTTGTACGTGTGCGAGGGGCCGGCTAAGATACGGGACTTGGCGGAGCCGACATAAACCAGCCCCCTTTTTCACTTGACCTGAGCCACTAGGACCCCGGACTACGGCATGCGCCCTTCGTGTCGACTTTCGAGGTGAATTGATGGTTGCAAAGAACGTGCGCGATTTCTCGAAGCGCGGCGATGCGATTGCTGTGCCGACGCTGACGGAGGTCCAATCGGGATCGTACAAGCGATTCCTGCAGCAGCATTTGTCCCCGAAGGAGCGAAACGAAACGGTCGGCCTAGCGGCCTTGCTGCGCGAGGTATTCCCGATCGAGTCCTACGACGGGACGATGCGTCTTGAATACCTTTATTACAAGCTGGATGAGGCGCGGTACACGCCGGACGAATGCCGCGAGCTTCGTCTGACCTACGGGATGCCGTTTCGGATCGCGGTGCGACTGATCCGCGAGGGGATTGACGAGATCGCGGAAGAGGAGATCTACCTCGGCGAGATTCCGATCATGATGGGCGGGGGCGAGTTCATCGTCAACGGTGCGGAGCGGGTGATCGTGAGCCAATTGCATCGCAGCCCGGGCGTGGACTTCGGGATCGTCTCGTCGATCGGCGATCGACCGCTGCACTCAGCTCGGATCATCCCGGAGCGTGGCTCGTGGATCGAGCTGGAGGTGACGAAGAAGGACGTGCTGATGATGCGAATCGATCAGTCGACGAAGATCGCCGCCACGACGTTCCTGCGGGCATTGGACGAGCAGTACAGCGCGACGGACAAGCTGCTGGAGCTTTTTTACAAGGTGAAGGCGGTCAAGGTCGAGAAGCTCAAGCCTGAGCACTACTCGGCGGAGATGATCATCGACACGGACACGGGCGAAGAGTTGTGCCGGATCGGCGTCCAGCTCGGGGACGCTCTGGAGGCGATTCTGTCCTCGGACCTCAAGAGCGTGCACGTGATCGCGGACGCGGTGGACCCGCTGCTCCTGAACACGCTGGCGGAGGAGCGACTGGACTTCCTGGCCGAGGTCACCGAACACGAGGCGGCGCTATTGCGGATTTACGGTCGGCTTCGGCCGGGCAATCCGCCGCAGGTGGAGAAAGCGCGATCGTTGTTTCGGGAGAAGTTCTTCGACAACAAGCGATACCGGCTCGGGAAGGTCGGGCGATTCCGGATCAACCGGAAGTTCGAGCTGGACAAGATCTATGAGGCCGCTGAGGAAGATGTGCAGCACATTCGGGCTGAGGACTTCCTCGCGGTGATCCGTTACATCCTGGACCTGCGGGCCAAGCGGAACAAGGCGCATGTCGACGACATCGACCACCTCGGGAACCGTCGACTGCGAACGCTGGACGAGCTGGCGGTCGAGGAAATGCGCAAGGGCTTCCTGAAGCTGAGGCGGACGGTTCAGGAGCGGATGAGCGTTCGAGACCCGGATGAACTGAGCAAAGTCGCCGACCTCGTCAACTCCAAGTCGATCAG
>JAZFYE010000158.1:0-3402 GCA_036475395.1 Phycisphaerales bacterium
CACCTTCAGTGATTGGTGGGCCTACAAGATCGAGGTGATGGACGCGATTCCCTACAACGGCGCGCTGATGCACGATGTTGGCGTGATCGTGTCGTTCAACTCGGATTCATCGGAGCTCGCTCGCCGCCTGAACACGGAAGCGGCCAAGGCCGTTCGCTACGGCGGACTCGACCCGCAGGACGCGCTGAATATCGTTACGATCAACCCCGCGAGACAACTTCGAATCGACCATCGCACCGGTTCGTTGGAGGTCGGCAAAGACGCCGACTTCGTGATCTGGTCCGAAAGCCCGCTGAGCACCTACGCTCGCTGCGAGCAGACATGGATCGAGGGCGCACGGTATTTCGACCTCAACCGGGATCGTGACCTTCGGGCCTCGGCTCAAGCCCAGCGCCAAGGTCTGATCCAACGAGTCCTTCGCGAAGCGCACGGCAAGCTAAAGGCGACAGAAACCGACGAACCCGCGACGCCATCGGACCCGACGGCCGAGGGGGTATCCTCCGCCGAACCTGATCATCCTGATCCACCCTACTCATGCTGTTGGAGGACGAGCCGATGAGCGGACACTGGCAATGGCCAACGAGCATCGTCGCGGCCGCGATTCTGGCCGCCGGTAGCCCCGCTGCCGCCCAGTCACAACAGATTCCCGCCCCGCCGCAAGACCATCCGGTCATTATCCACTCCGCGACGATCCACCCGGTCTCCGGCGATCCCCTCGAAGACGACGGGTACGTCGTCTTTGACAAAGGCGTGATTTCGGACGTTGGGCGGGGCCGTCCACCACAACTTCCCGGGGCGGAAGTGATCGACGCGCACGGTCTGCATATCTATCCCGGATTCATCGCCGCGGACACAACGTTGGGGTTGGTTGAAACGCAGTCGGTGCAGGTCACGGTCGATACGACCGAACTGGGCCGGGTTACGCCGGAGGTGCGCGCTGCCGTTGCCGTCAACCCGGATTCCTCCCTTATTCCGGTGGCGCGGTCCAACGGCATTCTCACCGGGTTGGTGTTTCCACGCGGCGGTCTCGTGGCTGGCCGGTGCTCAAC
Source organism: Phycisphaerales bacterium (assembly GCA_036475395.1). Lineage (GTDB taxonomy): Bacteria > Planctomycetota > Phycisphaerae > Phycisphaerales > SM1A02 > JADFNO01. The sequence continues at coordinate 1,050 of JAZFYE010000158.1, forward strand.
CATCCGGCTGGACGGCTGGACATGGGAGCAAATGGCCATCGACGCCGAGGCGGGACTTGTCGTGAACTGGCCTCGCACCGAGCCGTTCACGGGCTTCTCCTTTCGCAGACAACAAAGCGAAGCCGAGCAGCGCAAGCAAATCGGCGAGAGCCTCGAAGAGATCGAACGACTCTTTGATGATGCGGTCGCTTATTTGCAAGCCCGTGAATCTGATCCAACCCAGGCAACGGACCTGCGTTACGAAGCAATGCGCAGCGCGATCAACGGCGAGAAGCCGGTCTTCGTACGAGCGTCATCGGTCGGGCAGATCGAGTCTGCGATCGCCTGGGCTACGCGCCGCGGCTTGCGAATCGTGATCGTCGGCGGTCAGGAGGCCGACAAGGCAATTCCTCTGATTCTCAAGCACGATATCCCGGTGATTATCGCCGGGCTGCACCGGTTGCCTCGACACCGCTACGAGCCTTACGACAGCCAGTTCACCCTGCCGGCCAGGCTGCACGCGGCCGGCGTTCGGTTTGCCATCGCCTCGGGAACATCGCCCGCCCACGAGCGCAATCTGAACCACAACACGGCGACTGCGGTCGCCTTTGGGCTTCCGCGGCGCGAGGCCCTGCGGGCCGTGACGCTCAGCGCAGCTGAGATTCTCGGCCTCGGCGATACGCACGGCTCGATCGAGGTGGGCAAGGCCGCGACGCTCATCATCACCCAAGGCGATCCGTTACAAATCACGACCGATACGCTGGTCGCGTTCATCGACGGTCGCCGAATCGACTTGGGCAATCGTCAAGAGACCATGCATCGGAAGTATCGCGAGAAGTACCGGCAGCTTGGCTTGCTCGGCGACAGTTGAGTCTCGCCGTGAGCGAGAGGATTCAGACGCTGCTTTCTTTCGAGTTAGTGGTGGTGCGCATTGCACAGGCCTGGCCGAGCGATCCCTTGGCCAGCTTGGGTTTCGGCTATCTGGCGCGTCAGGTGAGTCGCCGTAGCGCTATTCACCCAACTCGGCGAACAGCCGCTCGATGGCTTCGCCGAGCTTCTGAGGTGTCTCGTAGGTGCCCTGGGTGATCGCGTGGCGGATCGTCCGAACGAGCTCTTGCCGTATGTCCGGCAGATGGCGGAGCTGATCCAAGAGACGGGCGTGCTCGGACAACTCGACACGATCGCCGGGGCGCGCGGTCGTCTCCGTCGCTTCCTTCGTGTCCGACCGGCGCGCCGAGGAGGCGGGTCCTGCCGGTCGGTTCACCGGTCCAACCGACCCATGGCCGATTGAGGAGATGTCGGGCATGATGCAACGGCTCCAACACGGCCCCTTCCGGGTCCGCCTCGCAGGTCAATCCACCCTCCATTACGTGGTCGTGGAAGCGACTCAAAAGCCCGCGACCACGGACAGTCTATCGTCGGCTCGCGCCGTTTCGCTTGAACTTTCGGCGATTTGGCCCAGTTGCCGCAAGTTCATTGCTCGCACCATCTTAGGGTATCATTGTCACGACAGTTGCCGGTACGATCACCGCCGCACGGCCACGGAATTCTCAGCGATGAGACACCGCAACACAAGACCCGATAAAACCGTCTATAAAGGGCTCGCCATCACGATGTGTGCGTGCATCCTGGCCCGCTGCGATGACGGCCGACCCGGGCGTTCCGGGCTTGAGTCAGCTCGCAACGCCGTCACGGGCCAGGCAATCGCGCCGCAGGGCAGCCACGATCCTCGCGAGCGTGCCGATTGGGGTGATGACTGGCTGGGCCCGGATCGCACCCGCACCGATCGTGCCCCGACCACGATCGGATCGAGGACCCCTCCCGCCCGGCCTGGTCGGTCCACCACGATCTGGACGTTGGTGCTCCAGACCTTCTCCCAGACGGGGCACCGCCAGCACGCGGCCACCATGGTGCAGGAACTCCGGACCGCCGTTCCCCAATTGGCCGGGGCGAGGGTTCACACGACCTCCAGTGGTTCGATGGTCATTTATGGCAACTATGAGAGTGCACAGGACCCCGCAGCGCAACAGGACAAGGAGGCGATCAAAAAGATTACCATCCGCGACCGTCAGGCCTTCCCTCGTGCAATGCTGACGCGCATACGGTTGCAGCCCCCCCCCGGCGCCATGCATCCGTACGAGCTCATGTCAGTTCGGCAGCTTCACCCGAACGTCAATCCACTTTATACCCTACAGGTTGCGGTCTGGGGTGACTTTGAGAGTGGGAAGCTCACGCTCGAGCAGATTCATCAAAAAGCTGAGGCCTACGCAACTGAACTGCGGGTCCAGAGCTTCGAGGCATATTTCCACCACGACGACGACCAGCGCCTTAGCGTGGTGACGATCGGCGTATTCGATCGCCGGGCCATCGATCC
>JAZFYE010000159.1:0-9740 GCA_036475395.1 Phycisphaerales bacterium
CCCCCCATCTGTGCTCATCTGTGTTCATCTGTGGTTCCTTCCTTGCTCGCGCGCGCCACGGCGGCCAACCGCACGTCGGCATGTACCCCAATTGTGCGGCGATCGTGCGCGACTTGGGAAGATTGTCTTGATCCCCGGCCCGTCGCCACGGATCGGTGAGTTGTCCGGGTTCGGGGGTTGCCGAGAGAGGAGGCGCTACATCACCATGCCGGTGATCGTGGCTTCGAATACGAGGTTGCCGTTGACGATGCCTTGGGCAGCGCTGGTGAAACGGCGCGGCCGGTGCGAGAGCAGCTTGGCCAGGAGGTAGAGCGTGTCGCCGGGAACGACCTGCCCGCGGAAGATCACGTCATCGCAGCGGATAAAGCCAATGAACGTATCGGCGTCGATCTCGGGTCGGAGCCGCTCCGTGAGGCTGCACAACTGAGCCGCGGCCTCGATCATGAGCACGCCCGGCAACAACGGTCGTCCGGGAACGTGCCCGGGCACCCAGAACTCGTCGTCTCGAACGTGTTTGACGCCGAGGGCGAATCGGAAGTCGTCCGTCAGCCAGATCAGGTGATCGAGCTGGCGCATGTGCCCAGCCTGGGGATTGATCTCACCGACGCGCTGCGACGAAACGACCACCTGGGTCAGATCGAGTTCGGTGAGATCAAACAGTGCCGAGGCGGCCACGCAGGTGTCTCCGGCAGCAGGAAGGCGGCGACAGGACGGCGTCGAAAAAATCCAGGGTCACACCCGCTTCGTGCCGGAACCGCCCAGACGTCGTGGAGCCCATGCGGGCCTAGCCGCGGGTTTCCAGGATGCTTACTCGGACCTGTTGAGCCACCTTCTTGACTTCTTGCATCGCCTTGCGGACTCGTGTTCCGGCGGCTTTGTTGCCACCTTCAGCCTTGGCGATGTCCTCGTCGGCATCTTCGATGAGCCTTTTGAGCTGGTCGTACTGTTCCATGTTCGGCCTCACTGCTACTTGGGACGGTCGACAGTTCGATCGACACCGGTCGGGAGCCGGGACAAAGCCACCGCACTGTCGTGCCATTCTATCGGCTGTCCGACCGTCCGTACAGCACCCTCAGGGCCGGTTTTGGTGATCTGTTCATACCCTGATCGGGTTGTGGGCGGGTCAAAGGCCCCGTTACACCAGCAATTTGGCCAGTTGCAGGCACGATTGGAACTGCGGATGCCTCGCATCGGCGAGCAATTCGTACATCGCCGACAACACCCCGGTCACAATCGCCCCGGATCGCTTCATGCGGTCAAGCGCCGGGCCGATCTGGTCCGGCTGGCTTGCCGAGACCGCGTCGGAGCACACAAACGCCTGCCGGCCGGCGGCCTGAAGATCGAGCACCGTCTGGAGCACGCAGACATGAGCCTCGATCCCGCAGATCAGCACATTGGTGCGGCGCCAGGTATGGAGCTGCTCGTCGACCAGGTCGATCACGGCACTGAATCGCATCTTTTCGATACGGCGGGACGGGTCGGGCATAGCCGCGGTGACCTCGTCCGCGGTCCGTCCGAGCCCCGTGGGGTACTGCTCCGTGACGAGATAGGGAAGGTCGAGTAGGCCCGCCATCTGCAACAGGATCGCGCAGTTGGTGATCAGCCGCTGGCGGTCGACGATCGTGGGCAGTAGTCGCTCCTGCACGTCAATCACGAGCAGCGCGGTGTCGTTGGGGCTGAGGCGCGGAATCGGCACGTCGCAAGTGTACAGGCCCCAGCGGTGGTCTATCAGTCGTGAGGCACCGGCTGGAGCTATCGACACCGCGCCGGGGGGCCGGTAGCCATCGGATCGTCGGCGGTGTCGACGTACCGGTCGCGGATCGGCTGGACCACTTGTTCGATGAAGGCGTCGACTTGTTGGGGGGCTCGGCCGATGTAGGCGGTCGGGTCCAGCACGGCGTCCAGATCGACCGCGGCGAACATCGGTTCGCGGCGCAGGCGGTCGAGCAAGTCGTTGGGTTTTCCTTCGGTCTTGACGCGCTGTGCGGCCGCCTGGCTGTGGCGACGCAAGACCTCATGTGCCTCCTGCCGATCGGCGCCCGCCTTCACCGCCGCCATGAGAATGTTCTCAGACGCGATGAATGGGAGCTCAGCCAGGAGACTTGCTCGGATCGTTTGCTCGTACACGACCAGCCCCGAGGCGATCTCATTCATGACCGCAAGCGCCCCGTCGAGGGCCAGGAAAGACTCCGGCAGTGTGAGGCGGCGGTTGGCCGAGTCGTCGAGCGTTCGCTCGAACCACTGGGTGGCCGCGGTATTCAGGGCATTGGCCGGCATCGCCATGACGAACCGGGCCAAGCCGCTCACCCGTTCGCAGAGCATGGGGTTGCGCTTGTAGGGCATGGCCGAAGAGCCGATCTGCTGTTGTCCAAAAGGTTCTTCGATCTCCTTGCGGTTGGCGAGGAGTCGGATGTCGTTGCAGCATTTGTGAATGGCCGCGGCGACGACGGCGAGGCTGCCGACCACTTGGGCGTCGACAAGGCGTGGATAGGTCTGACCCGTGACGGCGTAACGCTGCTCAGGGGGCCAGCCCATCTTCCGGGTCACGAGTTGGTCGAGCTGCTCGACCTTGTCGTGATCACCGTCGAACAGATCGAGAAACGACGCTTGCGTGCCGGTTGCGCCTTTGACGCCACGGAAACGCAGCGTCGCAGATCGATGCTCGATGTCCGCAAGCGCGATGGCGAGATCGTAAGCCCAGAGCGTGGCTCGCTTGCCGACGGTGGTGGGCTGGGCCGGCTGAAAGTGCGTGAAGCCGAGCGTCGGCACGTCTCGGTATTGGCGGGCGAAATCGGCCCACGCGTCGATCGTCTTAGCGACCTTAGCGGCGATGAGCCCAAGGCTCTCCCGCAGCAGGATCAGCTCGGTGTTGCAGACGACGAACTGGCTGGTGGCGCCGAGGTGGATGATCGGCTTGGCGTTCGGGGCGACGTCGCCCAGGGCGTGGATGTGGGCCATGACGTCGTGGTGCAGCTGGGCTTCGTACTTCGCAGCCGTGTCGAAGTCGATGTTGTCGAGATTGGAGCCCAGTTCCTCGAGCTGCTCGGTGGTAACATTGAGCCCGAGCTCGTGTTGGGCTTGGGCCAAGGCCAGCCAGAGCCGTCGCCACGTCGAGAACTTCCGCTGGGTCGACCAAATGGCCAGCATTTCGGGCGTGGCGTAGCGGGTTTGCAGCGGTGATCGGTAGCCTAGGTTTGGATCCATCGGTGCTCCGGCAGGGGCGAGCCGGTCCAGCCGCCCCGGGACCGTGTGAGTGGCCAGAAACAGATCACAAGCCCTCATCGTACCTATTCGAGAGATTGAACGTGGACGGAACCGGCGCAACGCCAATTCAACCCGATCCTGGAGCCCAGGGCCGTCCCACGGATGCCACCGGCCAGGCGACCCACGTGACGCCCTTGCGCGAGTTGCAGCTTCTCGAGGCCTATCGCCGCGGTGATCCCGACGCGATCGGCGAGCTGCTGAACGTCTACCAGCACCGAATCTACAGCGTCTGTTACCGGATGGTTCGCCACGAGCACGACGCCCGCGATCTGGCCCAGGAAGCGATGGTCAAGGTGTTGCAGGGTCTTGACAGTTACGACGGGCGGTCCAAGCTCAGTACTTGGATCATCAGGGTTGCTATGAACTGCTGCCTGAGCCACCTGCGGCGTGAGCGGGTCCGGCGGGCTAGCAGCCTCGACGGTTTGTGGGACGAGGATGGGACCCCGAGGCTCCAAAGCCTCCCCGCCCGAGGGGAACTTTCCGGTGCGGCTCGCGTCCAACAGGCCGAACTACGCGCGATCCTTGAGCGATCGCTGCAGCGTTTGGACCCCCAGATGCGGGCGGTGATCGTCCTGCGAGATATCCAAGACCTGGACTATCAGCAGATTGCGACGGTGCTGGGTGTCCCCGTGGGCACCGTGAAATCGAGGCTTTTCCGGGCACGGGCCGCCCTTCGGGCCGCGGCCGAGTTGGAGTTGAACCGCTCGGTTGGGGACGATGGGCGGTGAAGATTCCGACCGGATCCTGCTTTGACTGGTGAACGGCTCACAAGGGAATTGGGATTGGGCGTAGTCTTGTAGGCTCGACTCATGCTGGATCACTTCGACGAATCCGACCTGTTGGCGCTCATTGAGGGTGAGCTCGGTCCCGAGGAGGCGAAGGCCCTGTGGCGGCGCATCCGCGAGGATCCGCATGGGCGTGGGGTTATCCAGGCGATGCAGCGCGACCGGGAGCTGCTGCAATCGCTGGGCGAGCCGCCAGTGCCGGTTGATCTTCTGGCGGAGCTCGAGCCGCGCCTGGCTCGACCCATGCTGATGGGGCCCACGGGTGAGGATTTGCGTCGGCGTCATCGACGGAGACGTCGTCGGTACGGGCCGATCGCCGCCGCGGCTGGGATCGGGCTGGCGCTGTTCGCCGGTGTTTATTGGGCGGCCGTCTCGGGGCTGCTGTCATCAACTGGTCCTGAGCCGGCGGATCAATTCGCGATGACCACCGATCCCGCCCCTGCGAGCATTGACGTGTCATCATCCGGCGGCGACGCGTGGCAAACGCCGAGGCCTCTCGTTGCCAAGCAATCCGGGGGCGGTCCCGTGCCCCCGCCCGGGTCCTCGGTTCACCATCGTGGCCCACTGGATGTTCCCTTTGTCGCTGCGGTCGCGCACGCAGATGATGAAGCGGCGCCGGCGCGGTTCGCTGGTCGCGGTCGGCGGCCAAGTCCGTACCAATCGGGTGATGGGAAGGTTCGGCTGTTGGCGGCAGACTTCGCCATCGTGCTCCGGTCCGCCGACGCGCAGGACGCCCAGCGCATCCTCCAGAACGTCGCGCAGCGATTTCCCAACCGGTCCGCGGTCGTTCGGAACTTCAGCTTCGCTGAGGCCCAGCGTCTCGCTGAGGCGTGGTTGGTGACCGCGCGGGCCGACATCGGTCCGGGCGAAACTGAAGCTCGGTTCGACGCCGCTCGATCGAGCCGGCTCGATCGCAAACCTCAGTCGCTCTCGGATCTCAAGCTCGTCGCCAGCCGTGCTAAGAGCCAGTTGGCGAAGCGTGAGCAGCGCCGTCCAACGGAGACGGATCACCGCCGCGAGCAACTGTACGGACCGAAAGCGCTGGCGCCGTCGTTTGAGCAGCAACTCGACTTCTCCCGGCGGGGAGCGGACTACACCATTGCGATCCCTGCTTCGCAGTTGCGTGCGGTGCTCGCCCAGATGCGGATCATCGAAGCGCAGACGACGACGTTGCGCATGCTCCGCATGGACGAGTTGAGCGCCGAGCCCCAGCCATCGGCCGATGCGTTTACGCTTGTGAACTATGCGCAGGCCCGCGCCGCCGCCGGTCGGCTGGTCCAGCAGAGCCCCGAGGCTGTGATCCTGCTTCCGGTCATTGTTCAATCCAAGTAGCGTGCCAAGATCACGAACTGTTGCTCTTTGGCTCTTCGCCGCGGCGCAATCGGGCGATGTTCGATCGGTGCTGATAGACGATCAGTAGCGCCAGGACGGTGGTGACCATCAGCGGCGGCGAGGTCTGCCATACCCGGTCCAAGGTTTGGGAAAGCTCGACGTCCATCGCATCGGGTGGCAGGACGCGAACCAAATACGCCACCGGAAGGCTGAGGGACGCAGTCATACTCGCCACCGAGACGTACCGCGTCAGCCGCAGCACGCCATACCAGATGACCATCACCCCAAGTGCAGGGAAGGTCAGCAGCGGCCACATCGCCAACATTCCCCCGAAGCCAGTGGCCACGCCCTTGCCGCCGCGCAGTCCCAAGAACATCGAATACATATGTCCGAGCACTGAAGCGCAGGGGACCGCCAACCACAACCACATCTGCGATGGCGTGATGGACGTGATCGGTTGTGTGATCAGATCGTTGAGCACACCTGCAACGACGACCGGAACGGCGCCCTTGGCCGTATCCAGCATGAAGCACATGAGCCCGAGGCGTCGGCCGAGCACACGCCCGACGTTCGTCGCGCCGACGTTCTTCGACCCGTGTTGCCGAATATCGAGGCCCCGAGCTCGGCCGAGCAGATAGCCAAAGGGGATCGAGCCCAGGATGTACGCCCCGCCGATGCACAGAACCCAGATCATTGTCCGCTCACTCTAGCCGCCGGGTGGTGTGCGTGATGGCGGTTCATGGCGGTCGTTGGAAGAACATGGAGCCGAAAGTGAAACGTCGGTCCGGGAACTTGCGATCCAACCGGTGTCGAGACCCGGTGTCGACGAAGGCGTGGTTGCCCATCAGCGGCAGATCGATCGCCGATCGCAGCTCGTCGACGCGCTCCAGGGTACGAACCGGTGCTTCGGAGGGGGCGTCTTGGCCGAAATCGAACGTCACGTTGAGCATCCCTCCGGGTTTGAGCAAGGCAGCCATCCGTTGCGCAAGCACCGTCTGCCCCGGGGACGGCACGTGCTCGATCACACAAAAGCAAAACACCCGATCGAAGCCGTCGTCGACGCCGAGATCGGCGGCGCTTGGATCGTCATCGACCAAGTTGGTCGTACGGGCGTCGATCCGGAGTTGTTGCCGTGCGGCCGTCTTGTTGGTTCGGTCCGTGAGTTGTTGATCAATATCCAGGCACACGACGGAGTCACCGAGTCCGGCTAAGTAAAAGACGGGTGCTGTCATCGCCCCTCCGATGTCCAGCACGGTTAGCGGCCGGTTGTCCGATCGCGTACGAGCTGAGGTGTTGGTGAGGGCAAGTCCGCGCGCGTACTCCCACATTTTGTGGCGGCGGATATAGAAGCGGTGCTTTACTCGCCCGTTCACACCGAGCGGCTCGCCTTTAAGCAGCCACCGCCACAACCAGCGTTTGATCTCGTTGGCGGTCGCGCGCACTTGGGGCTCTTGCAGGTCGCGGAAGTCGAGCGTCTTGTTGATTCTCTGCGTCGAATCCACGGGGAACTCAGGTAGAGACAAGCTGAGGTTCGTTGCCACCGCTGTCGTTGCTGCGATAAGGCAGTGTCAAGGCGACAATGAGTGTAAACAGACCAAACATGTTTCCGTTGAGGTGATAGGCATCGAACACCGCACCGATCAACCAGGTAATCAATACGAGAATCGTACCGATTGAGTAGACATGTCCAGATCGGCATTTCCAGACTCGGCGCGCACTTATGACGACGATGCCGGCGAGGATCAACACCCCGGGCAGGCCGGTGCAGGCGAGCACATGCAGATAGACTGAGTGCGCGTGATGTCGCTCTGGTGACACGTCGCTGTAACCAAGTTTGCCGATCGCCTGCCCGAAACCACCGGCGCCTGCCCCGAGCAGTGGCGAGTCGGCGAACACCTTCCACGCGGCGGCCCAGCGGGCGAGACGTGCGCCCACGTCCGAGTCAAAATCACCGTCGATCGCCTTGCGAACGTCGTCCCTTGCTTGGTGGATGCGGGTTGATAGGAAGTCGCCGGTCGCAACCCAGGCGACGCCGGCTCCGACGACCCCAACGAGAGCGACTATGAGAACGGCTCGCCGCAATCGACGAGTGGTTAGTCCGATCAAAAGCAAGCCCAGAGGCACAGTGGCGGCGATCGCGAGCCACGGGCCCCGGCTGCCACTGCGGATGAGCCCCGCCACTGCCGCCGCTGCACCAATCAACGACAGCCAGCGCAACCAACTCCTGCCCTTGAGAATAGCCGACAGGTGCCAACAGATCGCCGCGGCGCAGATCGCTCCCGTATGGACCGCGTGCAGCCATCCGTCAAGCCGCCCATTGAAGCACGGCTTCTGTCCGAGCCAATGAAACTGCTGTGTCAGTTGAACGAGGTTGGCGCCGACCACACCCACGAGAAATGCGCCGATGAGTAGGGCCGCGTGGTCCAGCACAGGCCACAACAGCAACGGCGTGAGAACGACACGGAATGCGCCCCACTCGTCGAGTCCTGCGGCTGGGTCTGCGCTCCAGAGGATACTGATGCCATACCAGGCGGCCCAGGCCCCAAGCAGCCAGATCAAACGATCGCGGCACGGCGCTTTGAAGCAGCGATGAATGTGCGGCAGCCGGGCCACGGTTGTGACCACCAACGCCGCCCATGCGATGTCTTTCGGGGCCGTGGCCAGCGGAAGCAAAAGCACATACAGCAGCGCAAAAGACGTATGAACGTAGTGTCCGATCGGATCACGCAGCCGGCAGTCGCTCCACGTTTCGGCCATACCTCTAGCTATGCCGGTGGTCGGCTGGGAGGCGGGTTTAGGTGCGTCTCGAAGCTGCTGGGTCATCCTGGAGAAGATCGTCTGCCCGCGGTGGACGTTGGGGGTGTAAGCAAGACCGGCCGGGATCAGTCTCGGCGTGCGACCCACTCAATCTGGATCGCGAGCCGGCGAGGCCAGAGGATACTCGACCGGCTCGAATCCTGGTATCGGCTCACCGGTCCGCAGTGAGTCGGCGATCTCGTCGTTGAACTGGGCGACATACGCCAGCAGTTTCCATTCGTCCGGCTTGTGCTTGTACTGGAAGCTTTCCGGGTATGCCTGGGCGAGGTCCTGACCCTGAATGATGTGGCGATACAGGAGCACGATAACGCCCGTCCGTTGCGCACCGGCGGCACAATGGATTAGGATTGGCTGCGCCTCGGGATCGCTCATCAACCGCAGCGCTTGGACGTAATAATTCGGGTTGCCCGTACCGTCGCCGTCGAGGTAGAATTGGTAACGCTCAGCGCCGAGTTCTTCGGCAAGCTGTTGCTCGCGGAGGTCTTCGGGTGAACCGGGCTGGTACGCGCCGAGATCCAGCACCGTTTTGATGTTGTTTTCATCGATGACTTTGCGGAACATGCGCGGCGTCAGCCGTCCCGAGCGATAGATTTCACCGGCCTCCACGACCCCGAAGTTTCGCGCGATGAACTGATACCGCGTCTTCTTGATGCCGTAGATCACGCCCACCACGATCACAACGATGACGACCAGACGTAGCAGCCCGGGCCGCTGTCTTGTGCGGCTGGCGGCTGATTGATCGTCATTCGTTTGCATAGATCGTCTCACCAGTGCGCCGTTAGCGGATCGCCTCGATGATGATTGTTCGGCCGACGAATGTCGACCAGCTGTTGACGACAGCGACGGCTGGTGCGTTTTCGCTCCAATACGGCTGCCTGCGTCGTCTCACGTTCATCACATAGCTTACAAGCTTTGATGCGACAAAGAATAATGGGCTCAACGCGACTGCCGACTTCTTGACTCGGTCTATGTGGAACCGAATCTCTGAGAATCCTGCGAGCTTCGCGAAGAAGTACAAGTAATAAAGCGACACGGGGTTGATATGTCCCGAGACGTGCACCACGTCGTTTTCAGCGATCGGAAGCATGTCAAACAGCGGCATCGTGCCGCTGAAAAGGTATCTCAATCGTGCGTTGATGTTCAAGATGTTCGGGGTGGTAACGAGCGCTGTGCCGCCTGGTTTGATGATTCTCGCGAGTTCCTGCCAGAGTCGGAGCTGATTGGGAATGTGCTCGATGACCTCCATACACACGACCAAGTCGACCGTGGCGGGCTCGAACGGTAGCCCGGCGTTGAAGTCGCACTGCTTGCATTGGAGCTTGTCGAAATGAAACAACTCCGGGTATAGATCGCACGGCGTGATGATTTTGCTGGGGTCGAGGCCCCGGCGTTCAAGAACCTCGAAGAGTTTCCAACTGAAGTAGCCGGCGCCGGCTCCGAGATCGACGACCGTCTTGTTCTCGAATCGCTCCTCACGGATGAGCGCAAGGAGTTTCTCGGTGGTTTGTGGATGTGAATAGGAAGGGATGTCCTGCGGCTGGT
>JAZFYE010000160.1:0-6651 GCA_036475395.1 Phycisphaerales bacterium
TTTCGTCTTTCCCGTCGCATCGGTCGGATTGAGTGGCTTGATACGAGGCATGGTTCTGGACCTTTCGCGTTATCCCCTCCCATGGCGCATAGAGGGGAAACTTGGGTTCGGGGCCGCGCCGGCCCGGTCGAGGCGTCCTGGCTTCGGCTCGCGCAAAATACTCTGATCGGTGATGTGTCGACAGATGATGCAGAAAATGCGCGTGGAATCAGTGGGCGAACTCGTGCGATTCGCGGTCACCGCTCTCGTCCATGACGGAAACCCCGTAGTTCCCACAGAACGAACCACCCGAGCAGGCTGCGATCGTGTGTATCGATACTGTGGTTGTCGGGCGCTGGCGAACCATCGTTGTCCGCGCGACCGAGAAATCGTTTGGGATTGACGTGAGCCGGGATGGCCCGCCGCCATGACCGACGACTCCTGACAGCCGTCTGGTCTGAGGTTTCAATCATTGAATCCTCAATCGGGGGTAGCGCCCTGGTTTGAGATCAAGTCATCCGGTAGAATTCCTCATCGCCGAGATCACGTCTCAGTCTCCGCTCAGCCTGATAGAGGATTTCCTTTTGTGACTCGTCAGGCTGCTCGTCCGTCTCCATAAGCTGATCAATCAGGGTGATCGTTGCATCATCAAGATGCTTGCGATGGTGATTCAATTTAGCAATCAATACCTCAATTACAACATTCATGCCCATTGACGTGATCCTTTTGAAAGGCCCATAGCATAGCGTCAGTTGAGCCGCTGGTGATCGTGGTTGCAGGGTAGGGTGCAGCAGACTTGTCGGCCCGGTCGACCTGCCTCACTCCTGCTCGCGGGCGATGCGGTAGGCTTCGCTCAACTCCTGTCTCAACCGTTCAAGTTGGTGCTCGTCGATCGCTCGGCCCGTTACCTTGACGATGATGATGATGGACCAGGTGGAGCTTGCCTCGGAGTCAAGTCCGAATCCGAGTTCCATCACACCTAGCCCGTCAAACCTTTGCCGCAGCAACTCAACAGCGATCTGGGTCGTGCTGTCCTCGTCGTCGTATCGCGTTTCAGCATTGCCGAACAGCGCGACGATCCCCAATTCTTTCGACGATCGGTACATGCCGATCGGTTGTTCGCGTCGGTGCTTGCGAGCGGTGTTGGCAACTTCAACCGCTACCCGATTCCAATCTACCGATTCGGTAGTCACGACTCCAGAGTATCGAGACGCCGGACGATCCACCACTGGCGGTCGCCGAGGCTGTATCATGGCGGCATGTCGATGATCCGCCGCAAATCTGGGTCGATCAGGCCGGTTTTGTCAGCAACGGCACCGGATTTTGCACCGCTCTTTTCAAAACAGGCGGTTTTTCCCGGGTTTCGCGCACTTGCACGGGGGTTCGATTGCCCCCCGGCTCCATTCCTTGATTTGTCGCTGTGCTTGTCCGGTGAGGTACGCGCCCCAACACGACGCGGTGCGCACCGTGAGGGATCGTGCTAGACTCGCCAGCGGGCCATTTTCTGGCGGATGAGCCGATCGCGCTTGGCGGCCAGATCCTCGTGCTTTCTCTTTGGTGCGGTCGGCTGCGCCTGCGGTTTCTTCCGCTTGGTCACTTCCTCGCCGGTCGCGGCTTGGAAGCAATGCCCAAAGAGCAACGCGAACTCCTGGCGCTGCATTTCGCGCACGAACTCGCCGACCGTGAGCTTGGTCTCGTCGAGCCGAGCCGTCTCGTACAGGCTGATGAACGCGTACGGCTCCCATGCGCCGTTGAGGTTGAGAATCTCCCTGAACCGCTTCAGCGATTCATCCGGACTGGAACCGATGAGCTCGTTTGAAATCTGCACCAGAGACGGGTAGATCGAATGATCGTTGAGCTGCCGGAAGAACGCTTTCGCCTCGTGGGCCCGTCCACGGTGCCGTTCGCTGATGGCGAGGATGAAAAGAGATTCCTTGGGTCGTGCGCCCTGCGCGTACATTGTGGACTCGTCGATCCAGCCGTTCCACAAGTACAGGAGGGCGCGGACGGCAGCGCTCATGGACTGATTCTTGAGGCTGGTCGGGGCGAAGATTTGGGCATCATCCATCGCGTCCAAGGTCTTCTTCGCGGTGGAGCTGCGGCTGTGCTGCCATTGGACAGCCGGCAGCGCCGTTCCCCTGGCGAGCAACAGCTTAGAGATTTCCGGAGCCGACTCTGAGATTTCCAGTTCGATCATGGAACCGTCCCCGTCGCGGATCAGGCACGTGCAAGGTACCCAAAGCGGTATCGTCCCAAACCCAGGACCACATCGACGTGACCCCGGGGTATCGGGGCGCAATAACCGCTGTAAACCGCCCAGCCCGCGCAGTCGATACAACTGATCGAGGCCGTCTCATAGAGTGGCGGCAACTGGTCGCGCTTTGGGGTCGTTACCGCCGGGAAAGTGAGGCGCCGATTGTCAGGAGCCCGGCGAGCATGCACGCAGCTCCGACCATCCGGGCGAGTCCACCGAACCGCGTGCCCGCAGCCCCAGCTTCGGGCATTCGATCCTTGCCGCCGACCTCGGATCGAATTGTGGTTGGCGTTTGCGCGACCCCGCGCGTCGGGTGATCGTCGATCGGGGCCGGCCGATCGTCGAGTTCGGCCGACGGCCTCTGAAGCGGTGTCGGGTCAGGCTGTGTGACCGTCACCGCCGCGACGGCAACTGGGATCACGGGCGGCTGCGGGGTCGTCTCCTGGGGGGCCGGTTCAGGCGATTCGCTCTGGTTGTGTAGGGGCTCGGTGGTTGCCGAGGCGAGGTGCTCACCCAGGCGTTCCTGGAGGAAGTCAGGTCGCGGTTTGACAAGCGCGAAGACGTTGAGCGGTTCGTTTGGTGTTGGCGCCCTTCGAATCTGGATCGAGCGCAGACCAAGGCGATGACCGTGTCCGGAGCGCTGCGAATCCACCTTCTCCGGCTGCAGGCGCGTTGATAGGCGCTCAATTGGCACGCGCTCGCCGAATATCCGTTGGGGAAGCACGCGTGTGTTCATCGTCGACTTCAGCCCTGCGTCGAAGTGGTTCATCGCCCCGACTAATGACGCCGGTCTCTGGACCATCCTGTCAGTCGCGCGGGTCGTTTCGGCGGCCCCGGCGGCAAGCCGGGCTGCCTCTTGCGGATCGAGACCGAGCTCTCGCAGTGCTGCTTGAACCTTCGTGTCGTTGAGGTCGATGTTTCCGATGTCAGGCAAATGGCTGAGGAGGTTGGCACTTCGCGTCTGCCCAACCTTTTCCAAGGCCGACGCCACGTCCTGCCGCTTCGCCGAGTCTGGATCGGCGGCCCTCGATAACAGCGTCTTCGCCGCGGACCTCGCCTCATCGCTGCTTGCGCTTGACAGGAGTGTCTTGGCCGCGGCCAGCTCGGCGTCGTCGAGTAGTTCCTTCAATGCGCTGTCGTTGCTGCTAATGTCTGCGAGCAACTCCTTCGCGGCGGGCAGCCCCGCATCATCAAGGAGCTCGTTGACGGCATCCAGATCACCCTCGGCGACGCGCTCGGCCAGGGCGCGCACATTTGCTCCTTCCAGCAGGCCGCCGTCCGCGGTCAAGTCCGCAATCAGATTCTGCGCTCTTGGATCGGCCAGGAGTTCCTCCAACCGCTCGCGATCATTGAGGATCTGCCGGAGCTGCTGTGGGTCGTCCAGACGGTCGCGCAGAAGCTCTTGGTGCTGCTGGGCCAAGCGAGCCGTCTGGAACATTGCGGCCAAGGAGCGGCGCGGCAGACGATCGCTGTTCGTAAATACGAAGCCGATGATCACCAGCAGCGTGCCCAGTGTCAGTCCGGCGCGCCGCGCCGCGCCGCGCCGAGACCGTGGCGGCACCGAGGGAACCGGATCAGGACCAGAACCGCAAGCGAGATCAGTGGCGACGGTCTCCACCACTCCGCGGCAAATCGGTTCGGTTTCGGTCGAGACCTGACCAGAAGCGGCAATGTCACGAAGCTTCCCAGGGCCATCGCCGCGGCGAGGTACGGCGTGTACCAGTCGGCGCCCTGGATTCCGTACCACTTGAACCAGAGGCGAATGTAGTTCAATCCCGCGGCCAGGATGAGCAGTGCACTGCAGTCAATGGCGAGTACGGCGAGGGTCCGAGTCCGGTCGACTCGCCCGGCGATCATCGCGCAAACTCCGACGGCGAGCGCGAGCCGTACGCCGTGGATGTGCACCTGGGCGTCGATTCCCGCGAGGGCGTATCCAGCCAGCCCACAGAGCAGGAGATACAACGCATAACCAAACAGGACGGGTTGCGAGCGTCTGCGTATAGCTGCCCCCAACGCACAGCGGCGTCATGGCTGCGGTCGCGTCAGCGGCGCCGAGCGCAACCGTCTGGCTCGGCTCGCGC
The DNA here is from genome assembly GCA_036475395.1 of Phycisphaerales bacterium. Taxonomy (GTDB): domain Bacteria; phylum Planctomycetota; class Phycisphaerae; order Phycisphaerales; family SM1A02; genus JADFNO01. The sequence goes on from JAZFYE010000160.1 coordinate 4,315, forward strand.
AATCAATCTACCGCAGCGCCTAAGGAACCATCGGATGAGCGCAACCTACGCTGATGAAGGCACTTGTAGAAATCGCCGTGGCCTAGGAACCCAGACGGAACAGGCTGGCCCTGCTGGCTATTGTCACCGGTTCGCTGTTGGTCGATCTCGCGACGGAAGATGCGTCCGATAAGCCAAGCGCCGCTTCGGCCGCGCTGGTCTAGCCACGTCCGACCTCTGTGGGCGCCACGGAGATTCCGTCAGGGCACGGCTGCACGCTCGCTCGTAGGCGGCGCGGGAGTCCGTACCACCAGCAATTCTTCACCGCACAAGCGCCTATGCACAGGATGCCGCCCAGCTCCAGCAGCCATCGAGCTCGGATACCAAACATTTCAATTGCAAGCGCGTCATCCAACTGATGAAACGACATCGCACGAGCCATGACGAAGCACAACAGTATGACGGTACCCACGAACGCAAGAACATGGCGCGGCAGAAGCCTGCGCGTCAGAGCCAGCAGCACAGCCAATGAGATCAAACCGAATCCGGCAACGCCGGCGACAAGGGGTCGCTGGACACTGGATCTGGTTTCGTACCAACCCTGCGACAGCGCGATGTTTCGGGCGAACTCAGTCAGCCACGATTCCAGGTCCAGATGTTTGTTCACGCCGAGGATGACCATGCAGAGTATAAGCAAGGCCCAAAACAGGAAGCTCGCCCGGTACGCGGCGGTGCGATCGTGTTTTCGGCGTTCGACCTTCCGATATTCTTTGGCCATGCGCGCGCCGATTCTCGCGACGGACAGCGCCCATGCGCACGCTACCGCGACGATCAGGTAGAACGCCACGATCAGGGTTCCAGGTACGGCGGCATCCGCCATTCTCGGATGCCATCCGCTGGTTGTGACATCGGCGAGCGTCGTACTGATACCGATGATTTGCCAGCAGCAGGTCATGATTCCTGGATGCTCCTCAACGAACGCGGTGTCGAGGTTGCCTTCGTGACGCCTCTACCGGGTCACACAAGAGCAGGCTTCGAAGATTGGCTCTTAGGGCACCTGCCTCCCGCTCAACCACAGGTTCCAATACTGGGCCTCACATGCCAGTCCCTCGCGGTTTTCTCGCGCGGAGGTTGCCGGGTATTCCGTTCGTAGGCGTTGCGCCGGCTGGGTGCTTTGTGCGGAAAGGGCGCGCCCTGTGCGCTCGATGGCTGGATTACGGCGGGTAGCGCCCGCTCCACGGTGCCGCTGATCCGCGGGTACGAGGAGCCACGCGATCGTTTGTGAGGAATTCGAAGCAGGCGGCGTACTGGCGTACGCCGTAGCGAACGCTATCGCGATCCGTCAGCAGCCGTCCATTCAAAGCCGACCTTCTGTGCCAGTCCCGCGGAGGTCAGCATCTCGATGATCGGTCGCCGGTTGCGATCGCCGGCGCTGCGTTTCTGCGCAAGCTGCATTGCATTCTGTCCGTTGAAGTTCTCTGCTTCGACTGCGGCGTGGGCAGCCAGCAGCAGGTTGACGCAGTCGGGGCTGCCGTACCAAGCTGCGGCCATCAAGGCCGTGTAGCCCCGGCCACTCGTGGCCTCGATGTCGGCTCCGGATGACAAGAGCAACTCGACGCTCCGGCGATTGCTATTGAGGGCCGCCGACATGAGGGCCGTTCCGCCGCGATCGCTTCGGGCGTCGATCGAGGCGCCGGCTTCCAGAAGGAGCGAAAGAATCTTCGTGTCGCCGCGGGCGGCGCTGAGCATCAACGCCGTATGCCCGCGGCGGTTCCTCGTTTCCAGTGCTGTGCCGGCTTCGATGAGTGCGCCAACGCATGGGGCGTGGCCGTTCATCGCAGCCGCCATCAGCGCCGTATTGCCGAGATTATCCGTCGCATCCAACTTGGCGCCGGCGCTGAGAAGGAATCGGAGTGATTTCAGGGCCCCATGGTGGGCGGCAAACATCAGGGGCGTTTCACCGGTCTCGGACTGAGCTTCGATGTCCGCTCCGAGGCGAATGAGCAGTTTGGTCGCCTCGGGGCCGCCGAATCCCGCCGCCAACGTCAACGCGATCTGGCTCTTCGCGTTCACAGCGTTGACGTCAGCTCCGACCTCGATCAAAGCGCGGATGGCGGGCAGGGCGCCATCTCTCGCCGCCCGCGTCAATGGGAACTCGCCTTCGTCATCCCACGTCTGGGGATCCGCGCCGGCTTGAATCAGCAACTCAACGCACTCGGTGTCGCCGCTGGCCGCCGCCGCCATCAACGCCGGGTATCCGCGATTGTTGCGGGTGTGGACATTTGCCCCGGCTTGTAGCAACGCATTGACACAGTCTGCCTGTCCGCCTAAGGCCGCCTCCATGAGCGGCGTGCCGTG
>JAZFYE010000161.1:0-3006 GCA_036475395.1 Phycisphaerales bacterium
TTTCGTCTTTCCCGTCGCATCGGTCGGATTGAGTGGCTTGATACGAGGCATGGTTCTGGACCTTTCGCGTTATCCCCTCCCATGGCGCATAGAGGGGAAACTTGGGTTCGGGGCCGCGCCGGCCCGGGGGGTTGTCATAGCTTCGACCGGACCGGCGCGGCCGAGCAGTCATGGCATCGGTACGCGCATAAAACTCTGATCGGTAACGCGGCGGGACGTGATGCAGAAAATGCGCGTGGAATCAGTGGGCGAACTCGTGCGATTCGCGGTCACCGCTCTCGTCCATGACGGAAACCCCGTAGTTCCCACAGAACGAACCACCCGAGCAGGCTGCGATCGTGTGGATCGATACTGTGGTTGTCGGGCGCTGGCGACCCGGATGAGCTGCTGGCCGAGGCAGCGATGTGACCAAAGAATCGGCGGGGCGTCTTCGCTGAGCGCGAGGCGATCAGGGCAACCGCTCAGATCTTCGCCGAGCGCCAATCATCGGCGCAGGAGGCTTTTCTAGAGTTCGACCTCCACATCATTGTCGTTGAGGCGAACCCGATAGGTGGCGAGGTCTTGGTCGGCCGGCGGCCCGGTGACTTCGCCCGTGAGGATACTGAACGTCGCCATATGCAGGGGGCACATGATCTCATCGCCCGTGACTTGACCTTCGCTCAGCGATGCCTCGGCGTGCGTGCAGGTATCATCGATGGCGTAGAAAGTGCCGCCGAGGTTGACGAGGCAGATGCGTCGGCCTTGAACCTCCACGCACTTTGCTGATTGGTCAGGAATATCAGATGCCTTGGCAACATGCACGAACTGGGTCATGGAAGCGCTCCGATGGGGCGGCATTGTAGGAATTCGTTTGCGTGCGCATAGGGGCGATCATTCAGGCACGTATGACTTCACGCCGGCTCCCGGGGAAGGTGCTGGCGGAGGTCCACGGTCGGCCGATGATGCATTACCTTCTGGAGCGCGTGGAGCGCTGTGCCGAGCTTGATGGTGTCGTCGTGGCCACGTCAACCGATCCAAGTGACGATCCGATCGAGTCGTTCTGTGCCGAGCGCGGGGTTGACTGCTTCCGAGGCTCGTTAGAGAACGTGGCGGCGCGGTTCTACCAAGCCGCCCAGCGGCACGGGCTTGACGCGTTCGTTCGGCTGTGTGCCGACAGCCCGCTGCTGGACTCGGCTCTGATCGATCAAGCGGTCGCAACGTACAGATCAGGCGGGGTGGACCTGGTCACGAACGTCATCGGGCGGAGCTTTGGGCCGGGTCAGTCGGTCGAGGTGATTTCGGTACCGGTCTTTGCTGAGGCAATTCCTCACATGAGCAGTGCCGATCATCGTGAGCATGTGACCAGGTATTTCTACGACCACAGCAAGGATTTCAAGATCAAAGCGCTCTGCCGTGAGCACGACTGCGGCGACGCCAACTTTGCCATCGACACGCCCCGGGACCTGGAGCGGTTCAAGGCCCTCGTCGCGGCCATGGATCGGCCGCATTGGTCGTACGGTCTGGCCGAGCTGATCGAATTGCAACGGGCGGTGGCAGCGGCGGCTGGGGCATCGATCGGGCGCGGCCCGGCGGGCGGTTGAGGGGGCTGGACAGGCCTGGAGCCGTGGTGGAGCCGCCACGGATGACCATTTCGCGTACAATGGAGGCGACCGGCGCCACGAACGCGCTGGTGGCGAGGCGATTGCATGGACGCATGGCCCCAAACCGCGAGCACGGACGCTCCCGCAAGCCGACGGGACCGGAGCGGGTCGGCCTCCATTCATACCACCAGTTTGCGAGCGGCGGTCATCGGCCTGGGCGTCGGCCAGCAGCACATCAAAGCGTACGATGCGCATCCAGCCTGTGCCGTCACCACGCTCTGCGACATCTCGCCGACCAGGCGCGGCGAACTCTCGCAGCATTATCCCGAACTGGACATCCAGGCCGATCCGCGGGATGTGCTGAGCGACCCTGCGACTGATGTGGTTTCCATCGCCTCGTACGACGACGCGCATGCTGAGCAAATCGTCCTGGCCCTTGAGCACGGCAAGCATGTCTTTGTCGAGAAGCCGTTGTGTCTCGATATCGAGGAGCTACGACAGATTCGGGCATTACTCCGGCAGCGGCCACAGCAGCGGCTTAGCTGCAACCTGATTCTCCGCCGATCGCCTCGGTTCCAACTCGTTCGCCAAATGATTCGGGATGGGCGGATGGGCCGGCTCTTCCACGTCGAAGGCGAATACAACTATGGTCGGGTCCACAAGTTGACTCAGGGGTGGCGAGGCCGAATCCACAACTACAGCGTCGTCCTGGGCGGGGCGGTGCATTTGATCGACCAACTGCTGTGGTTGACCGGTCAGCGGATCGTGGAGGTCGCCGCGTTCGGCAACGGCATCGCCACCGCCGGCTCCGCCTTTGCCGGCCACGACATGACAGCGGCGCTGCTGCGCTTCGAGAGCGGCATGACCGGCACGGTCACCGCGAACTTCGGTTGTGTTCGGCCGCACGGCCACGGCCTGACAATTTGCGGAACCGAGGCGACATTCGTCAACGACGATCCGCATGGACGTCTATACACCTCGCGCGACGGTTCTTCATCACCGCAGATCATTACCGCTGCGCATCCCGGCGCCGCCAAGGGAGACCTGATCGCGAACTTCCTGGACAGCATCCTCGGATGCGCCAAGCCCCAGATCACACAACAGGAAGTATTCGAGACGATGTTCGTATGTCTGGCGATCCAACGCGCTCAGCGAGAGCGACGGATCGTCGAAGTGGAGTACGAGTGATGCACCCACACACCAACGATCAAGCGTTCACGACACCTGCCTCCGTCACGGTAGCGCAGACGGTGGAGGTCCGCCCAACATCCCAGGCGTCGAAGACGACGCTGGCACGTTCCATCCCGTTCGGCCGGCCGATGATCGGCGACGAGGAGCGTGAGGCGGTGATGGAGGTCCTGTCGGGTCCGACGCTCACCCACGGACCGCAGGTTCGACAGTTCGAGGCCGCCTTCGCCGAATTCAC
>JAZFYE010000162.1:0-4821 GCA_036475395.1 Phycisphaerales bacterium
ACCTCCATGTTCAGCTCTGTGATGACGCCGGCCATCGGCGCTACCACGATCGTGTTGTTCAGTCCGTCCTCGGCACGCGCGATATCAGCCTCAGAAGCGGCAAGGGAGCTCCTGATAACCGAGATCGTGTGCGTGGCCGCCTCGATAGTCGCGTCGAGATCCTCCACGCGCTGCTCGGCGTCATCGAGGGATTTGCGGCTGACGTCGCCGGACTCATAGAGGCTCTGCATCCGCTGAAGTTCCCTGCGCGAAAAAGAAAGGTTGCTCACCGAGCCTGTCAAACGCGCTTCCTCGGATTGAAGGCGAAATTGTTCGGCATCGCGTCTAGCCTTTGTCGAGTCAAGCACGGCTTGCAGATCCCGGTCGTCCAGCTGGACGATCACGTCACCCTGGCGAACTTCATCGCCCTCACGAAACGGCAACCCTACAATTCGGGCCGAAACTTCCGCCGAAATATCGACCTTCGCAAATGGTTCGATCTCGCCCGGCGCCGAAACGACCTCCACCAGGGTCTGGGGACGCAACTCCTGAGTACGAACCTCCGTTCGCGCCGGCTCCGGTGTCAGGCCCTGTAGGGCTTCCAGCAGCTTCGGACCGGCAACCATCGCCCCGCCTCCGAGGACAATGATCGCCACCATCAAAACGCTCAGCACAATCTTCAAATTCAGGTCCTCTCTACCGCACCCTGGTGAAACAACCGCTCCCCAGGGTTATTCGGTGAACCGTGGTCTAGGTTACGCCACCCAATCCGTGCTTCGCCCCCTTCCACGGGAACCCTATTCTAGACGACCTGTGGTCACCCGACAGGGTGCGGGAATCGACGGCGTCGGCACCTCCTCCTTCGCGAGCGGGCAATCCATCGACGTACCAGCGAGCTGGGCTCGCGGGGCAGCTCTCGGACATGTTGAACCATTCAGCTGTCATCGCCCATGGCTCGGCAGTCCGTCGAGCCACGCCACATCGATCACGCGGGACCTGTTTCGCCCAGCCCGCTTGCAGCGACTCCAACCCGTTGACAAACGCCACAACTGGGAGGTGGGCCGAACATTGGGACTAGACGGGGTATTACATCGTCCCGCCGGCAACGTAGATCCGGTGACCACACCGCCTGCTTACGATCGGATCATTCGAGACCGCCGCGTCATCAACGCATCGAACACGAATGCGTGCCGAACGACCAATACAGTGGACACCAACCAATCAGCGCGGTGCCGACCAGCTCGAACTGCACGAAAAGCGCAATCCACGTGAGCCATTCGGGATGGAGGATGAGGCCGGCAACGTTGAGGCCCATGAGGATCAGGCCGATGACGAGTCGCTGAACGCGGTCCGGTGCTCCAAGCCGACCGGGCAGTGATCGCTTCGAGTCGTTCATGGGTTCAGCATAGCATCTGCCATGTGCAGCCGATTGCCCGGAGAACAGCCGCCCCGGTGATCGTCGAGGCGCCCTCGGGCAAGACCTTCGTACGACTGCTCGGTCCGAGAGAGACCGTCGCGGGTCATGTGAAGGCGTTCGATGAGTTGCTGCGTGGACTGGTCGTAGAGGAGGGCGCATAGTTCCGGCGCCGACTGCAACACGCCCGGTCATACCTATGCTTGCGTTCTCATCTGAGGATCAATGCCGATTCAGGTAATCGCGAATCATCAGCGCTGCCGTGGCGCCCTCGCCGACGGCCGAGGCCGCCTGCTTGGTGCTTCCCGCGCGGAGGTCGCCCGCGGCGAACACGCCGGGCAAGGACGTCTCGAGATTCGTGCCGGTCGTGATGAAGCCGCGGTCGTCGCGCGCGATCGAGGCGGGCAGCCAGTCGGTGTTGGGCGAGAGCCCGATGAAGAGGAAGGCGGCGGCGCACTCCAGTTCATCGGACTCGCCGGTCCCCGTGTCGCGCAGTCGGATCGATCGCAGCGACCCGTTTCCGACGAACTCCGTGGCCTCAATGTTGAAGCGGGTCTCGATCTTCGGATGCCCCAGCACCTTGTCGATGACAAGCTGGCTAGCGGTCATGGCCTCGCCGCGCACCAGCAGCGTAACCCTCTCGGCGAAGCGGGTGAGGAACAGGCTCTCCTCGCCCGCGCTGTTGCCACCCCCGATGACCGCGACGTGCCGGTCCCGGTAGAACGGTCCGTCGCAGGTTGCGCAAAAGTGGACGCCAGCCCCGATGAGATCGTCCTCACCCGGAATGTTCAGCCGGCGATAAGTCGAGCCGCCCGAGAGCAGTATCGACCTGGCGGCGTACTCCCTCCCGGACGCGGTCTGCAGACAAGGCGACCCGCCGTGAGGCCGGATCCCGGAGGCCTCGGTCGCGCGGAGCAGTTCCGCGCCGAACCGCTCGGCCTGCTTCACGAGGCGCGACGCGAATTCGAGTCCGCTGATTCCATCGGGGAATCCTGGGAAATTGTCCAGGCGGTCGGTAACGCCGGTCTGCCCGCCGGGACTCCCGCGCTCGACCACCAGCACGTCCAGCCCTTCGCGCGCCGCGTACAGCGCCGCGGTGAGCCCGGCGGGTCCGCTCCCGATCACAATGAGGTCATAGAACGATCGGCTCGCCTCCGACCGCAGTCCGAGACGCTCGGCGAGTTCGGCATCGCTCGGGTTGACCAGCACGTCGCCGTCCAGCTCGATGGTCGGAATGACTCGTTTCCCGTTGTTGAGTTCGGCGATCCGGCGGTTGGCGTCTTCATCGGCATCGATGTCGATCCAGTCGTACGCCACACCCTGTTCGCCGAGGAAACGCTTCGTGTTGCGGCAGTCGGGACACCAGTTGGCGCCATAGAGTTTCAGGACTGGTTCGGTCATGACGGTGCTCCCTCCCGTAATGGAAGCAAAATGTTGATCCGACATCTCCCATATGACGTTCGCACGGCTCCACCGCCGAGCGTTCCAAGCACGAGTGTAACGCGCCCCCCAAAACACAAGTTCCTTATCGCTTGCTTCTGACCGGAATCGACGGTGACAGGCCGAGTCCTGCCCCAAGGCGGCGGCCTGGAGGCCCTGCCCCGCCCGTCATGAATCCAATCTGTTGTCAGTAGGAGGGTTATGGCGCATGCCGACAATTTTGATATTTTGGAACAATCGTTCTTGACTAAGCGTTCCAAAAGTGGTATAGTGGAGACATCATGGTTGGACGTCCCAAGGAATTCGATGAGCAACAGGCCCTGGAACGGGCGATGGAGGTCTTCTGGTCCAACGGGTACGAGGCCACGAGCGTCCAGGACCTGCTCGACGCCATGGGCATCAACCGCGGGAGCATGTACGACACGTTTGGCGACAAGCACGCTCTGTTCACCGCGGCGATCACTTGTTACGGCCGCACTATCACCCGGCGCGTCGAGGCTACGCTGGATGGGCCCGGTTCGCCGCTCGGCAATATCCGCAAGCTCCTGAGCCGGATGGCGGATCCGGCGGCCGACGGCAAGTGCCGCGGATGCTTGGCCACCAATACCGTGGTTGAACTGGCCCCGCATGACCCGGAGGTGGCGGAGGCGGTGAAGGCACTGCTTCGGAGGGTGGAGAAGGCGTTCCACCGGACTCTGGAGCGGGCCGTGGAGTCCGGCGAGCTTTCCCCGGACGCCAACCCCCGGGCCCTGGCCCGCTTCCTTTGCTGCACCCTCCAGGGCCTCGTGGTCATGGGCAAGGCGTCGGCAGGCCGGTCAACGATCAAGGACATAATCAAGGTCACGCTGTCCGCCATGGCCTGATGCGAATATTTTTTGACGAATTATGGAATGAATGTTCCAGAATGAGACTTCAGTCAAAGAGACGACTCACCAAAGAAGGAGTAAACTATGGCCGCCCCAACAAGCAAAAATGCCGTACTGATCCCTGAGGCGTCGAGCGATATCGGTCTGGGCGTCGCTGCCGGCGGATCTGCAGTATCAACCGTCGCCACCCAGCCAACCTTCGGCGCAGGCGAACCGGCCATCCCCCCACTGTCGCGAAATGGAAGCCTCCTTCAGGGACTTGACTCGGAGGCAATGTGGCAGGGGGGAGGTGGAGGCGATGAACGGATCGCCATTCTCTATGAAAATCGCCAATGGATGGAAGGATTGTTTGGCGAGCTGGAGTCTCGCGGCCTTCCCTACCACGCGATCAACCTCGACGACGCCGCGTTGTTTCTGGACGCCCCGGACGACTATCCACTGGTCATCAACCGGGTCAGCCCCAGCTCATACCTTCGCGGCCACGGCTCGGCGATTCGGTTGGCCACGGGCTGGCTGGAGATGCTGGAGCGCTCCGGTACGCGTGTGATCAATGGCGCCGCGTCATTTAAGGTTGAGACCAGCAAGGTGGCCCAACATCTGCTGATTCGCAGCCTTGGCCTGTCGGCACCAAAGACGGCCGTCTTCAACAATCGGGAAGCGGTTCGATCGCTGCTCCCTCGCTTTCCATTTCCCGCCATCCTCAAGCCCGATACCGGAGGAAGCGGCGCGTACATACGGTACGTTCCAAGCCGTGAGTACCTTGAGTATCTGCTCAGAGACGAAGACGAGCTGTTTGGACCAGATCACGTTTTGCTGCTTCAAGAATTCATTACCCCAGCCGACGGGACCATCGTCCGCACCGAGTTTGTGGACGGGGAGTTTCTCTTCGCCCTGAAGGTGCGGCCAATGAACACCTTTAATCTGTGCCCCGCTGACGGCTGTGAGCGCCCGCCCGCCGGCCAATCTGAGGGTGACGGTGAGCCCACGGTGGACTTCGAGCACTATTCCGACATTCCTGCTGATGCCGTTGCCGAAGCCCGCGAGATCGTCCACAGCGCGCAGCTCGACGTTGGTGGGGTGGAGTACATCGAGTCTTCCGATGGTCGTCGCTACTACTTCGAC
>JAZFYE010000163.1:0-8476 GCA_036475395.1 Phycisphaerales bacterium
ACGATGATGAACAACACGCCCATCGCAATCGCGACGATTCCTACACCGTGAGCAAATGCATCGTTGCTATCACTTGAGTTTGTCACTGCCAGCAACAGTTCAATGAGGACAAACAGCAGGAACGCGAGGTGCACGCGCACCGTGATGCCTGCAAAACGACCGGCCGTCACCGACCACGACATCGGATTATCTAGCGTCGGGCGCATGCCCTGCCAGTCGCCCCCGGGCCGGCCGAAGCGCCTCATGGGATCGTCATTGGCGGCGTCATCACGATCTCGCCAGCTCATGCCGTCGCCTCGTGGCCGCGCCGGTCGAACATCAACAAGCCCGCGATCGTCTTGCCGTCTCTGATCTCGCCATTGTCGATCATGGCCAGTGCCTCGGACCATCCGAAATCATGAGCCTCGATCTGTTCGTGCGGCTCCAATCGCTGGCCGACGAACGACAGCTCCTGAGCCACGAACACGCGTATCAGCTCGTCGCAGAAACCCGGTGAGCTGTAGAACTGACCGATCGGTTCGATTCGACCAGCCCGGTACCCCGTCTCCTCCTCCAACTCCCGGGCCGCGGCGTCCGGCGGCGACTCGTCGTCCTCCAGCGTCCCCGCCGGCAGCTCCCACAGATCGTTGTCCACGGCGATTCGATAGTTGCTCACCAGCACGACGCGGTTTGAGCCCAGTCGAGGCACAATCAGCACCGCACCGGGGTGGCGCACGACCTCGCGGGTGATCGGGCGGCCTTGCTCATCGGTCCAGCTCAGCACCTCGACACGCAACAGCCGACCGCGGTGCGGGGTCTGCACGTGTATGGACGCATCCATCGCTAAGATCATAGGGGTGCCCGCATGAGCATGGACGGTGACCAACGCGACGCCTCAGGCCCGATCGTCCGATTGAGCGGCCTCTGCAAGTCGTTTGGACGGCTCGAGGTCTTGCGGGAGATGAACCTGGCGTTCGAGCGGGGCAAGACGACGGTCGTCCTTGGGCCGAGCGGCTGCGGCAAGTCCGTCATGCTCAAACACATCGTGGGACTGCTTAAGCCCGACCGAGGTGAGGTCTGGTTCCAAGACGCCCGCGTGGACAGTCTCAACGAGGCCGCCCTCGCCCCGATCCGACGGCAGCTGGGGTTCCTCTTCCAACAAAGCGCGCTGTTCGACTCGATGGACGTCCGCGCCAACGTCGGCTTCCCCCTGGTGGAGCACACCGATCTCTCGGCCGAGCCACGGGCCCAGCGCGTTATCGAGGTGCTGGAAATGGTGGGCATGGTTGATTCGATCGAGAAGATGCCGGCGGAGCTATCCGGCGGGGAGCGAAAGCGCGTCGCCCTGGCCCGGGCGATCGTCCTTCGGCCCAAGGTCATTCTGTACGACGAGCCCACCACTGGGCTGGACCCGCTACGGGCCGACACTATCAACGAACTGATCCTCAAACTCCAGCACGAGTTGGATATCACCAGCATCGTGGTAACCCACGACTTGGCCAGCGCGTTTCGAATCGCGGATGTGCTCGTGATGCTCTACGATGGCGCCGTCGTGATGCAGGGCGCCCCCCAGGAGTTCCGTGATTCGCCCAACCCGGCGGTGCAGCAATTCCTGCAAGTCCAGAACACCGCCGGGCCGCCCACGCCGGTTGGTGGTGGCGAGCCGGGAGCGAAGGCGTGACCGAAGGCGGCCGTAGCTTCCTCGTTGGACTGACCTCGCTGGTGTCGCTGGCCGGGCTCATCGTGCTTCTGATGCTCTTCGGCGAACTCGAGAGCGTGTTCAATCCTCGGTACGTCGTCACCATCAACACACACCATGCCGCCGGTTTGCGCAAGGGAAGCGCCATCGAGCTCAACGGCGTCCCCATCGGCGCCGTCGATGTGATTGCCACGCAGCGAGACGGGCCCTACCCGGTGCGAATTGTCGCGTTGATCAACATGTCCCAGCGTATCCCCACCGATGTCGAGCTCTTCGCCGACAGTTCATTGCTCGGCGGCAGCGCGACCCTCGTCTTGGAGGCGCGCCTCGTAACGCCGGAGGGCGCCATGCAGTTCCTGGCCTCGGACGGGTCGGCCCAGATCAACGGCGAGATACGCAACCGGCTCATGGAGCTGATCACCGCAGAGCTGGATGCGCGGATGACCCCAATCATCAACGCGCTTCAGCAATTCAGCCAGCTTGGCGAGAACCTCAACGCGTTGCTCGAAGCACCTGATCCGGACACGCCCGAAGCTGAGCAGTTGCCGAACTTATATGCGGCGATGGCTCACCTCAACACCGTGCTGGGCGATGTGCACGAGGCGTTGGAACTGGCCAAGCGTTGGCTGGGCGACGAGCAGCTCCTCGCCGACGCCAAGGCGGCGGTGCGCAAGGCCAACGTGCTCATCGACGGGGCCGTGGAAACGATCGACCAGTACAGCAAGCTCGCGGCGACGCTGGAATCCGATGCAGACGCATTGACGAAGAAGCTCTTGCCCGTCGCCGATGATCTCGCCGCGACCCTGGAGGAAGTGCGCCGCGTGGCCCGCCTGGCCCGGGAGGGCCAGGGGTCGATCGCCCTCATGCTCAACAGCCCGGACCTGTATCTGTCGCTCACCGACGCCGCGGTTCGACTCGAACGGGCCCTGACCGATCTCCAGCTGCTCGTGCAGAAGATCCGAGCCGAAGGCATACCGTTGGACTTTATACCGTAGCGATTCGCATCTGCGGTTTGTTTTATTACAGCTTCACCAGCGAGCCGGCTCGTCCCCGAGCCCGGTCTGTTCTGATCTGGGAAGACTGTCCATTGCGCACCGGCGGAGCCCGCGGCCGAAGATCCCGACGGAATCGGGACGGCTCGCTCTCTAGCTACCCCCAATTCGCGAGGAGGATGAGCAGATCGCTCGCACCGACGATGCAGTCGCCGTCGAGATCGGCGGGACAGTCCTTACAATCGTCGCACGGGCCCCAATTGACCAGGAGAATGAGCAGATCGGATGCGCCGACGACCCCATTACAGTCCAGGTCGCCGGGCGTCGGCGCCAGATCAAAGACGTGCGCTGAGCCGACCAAGAACGTGCCATCGACCTTGGAGTTGGGGGCGCCCAGGACGGCGGCCGACGCGTCCGGCAGCATATCCAACGCCTTGCCGATGGAGATGACATTCTCATCGGGTGAGGTGAGGCGCGCCGTCTCGACCCATCCGTCTTCTTCGCGAGAAAACAGGTACGCCGTGCCCTTGACGTTCCCAATCAGCGCGGTGTTGCCGTCGTCGGAGATGTCCGCCGACCAGCCGAAACGGTCACTGACTGCCCCGTCCGATGCGTATATCTTCGCTTGCTCGATCCAGCGATCTGCCTGGCGAACAAATACATACGCCGCCCCAGCCGAGCAGGCGACATCATCAACGCTCTTGGCGCCAACAACAATTGTCGCTGCATCGAGTGAGACCGCCACTGACCTGCCGAAATTATCGAACTCAGCGGCATCGGAGGCCATGAGTTTCTGAAGTTCGATCCACTGAAAGCCATCGCCGGCCCGACCGAACACGTACGCGGCGCCCGCTGCCACAGCGGGTTCATAATCCATCTGATCGCCTATCAGAATGAACCTGCCGCCCGGGGATACCGCGACCGACTTGCCAAAAACATCAAGCGGTTCCTGATCTGAGGCGGTAAGCTTGAATGTCTCGTGCATATCCGTCCAACCCTCAGGTGGTCGTTCAAAGACGTACGCAGCACCGGCCGAAACACCCTTGTCATTCTCGACGCCTAGGGCGGTCACCACTGCCGTCACGCCGTCAGGAGTGAGCGCGACCTCCAGACCGAACGCATCATCGGCAGCCGCGTCTGAAACGAGAAGCTTGGCGCGCTGCAACCACTGATCGCGCTTCGGGTCGTAACCGAATACGAACGCCGCCCCCGTGTCGTTGCCCGCTTTGTTGTCGTCCAGCACTTCCCCGATCACAACGGTTCTTCCGTCCGCCGAGATCGCCACTGAGCGCCCGAATTGGTTATACGGAACCGGATCGGGCGCCGTGAAGATCGCCTGCTCGATCCAATCCGATCCCGTGCGCACATAGATGTAGACAGCGCCTCTGTATGTATTGTGCCCGGGGGCGCCGATGACGATCGTGTTCAAGTCGTCTGATATCCCAACCGTCCGCCCAAAAAAGTGCTCAAGGCCCCCATCGGCGGCCCAGAGATCGGCGATCTCACACTGGCCCGGAGCCGGCGCCGCCCAAGCCGCCGCCACGATTACACAGACCACTCCAGCGCTTTGTTGCATGTGGAAACTCCCAATCATTAGCCCCAGTTGGTCAGGAGGAGAAGTAGATCGCTCGCACCGACCGTGCAGTTGCCGTCGATATCGGCGGGACAGTCCTTACATTCGGCGCACGGGCCCCAGTTGACCAGGAGGATGAGCAGATCGGTCGCGCCCACGGTCCCGTCGCCATCGAGATCACCGGGCGGGGAGAAGACGATCACGTTCGTGTAGATATCCGCGTCGCCGTTGCTGGTGTCGAGGTAGATCGGGTAGATACGGTCGCCGGCGACAGCCATCCCGAGGTAATCGCCGATGAAAATTCCGTTCCAACCGAATGCACTATTCCAGGAGTTTGGGGTGAGCCGGAACTCATGCCAGGTATCGCCGCCGTCATCGCTGTAGGTGTAGTAGGCGTCGAACATGCCGTCGAAGACGTTGTCGTTCTGAATCGTGTGGCGAGAATCGAGGAAGACGATGTGGATTCGCCCCCGCTCATCGACCTCCAGCCAGGAAAAGAACTGGTCGCCCGGCGGATCGGCGTCGCCATTGATGACGACCGGCGTCGTCCAGCTGGTGCCCTGATCGGTGGACTTGTTGAAGTACAGATCGACGTTCGCATTGCCGTCGACGATATTGGTCGTGTCGAAGTAGACCGAATAGAGCGTTCCGCTGTTCGCATCGACATCGAGGTAGCTCAAGGGGGGCACGCGGAACTGGCCAGGGAACCGCGAGCCGTTACCCCATACGTCCATGCGCGTGGCGATCGTATGCGTGGTGAAGCTGGACCCGCCATCGAGGCTCCTCTTGAGCTTCACGCCGTCGTCGCCATCCCAATAGGCGATATACACCTCGCCGTTCGGTCCGACGCGAGGCAGAAACCCCAAGCCGACCCCGAGGCTGAGCGGGTTCGTCCAGGTGTCGCCCATGTCGTCGGACCGGATAATGCCGAGGTTGTAGGCAATGTAAAGTCGTGTCGTATCGGGGTTGCCCGGAATTGGTCCCGTGGTCATCCAGCCTTTGTCGACGGACCCGAGCTCCGCCATCACCGGCAGGTTGAACTCCGGCTGGTCCGGATCGAGCCGAGCCACGTAGATCCCGCCATTATCGGCGAAGCTCATCGCGCCGGCCCAGAGCGTGCCTGTGCGGTTGTCGAACGCGGTGAACGGATCGCCCTCGACGCTTGATTGATTGGCGGGCGGCGGTCGAAGAAGAAAGTCACTCCATGTTTCGCCGCCGTCGAAGCTGAGGCTGAAGCCAGACCTCCACATGTTCTGGCGAAAATCGTTCCACCCGGCCACCACACGAAGCGGATCCATCTCGCTGGCCGCAGCGGTGGTCTCGTTCGCATCCGCCGTCCCTCCGCCCAGGTCAATGCGCACCTGCGGTCCGATCGTCGGCTCCTGACCCCAAGCGACCAGCGCAGGCATCAACAGGGCCGCGTGGATACCAACGATCGCGACCTTCGACCGGCAAGGCTTCAAGCCTCCGAAGCACATAGTGGTGAACATCCATCGTCTCCGTGAGGGGTTATCAGGCGGCATCGCCAGGCAATGTCGCGGGCGTCCAGCCTGGTTAGCATACACGTGCCCCCGCCAAAAATGGCATCCAATTGCTCGCTGAGAGCGAAAAATCTCGTCGCCAGGCACGGTTGGGTCAGAGTTCCGCTGCGAATCTCCGCCGCCGCGATGGGCGTCGGATCTTCTTGGGTTACTGGTAGCTTGGGGTCCGTGCATAGGGTGTCAGGAGGACCTCGACGGCAACGACGTCGCCGGCGCCTCGGATCTGCTTATTCTTCTGGCCACTTGGGACCCGTGCCCGTAGGGCAGACGACGCGCAGGTGACGAGCATCGGGGATTCTGTTCCCAGGCGTTGATCGTCGCTGCGTGCCAAGAGAAAACGAGCCGGGCTGGTTCTCAGCCCGGCTCGTTTTTCTGCCCAATGTGTCTAATGCCCCAACCTATCCCCAGTTTGTGAGGAGGATGAGCAGATCGCTCGCACCGACCGTGCAGTCGCCGTCGATATCGGCGAGACAGTCCTTACAATCGGCGCACGGGCCCCAGTTGACCAGGAGAATCAGCAGATCGCTCGCGCCGACCGATCCGTCACCGTCCAGGTCACCGGGGATTCCTTCGTCGCAGATGATCGAGAAGAGCCGCAGGCCGTCGATCGCCGCCTCGACCACCGATTGCGGGTCCGTGTCCGACGCGATGAAGCGGATGCGAAACTGATCGGTCAGCTCGACGAAATCGGTGATGAGGAACTGCTTCTCGACCCAACCGCCGTTCACATCGGGCCCGGCCGGTCCCACGGTCTCCAGCTCTACCCAGTTTGCCCCGCCGTCGTCGGACACCTCGATAACAAAGATGTCCTGCATCGGCGCGTTACCGAACGTGTTGGAGAACCAGCGGAAGTACCCGATGAGGGACGAGCCGGCCGTGGCGTCCAAGATCGGCGAGGTGAGGATCGTGTTGCCGTCATCCACATCGCTGTTGCAGTCAGCCGGGTCGTTCTCGGTGAGATAGCAGTTGCCCGAGCCGTCGGCATCGGTCGGTGGATCACCTCGAACGCAGTTCACGGGTACGCCTCGCTCCCATTGTCCGGTCGGTGCGTTGCCGGCGACCGTCCACCCAAGATCAGCCTCGAAATCGTCGGCGAATGATATCTCGAAACCAAGGCCACTCACCGCGCTGTAGTGCGCATCCGGTGCCAGCAGCGGGTTCGTGATCTTTTCGCCTCGCGTAGTTTGGGCGCTGAAGAAGAAGTTCACCGGCGTCGTGCACGGTATAGCTGGAAACACCGCGTCATAGATGTTGGGATCGACCTCGACCATGTCGATGACGATGAATCCGTCGCCGAGGTCATAGTGGAGCTTGCCGGTGCCGGGTTGGGGCTCGCCGCCGTTCTGGCCGAACACCTCGACGCGGATCGTGTCGCCGGTGGGATTCAAGAGCTCGGGGAGCCCATCGGGGAAGTTGAAGCCCAGCGGCGGTGTGGGCGCGCATACACCCTGCGGGTCGGCCAGAGCAGCTTGCCATCCAGCGTGATTGGACCCGGTTCCGGAGTTCTGCCCCCCTCCGGCGGAGCAGCCGCCGTGCGTATGGATACCAATGGCCAGGCCGTTCTCGTCGTTGATCACGGGAGACCCCGAATTACCACCCTGCGTATCCGTCCGGTATTGCACCGTCGAGCCAAAGAACGCGACATACGGCCCGGCGTGGGTTTGTTGGATCTGGTTCCACTGTGGCGGTGAGCTATCAACGCCGTACCCGGTGATTCGGATATCCTGCCCCTGCACCGGCGGCGGCGTGTCGGCGAGCGTGAAGAACGCGCCCTGCGCTTCGCCCGGCGTCAAACCCGTCTCACTATTCGGGAAGCAGCCGAAATACCCCCAGTCGTTGCCCACACCGCCGGCAACGGATTGCTTCGAGGACACGTCCACGGTGTATTGGTCCTCCGGACCGGGATGCTGGATGCTTCCCCCGCCACCGGATAGAGGAACGTTGAACTCGATGACCTGCAGGCTCGCGGTCGAACAGTGGCCGGCCGTGAGCAGGCAATTGTTCGCGTCGTCGAAGATCCAGGCGGTGCAACCGATGGGCAAGGCGCGACCCGCACGGGGATCGTCTGAGGGCAGACGGTCGTCGGTCGCCCCGCAGATCGAGGTCAGCACAGCGCCGCCGGGCACGCCGATCATCACTTGCGTGATTCGCACACGGCTTGCCCCCGCGGCGGGGTCAGCGATCACCTCCAACCGAACCGCATCGCCGTTGAAGTACGCCGACGTATAGCTCCATTGCTCGAGCGTCTGCGTCGTGAGATGTTGCGTCGCTCCGTCCGCCAAGGAAGTAATGCGCAGCACCGTGGAATGACCGCCCGCCGGAGTGCGAGCCAATGTCGCCTCATCGAACGTCAGCCGTAGCCACGTCGCACGCGGGACCTGGATTGTCGTCGAATAGACAACTCCGCGCGCGATCGCCGAGTTCAGGACCAGCCCGGAGTCGACGTCGACCTGGACCGCTCGATGGGGCAATGTCGCGATTTGTGCGAAGGCCATCGTCCCGCCCAACACCTCCGCAGCCAGAAGAATCAAACCGACGACAACGGGCCTGCACATCATCCGTCTCCTATTGTCTGTGAATGCAAAGTAGCCTGCCGACAAGCAGTGTCCACGAACAGGGGTGTGGAATCAACCCCAAACCCCACGGATAGATCAAAACTTACGCCGTCAGGCGGAACTGATTCCGAACGGAC
>JAZFYE010000164.1:0-2478 GCA_036475395.1 Phycisphaerales bacterium
GCGACGACGGTCCGATCGACAACAGTTACCGGTACGACAACGAGCCGGTGCGACACAAGATCCTCGATTTGCTCGGCGACCTGTACCTGGTGGGATGCGACGTCCATGGCGCGTTCGTGGCCTACAAATCGGGGCACGAACTGAACCGACGCATGTGCCTCAAGATCGTTCAACAGATCGAGGCGACCAACCGTCAGGACGCGCTGCTTTTGGGCCGGAAACTCGATATACGCGATATCCAGCGCCTGCTGCCCCACCGCTACCCGATGCTGCTGGTGGACCGCGTGGTGGCGATCGAGGGCGACCGCAAGGCGATCGGGGTCAAGAACGTGACCATCAACGAGCCGTTCTTTGCGGGCCACTACCCCGGGACGCCGATTATGCCCGGGGTGCTGATCGTAGAGGCGATGGCCCAGCTCGGCGGGCTGTTGATGAGCCAGAAACTGGAGCACGCCGGGAAGATTGCGGTGCTGCTGAGTCTAAACAAGGTAAAACTACGACGCCCGGTGACCCCGGGCGATCAATTGGTCATAGAGGCCGAAGCGATCCGCGCCAAGCCCCGCACCGGCACCGTGAAGTGCCGGGCCTATGTCGGGGCAGAGCTGGCGGCGGAGGCCCAGATCAGGTTCATGATGGTCGATGCCGAGCGCGAGTAGCCGCACCAACAGCATCCGGCGTGCCCGGAAGCACCCGCGCCGCCCCGAGAGTGCTCAATGACCCAGATACATCCAACGGCAATCGTTCACCCCTCCGCACAGATCGAGGACTCGGTGCTGGTCGGTCCCCACAGTGTGGTTGGATCGGAGGTGGTGATCGGCGCGGGTACGGTCCTGCACAACCACATCACGATCCAGTCGCTCACGACGATCGGACGGGACAACAAAATCTATCCGTTCGCGGTGCTCGGGGCTGATCCACAGGACCGCAAGTGGCGAGGCGAACGAACCACGTGCGAGATCGGCGATGGCAACTGCATTCGCGAACACGTCACGATCCATCGCGGAACCGACAACGGCGGCGGGGTGACGCGAATCGGCAGCGACAACCTCATCATGGTCGCGGCGCATATCGCCCACGACTGCCAACTGGGTGATCACATTACGATCGCCAATCAGGTGATGCTGGCCGGGCACGTGCGAATCGAGGACGGGGCAAACGCAGGCGGCGGCGCAGGGATTCACCACTTTGTGACGATCGGGACGTGCGCGTTCGTCGGTGGATTGGCCCGCATCACCCGAGACGTCCCGCCGTTCATGATCGTGGAAGGCAACCCGGCCGAGGTCCGCGCGATCAATTCAATCGCCATGACCCGACGCGGCTACAGTGCCGACCACATCGAAGCCGTGAAGGACGCGTTCAAGCGCCTGTTCCGCGACAATCATGCCGCCATGGCGGAGCGGATCGCCAACGTGCGGCAAGATTACCCCGACGTACCGGCCGTGACGCGGCTTTGCGAATCGCTGATGGCCACAGCCGACGGCGTGCATGGCCGCGCGCTGGAACTGACCCGCAGCGACGACAAGCGAACCGTCGAGGTCCGCTAGCCGGCGATCAACGGTCACCGTTTCTCATCGTCGTTGGTTTCGTCCTCCTCGTCGTCCTCGTCGAAGTCCTCGTCGAAGTCCTCGTCATCTTCGTCGTCTTCGTCGTCTTCGTCGTCGAGGAACTCTTCATCGTCCAAGTCGTCGTCGTCGTCCTCCCTGTCGAACTTCTCTTCATCTTCCTCGCGCACGCCCCACGCTGCACACAGGGAACGGTTGCCGGGCGAGTCGAAATCGGACAGCGCCCTCGCGCCCGTTGCCACGAGAACGGACGAGCCAGGGCAGGCCCCGGTCAAACACGTCGTCCCGAACGAGCGGTCGGTGGCGACAAGGTCAGGCATCGCTCGAACTCCCGAAAGAGACAGTCTCACGTCACGGGCGCGCCGTATTGGATCGACTCCGCAGGAGAAGTCAAACGCAACCGGACCATCATTTTGCGGTTCCACCCGGGGCACATCGTGGTGCCGACCGCGCCGCGACGCCCCAAGGCCGGGCCTCAGTCGGCCGACACCACGGCCGCAGATGTCGACCCGGTCGCCGCGACATTGAGCGACCGGCGAGGAGCCTATTGCCGATCACGCCGGCGCTCCGCCCGGGCCGGACTTGGTTCAGTTCGGAGCTGCGATGGCCACCGTCTCGGAAGGCGATGACAGGAGGATCCAACCGTCGATCACCGCCGCTCGGTCAAAGGGCTCGGAGACCGGCGGCAATTCGACCGAATCGCCCATGAGCTTGCAGTTCTCCGAGAGGCTGTAGAGTCGGTACGTGTGCTGCGTTCGCCGACGTCGCTGTCCCTGGCGGCTCTCGGATCGGCTGATCAGGACGAGTCGGTCGTCGGTGGGCAGCAACCATTTGTAATCACGCTCGTCGGAGATGCTGTCTGCGCCCAGCACCTCACCCGAGGCGTCGAAGCGCACGATCCGCTCGCCGAACATCG
>JAZFYE010000165.1:0-11323 GCA_036475395.1 Phycisphaerales bacterium
GGGTCGTAGCTGTCACCGTCGAACACCACCCGTCGGTGCCGTTGCACGACATCCCTGAGAATCGACTTGACCGCCGCTTCGAGCTTGGGCGGCGTGGGGCCCTTGCCGGCCTTCTTCTGAAGTTCGCTGGCCATGAAGTCCAGCGACTCAGCGATGATGGTGTTGAGCACCGTGTTGGGCCAAGCGACGGAAGCGCTGGCGCCGACCGTCCGCACCTCGAACTTGTTGCCGGTGAATGCGAACGGGCTCGTGCGGTTGCGATCGCTGCTGTGGCGGGGGAGCTGCGGCAGGATGTGAGCGCCGAGATCCAGCCGCCCGCCCTTCTTCGTCGATGTCGTCTCACCGCGCTCCAGTTGGTCGAGGATGTCGTTGAGCATGTCGCCAAGGAAGATCGAGATGATCGCGGGCGGGGCCTCGTTCGCCCCCAGCCGGTGATCGTTGCCCGCACTGGCGACCGCAGCCCGGATCAGATCGGCGTGCAGGTCCACGGCCCGGAGCACCGCCACCACAAACACCAAGAATTGCATGTTCGTGTGTGTTTCTTCTTGCGGATCAAGCAGGTTCACGCCCGTATCCGTCGCCAGCGACCAGTTGTTGTGCTTTCCGGAGCCGTTGATGCCGGCAAACGGCTTCTCGTGCAACAGACACGCCAGCCCGTGATGCGGCGCACATGACTTCAGTATGTGCATCATCAGCATTTGATGGTCGGTGGCCACGTTGGCGTTCTCGAAGAACGGCGCGATCTCATACTGCCCCGGCGCGACCTCGTTGTGGCGGGTCATCACCGGGACGCCCAGCTCGTATAGCCGGCGCTCGACCTCCGACATAAACGCCATTACCCGCTCGGGAATCGCGCCGAAATAGTGATCATCGAGCTGGTGGCCCTTGGGCGACGGAGCGCCGATGACCGTGCGCCCGCAGACCTGCAGATCGGGACGGCGGTTGTAAAACGCCTGGTCGATCAGGAAATACTCCTGCTCCGAGCCAAGCGTCGTGATGACCTGCGACACACCCTTGTCGGTGCCGAAGATTCGCAAAATGCGCATGGCCTGCTTGGAGACGGCGTGAATCGATCGCAGCAGGGGGGTCTTCTTGTCCAGGGCCTCACCCGTCCACGACACGAAAGCGGTAGGGATACACAACGTCGAATGCCCGCCCGTGCGAAGAATGAACGCCGGGCTCGTCGCGTCCCATGCTGTATATCCCCGCGCTTCATAGGTATCGCGGATGCCGCCGGAGGGGAACGAGCTGGCGTCCGGCTCGCCTCGGATCAGTTGTTCGCCGGAGAATCGCGCAATCGCTCGGCCGTTGCCGTCGGGGCTCAAGAACGCATCGTGCTTCTCGGCCGTCGAGCCGGTCAGTGGTTGGAACCAATGGCAATAGTGCGTGCAGCCGTGCTCCAGCGCCCAGTCCTTCATCGCCTCCGCCACGGTGTTGGCGATCGCCGGGTCCAGCGGTAAACCTTGCTGCATGGTTTGTTGCAGCTTCTTGTACACGTCCTCAGATAGACGCTTGAGCATCACATCGCCGGTAAAGGTGAGCGAGCCAAAGATGTCTGCCGTCAACGGTTGATCTTCGGATTCCATGTCGTGGATCCATTCGGCGTCGGCAGGCGGGTGGTTCGTACGCGAAGCGGTCATCGGGTCTCCTCGGAATTGAACGCTCTGAAAACAAGATTGCCCAACGCAGTGTGCAGTATGCCGAACCTGCGGCGGGTCGCAAGCGGGCCCGGTCGCGGCCCCAGATATTGGGTGTATGTCACAAAGATTCCAACCTCAACCCCCAGGGAATGTGGATAACTTATGGCACCGCCGCCACCGCGCTTCAGCGGGCCAATGCCGGACTCAAGCTCCCCGCTAACGTGCTGATGAACGAAGCGGCGGCCGCGACTGGATCCTTGGCTTGGCCCATGCGACGGACAAGCGCCGAGCCCACGATCGCCGCGTCCGCCGACGCCGTCACCGCCGCCACGTGCTCCGGCTTAGAGATGCCGAACCCCACCGTGATCGGCAGATCGGTGTGTCGACGTACGGTCTGGACCCGAGCCGTGAGGTCCGGGACTTCCTCTCGCTCGCCCGTGATGCCGACCCGCGCCAACAGATACACGAAGCCGCTGCACAGAGCCGTGATCCGACCGATGCGATCCTCAGGCGTCGTCGGGGCGATCAGGACGCTGAAGGAGATCGCCCGATCCTCGGCCAGCTTGCGAATAGCCTCGGCCGAATCGATGTCGATATCGGGGACGATCAGGCCATCGAAGCCCGCACCGGCTGCCTCCGCGACGAACTGCGCCGCTCCCATTCGCTGAATGATCGAGCCACTGACCATCGCCACCAAGCCGAGCTTCGTCTGCGGCCGGAGCTGGCGCACCAGGTCGAACACTGCTCTAGGCGTGACACCGCCCAACAGCGCCTCGTGCATCGACGCGGCGATCACCGGCCCGTCCGCGATCGGGTCGGAAAACGGGATCCCCAGCTCCACGATGGACGCGCCGGCTTGCTCCAAGGCGGGAACGACTGCCGCCGTCGTCTGGAGCGATGGATAGCCCGCGGTCACGAACGGCATCAATGCCGTGCGGCCGTTCGCTCGAAGCGTGGCGAAGATCTCGTCGATCCGGCAACTCATCGCCGCCCAGTTTAGCGGGTGACGCGTCCCGACTCCGTCGGGATCCCCTCTTCTCAGCCCCCACGCCTCAGCCCGCCCCAGTCGAGATTTCCTACTACTTCGTCCCCTCCGGGCCGTCTCCATCGACGTACTTGAGCCGAACCGCCTTGTCCAGATCGATATCCGTAATGTTGGCCAAGGTCGCCAGCCACGCCAGCACGTCGGCAAACTCCTCTTCGAGCTGATCTTGCATGTCCTCGCCCCGCTCGTGCTTGCCCAGTGCTTCGGCCAGTTCGCCGAACTCTTCGGTCAGCCACAGGAACGTCGCTGCCGGCCCCCGCGCCGAATCGGTGGCGAAGTACCGGTCCCGAATCAGTTGTTGGAACTGGGCGATCTCCATCGTGCGGGATGGATCATCCCTCGGCCGGACGGTACTGGCAACTCGTCCGCTTGGTTCCTTGGCCCCCTGGTGATCCTCCGATGGCCGCTCCAGCACGAAAATCAGATTTCCCGTGGGGTTCGACGAGCTTGGACATTTAGGCTAATGCGAAGCGACTGTGCATTGTGCGACGGAGCGGCGAATGAGCGCGATTGTCCCCGCAAAAATGGGTTCGATTCGGCCCGCGGAGAATCATGTGTCTCAGTCCTCGCCGCCAGACATCGAAGCCGCGTTCGATCAGTGCAGCCAGTCCCTATACCGCTACGTGGTGCTGCGGACCGGCGGCGACACCAACCTTGCTGACGACATCATGCAACAGGTCTGGCTCAACGCCATTGGCAGTGACCGATCGGTCGCCCCAAACGAGATACAGTTCTGGCTCCGGCGTATCGCGAAGAATGCGCTGAACGCGCATTGGCGCAGGCACGGCCGTGCTCCGAAACAGGTGTCGACTCCCAATCCGCCGCTTGCGGCGCAGCTCGCTGAGCAACTTGAGACCGAGGCTGTTCCTGTGTCGCTATTGGGCCGCAAAGAAATACAAGCTCAACTGTTGCTTGCTTTGACCGAACTACCCAATCAAGAGCAGGACCTGATCGTTCAGCACTATTTCCATGAACGATCGCTACGTCTTATTGCCGAATCGCTTCACCTCAGCGAGCGCGCCATTGAGGGAAGGCTGTATCGCGCCAGACTCGCCTTGCGACAAGCACTGAAGAACATCGAACCATAAGGATCGAACGATGTTGACTGCAGAAAAACAACGCGACACGATGTTTGACAAGAACCTGCGCTCGATTGGCACTTGTATCGAGTTGCCAGCCGACTCAACGACCGAGCAACTTGCGCGCTGGAAGGCGGCCCCGAATCAGAAACCGCTCCACGGCCGGCTTAAGCGGCATGCCGCGCGCCCGTTGCGTATGCCACGCTATCTGCGACTCGCGGCCGGGTTTGCCCTCGCTTCATCAATCGGAGTAGTTGCGTGGTTGAGCTTGGAGACCGGGACTCCGGCTTCCGCCGCGACAATCTTCCGGGGCTTTGAAAGTGCGCTCAGGCAGTCGATCTGGATCTATTTCGAGGATCTCGATTTGGGAACAGTTGTGGTAAGCGGCCAACTCTACTTCGGCGAGAACGATGCGCCTGAGGCCCAAAACGACGACCTGCTGTATTCCGAGCTGCACGTAAAGCTGCTTGCCGACGATCCGCGCTGGGCTGATTTCGACGCCGTGGCGATCACGTACCAAGCAGCGGACGAGGCGTGGAGCTTCACCCGCGGCAACGGGATCGGTGGGGGAGATGTCGCGGATCTGGACGGAAAACTTGTTCCGTGGATTCCCGAAACCTTCTCAAGATCCCTACCTCGAACGGATATCCATGACCTGGCGCTCGCGCCGTTCGGCAGCATTCCGCTTTCGATGAGTATGTCCGTGGAGGGAGACACGGTCAGATATCGCTTCCTTGCAGTTCAGCGCGACTACATCGCGTCGCTCACACAATGGCTTCTGGATTTCGCCAGCGCGGAGACGGCGGCTCAGCTCGTTGCCGATCTGGAAGCGCTGGCACGGGAGATCCGTGTCGATACAAACGACCCCCAGAACTGGATTCTGACCGCGAACGGTCCGTTCGGACCGACCCTACCCGATGAAGAGCTCACGATCGACGTTTGGGTGTATGCCGATCCGGCGACCGGTCGTGTATTCGCTTGGGATGTTCGCAATGAAGTCTCAAGCACGGGTGAGGTCAGCAAATACTTGCGGGATTGCAGAGCTGAGTTCGTAGGAGTCCTTAGAGAAAAGCAGTCAACGCAGAGATTGGTCGAGTACCTTCATGAGTTGGCCGAGTCGATCGAAGTTGACCAGTCCGACCCCGACCGCTGGGTGCTGCGTGCGACGAGTATTCATGTTCCCACCGGCGTGGAAGTGTTTGCACCGGGATGGATAATTCCCGAAAACGTGCAGCTTACAATCCATTATGACCCCGCAGCCCAGCTTGTTCGATCTGCCGAATTTGCCAACGTCGGTTCCGAAACCGGCGTAGTCCGCATCGAACTCAGCGGCAGCGCGATCGATCCCGCCGTGCTCAACAACCCACAGTCGTGGATCACTCACAGGACGCAAATCAACGACTGAGCCTGCTGGTGCGATCGTTGCTCACGGCCGTTGATTGGAGGCGTCGACCCAAGGGGAGGTCGAAGATTCGCCTCACGCGGGAAGACCCCGGGTTCCATTCGTGCCCTCTCGATACCATGATGCCATGATGCCATGATGCCATGGCCCCTTCTTCACCCGCGAGCCGGCTCGTCCCTGAGGCCGGTCCGCTTCCGACCTGGGACGGATGTGCGCGGCGCCAGGGCCGAGACCGCTGCCGGGGACGGCGCGGCCCGCGGGAACTTCCGGGCGTCGCTCACCCCCAATTGACAAGGAGAATAAGCAGGTCCACGGCGCCGACCGTGCAGTCGCCGTTCAGATCAGCCGGACAATTATCGCAGTCAGCGCACGGGCCCCACGACACCAGGAGGATAAGCAGGTCGCTGGCGCCGACCGTCCCATCGCCATCGAGGTCGCCGAGAACTTCGCACTCGTCGGGTATGCCGTTGCCGTTTTTGTCGGGCAGCGTGCCGGCCGCGATCTCACATTCATCTGGGATGCCGTTTCCGTTGCAGTCGGCACTGTCGCCGTTTGCCAGATCCTCGGTGTCGCCTATGCCGTTGCCGTTGCAGTCATAGTCGCCGATGCGCAGGAAGTAGACATCGTGCTCGCCGTTGAACGTCGCCGCCCAGGCCAGATTCGCCCCGACATCATCCGAGATCATATCGTAATAGTCGCCGATCTTGTTCTGCTGCGGCCAACCGATCCAGCTATTGAAAACGGGGCTGAGCTGGGTGTTCGGCGACCAGGTGTCTCCACCATCCGTTGAGAACGAATAGAACAATTCCGACATATTGGACACGCCGGTGTTGCGCGTGTCGTTCCAAATAACATCAATACGGCCATTGGGGGCAACTGACATCGTGCCGAACCACTGCCAAGCACCGTTCTTGATCGGATCATCGTTGACGCGGATCGGGTCGGTCCACGTCTCACCGCCGTCGGTGCTGCGCACGAAGTGGACATCCAAAGGATCGCCGCCTGGCGGATTGACCGAACACAGCATGTAGACTTCACCTTGAGCCGGTCCTTTCGCATGATTGACCGCGACCCACGCCTGACCCAGCAACCCCGCCGGATTCGGACCATTGCTAACGCCGAATTCCAAGGTGCCACCCATATTTACCGGTACTGCGAAGTCGAACTGGGCCGGCAGGTTTTCATCTTGCAGTGTGCTGGACTTGACGATCTGGAAAGCGCCGCCGGCGATGTACAGTTCGCCCGCCGGTCCGACCGCGAGCGTTCCCCATTGGGGACTGCTCGGAACGCTAATACACGGCAGGAACGTCTGACCACCGTCGTAGGAACGTGTGAACT
Source organism: Phycisphaerales bacterium (assembly GCA_036475395.1). GTDB lineage: Bacteria > Planctomycetota > Phycisphaerae > Phycisphaerales > SM1A02 > JADFNO01. The sequence goes on from JAZFYE010000165.1 coordinate 6,505, forward strand.
GCTGCCCTTCGCAGACACTGAAGAACACCGTCCAATTCGCGTAGATGTTGCCATGGCCAATCCCGCCGGTGCGATCAATCACCATCCACTGCTTGTCGCCGCCCCAGGCCCACACCGGCTCGCCCCACGTCACACCGCCATCGACAGACCTGAAGACGTGGCAGATGAAGTCATTACCGTCGAGGGTGAGACTGTTGTAGTAGAAGTTGCCCTCGGCATCGAAGTCGAGCACGGGGTCGCTGCGAAAAACGCCCGGCTCCAATACGCCGGGGAATGTCCACGATCGACCGCCGTCATCGGAATAGCCCCACCCGGCCTGGCGGAACGAATTGTTGATCGTATCGAACTGCCGCCACCCGATCGCCATGCGGTTCGGGGCCGTCGGGTCCACCGCGATCGACGGTTCGTTGGCGGCGTCGTTGAGGATGTTGTCGCCGAACTCGTCGACGTTCACCTGAACGCTGACGACCCCGCCGGCCGTCGGCATAGCCGGCGGAGCGGTCACGCGTGGACCAGGGATGGATCGGATCGACGGCTCGACATACGTCTCAAGAGGCTGATCGCGCTTCTGAGCCCTCTTCTCCGGAGGCACAGAACCGTTAGCCGTAGCTATCCCAAGAAGCGGTGTCAGGATCGAAAGAACCGTCAGCTTCAATCGTCGATGAAAGACATGCGCCATCGTCCGTCTCCTTCTGTTGGCAGACCAACCGCCCGCCATGGTTACTTATGCCCCCAGGACGCCTGCGGATGCAGATTCCTTCAAGATCGGCGCCATTTCCCCTCGAACAGAGCCCCCGGCGACCGGCCGGACGGCCCACACTCCGGACACACACCCCCGCCCCCGGAAGCGCCGCGCAGGTTGTGGGCGTAGGCGGCCGGGATCTAACCATCTTTACGACGAGAGCGCCGTCCACATTCGGGGCACTGAATGAAGTCGCCGTCACGCCCAAGCCCCTTCAACAAATACCCGCACCAGAAGCACGCTGGTGCGAACAAGTGAAAGCAGAACTGCCTCCGTAACAGGTACCGCCGCAGGGCCAGTCCCGAGACAACGGCCAAAGTAATCGCAACTCCGAAGCCGAGCAAAAGAGCCATCATGAAGCCGAGGAATCCAGCGTCGTTAGCAAAGCCAAGAATATCCCACACTGTCTCCTCCAGCGCATCAGTGCCGTGCCCAAACAACATCATCCATCCGAAGGAAGCAAGCACACTCACGATCGACGGCGCAGTGCGGACCATCCATCTGCGGTTGTCGATCGCGTCGATGAGACTTCGGCATTCAGCCTCGTCGATGCCAAAGCGCTTCGCCAGTCCATGATGTGAGCGTAAGTGCTTAAACTCCATCGCCTCCGGCTCCACACTCCGGACACACACCCCTGCCCCCGGAAGCGCCGCGCAGGTCGTAGCCGCATTTGGCGCAGAGGCCGCGTTTGCGCCACAGGAAGCGTTGAAACCGATGCGATCCTTGGATTAGGCAAAGCCAAAGAAGCCCTGAGAAAAGTGTATAGAACAATGTGTTCATCGCGAATCCCGGCCAAATCGGCCGGAGTGGTAGAGCCCGGCCTTGGTCCCCAGCACTGAATAGCTCGATCGGGATTCCGCTAACCTGAACCTTGACGGTTTGAGGTGGGTCGCCTCGATACCGGATCACAGCGCCGCCCGCCATCGTGATGTATGGCCAGCCCGCGGCGTCATCAATCCGGTCCGTCTCGACTGTCAAATCAAGTGATGGGTCTGCATCAATCGGGAATGCCCACTTCGGCATGTGGCGTTCGACGGCGGCTGGCGGTCTTCCTTCCGTCCTTCCCCATCCGGAAGTCCACGACGAGATAATCTGAGTATGACCCGGGCGCCGCCCCTTAGTGACCACCCAAGATCGGCCGGGATGAATGGCCGAGTAGTGCTCTTGAAATTGGGGATCGAGCAATGCCGTACACGCCCAGGCCACGGCGACGTTCAGCACTACGCCAACCAGAAGGAATGCCAGAGCTATGCGGAACCGTCGCATCACGCCTCCTATCGGATTCTAGCAGGAGAGTACGAGAACGGCACGGGCGAAACTCTCATTCCTCATAGACAGAATATATGACTTCGGCATCACGAAGTGTGAGTGCGCTCACCCGTTCGATCCTGGTCCGCTCCGCGGTTATGAGATACAGGTAATTCTCGACAGGCGAGAACGGACCGAGGAGAACGCCGGGACTGAATCTCCGTTCCGTAATCACTTTTCCGTCGGGCGTGACGACGACTACGCCGCTCATCGTCCGGACAATGACCACCGATCCTCCCGTCGTCACCTCCTTGATAGCATCAAAAGGGGCGTAGATCGGCTCTGAGCCGCGATATACAGTGACTCCGTCATGGAATATGACTTCACCGCCGATCGTTCCGCAGATATCGAGCCATTCTGCTTCGGCCAGCGTTTGCACTATCCGCACGTCGGAGTTTTCCACCTCAAGCTCTACAATGACATCGTTTGGTCCTCTCGACAATTCAACATAAAGTGTATTGTTACCCGACCAAGCCATTCGTCGGTCTGGGGCTTCGACATCGGTAACCGCAGGAATCCAGTCGGTAGATTCAGAGACGAGCGCCAGTTTGGTACCAGAGTTGTTGGACTGGGAACCGGCCCGGATGTCGATCCACGTCAAGGCAAGAGTTGATCCACTTGGATTCCAGCTGCCAACGACGGCGAGCGTGTCTTGAGGCAGCTCGGTGTTGGAGACGAGCTCGATGTGACCGTTCACCGTGTATCGAAGCAATCGCTTAAAGTCAGCGAGCAAGAACAGGCGATGTTGACGCGCGCCCGGCTGCCATGCCAGGGATGAGGTAGCTTCGCTCCCCGGGATTACGCGCGATCGCTGTTCATCGACGGTCAAGTCAAGGAGCACAGCTTGCGCAGCGCGGCGGTTCGCTGTTCGCTGGTCAGGCGAATACGGGGCAACCGAAAATGCGAGAAACCGGTCGTCCAGACTGAGTGCCAACCGGGACACGATCTGCCGCGGCTGGGGAACGGCTGGCGGCTCTTCGCCTGAGCTTTCTTGGACGTTAGGCTGACCAGGATCGCAGCCGGTCAGTGAGGTGAGAGTTGCTAGAACTAACCCCCACGCCACGGCGACATTCACGATCGCGCCGAGGAGGAGGAATGCGGCGAGCTTGAGAATCCGACGTTTCACGCAGTAAGGATACTCCGGTCAGAGCCGGGCTGTCCTCAGCCCGAGTGGCCTCCTTCGATGGGCGACCGCGTTCTCCGCGGATTTCTCCCGATGAAATCGGGACGGCTATCACGGGCATACTTTAGTAGATGCCACCAACAACAAAACCCCGCGTTGGCGGGCGCGGATCGGTCCGACCTGCTGGCCGAATCACCAGTTCGTTCGTGAATCTTCCATGGCACGCGCGTACCGATGGGCCACCGAAGGCCGAAAGCAACGCCAAGCGGCGGCGCGTCAGACTGCCACTCGATACCGGCCATGGCGATTCTCAACGGGTCCACGGACGCCCGAAGGCAAGGCCCGATCAAGAGCGAATGCGATCAAGGACGGTTACCGCGTCGAGCGGCCAGAAATCGTCAACGATCCCGCCCTTGCCGAGACGCAAGCCGTATGGGCGGTGCTGCGGTGGGACGACCGGCCAACCAAGCGCCGCGCGTTCGGTGTGTACGCCTGGTGTCGGCAGCTGGTTGAGCTGGGCGAAGGCGACCGACGGGCGGGATTCCCGGCCAGATTCGTCGCGGACGTGGAAAAGGCCTGCCCTTGGCTGCGATCTGATGGAGCCACAATCCCTTAGCTCGGATTTCCCAAATGACCCCGGCTGCTGTGGACCCTACCTCCCAGCCCCCTCCCCGCAAGGCAGGAGAAGTTATGCAACAGTCTCGAAGCGGCGCGACCGGCACAGACGATGTGATTGGCACGTGAGCGGTCGGCTGGGGCCGGGATGATGCAGTGCCCACGCCCCACCGGCCGATGCTCAACATGAGGGCCGGTCCCTACCGGCACCGGGGGATACATGTCATGCGGCCCGACGGTCTTCTACCAGACAGTGAAGCGGGGACCATAAACCAGGCCCCCCCGGCAAGTCAGCCGATCAAACTGACCTGGCTGTTTGCGCTGTTGGCCGCCACTGTCCTGGGCCTCGTCGGATGGAAGGTCCTTGCAGCGTCCCGGGACGGATGGCTGCACGATCTGGACGCCGGCGTCGATGCCGCCGACGCGTCGGGCAAACCCATGTTCGTCCTGTACACCGCCGACTGGTGTCCGCCATGCCGGGAGCTCAAACGCAACGTCCTCAGCGATACCCACATCGATGCTTTCCTGAGACAGAACTATGTGCGGGTCAAGATGGACTTGACCAACCGCCGCGGACCCAATGCCAGGACCGCCAGCGAATTCGGCGTTACGGGCATTCCCACGGTGATCCTGTACGACCACCGCGGGGTGGAAATCGATCGCGTCACCGGCGGAGGCGCGCTGACCCAATGGCTCTGGGCACAGAGTGCCTACTGAACCACAGCGCGTCGACGATCCCCGGCCAGGAGTCTCAACGCCGCCAACCAGCCATAATGCCTGCGATAACGTTTAGCATCCCAGTCACGGTCCCGGCTTCAATGTGCGGCCTTTGCCGTTGCGGTTCCACGCGCCGATGACGCCATTGCCGTATTCGTCGACGGTGAGAGTACACACGCTCTCGCCACTCTTGTTGTAAACTGACAAAGTCCCGCCATCGCCTTCCCGGTCCCAGCCGATAGCTAGAAGTTTCTTTCCCTGATCATTCCACGTTGTAACCGAACCGCCTGGTCCATCCACAGACACGCCAAGCT
>JAZFYE010000166.1:0-2626 GCA_036475395.1 Phycisphaerales bacterium
GATGAAGAGGTGCAGACGTTTCGGTCATTGGATGAGGATTTCCTCAACGCCCTACGGGTAGGGATGCCGCCGGCTGGTGGGTTGGGGCTGGGGGTCGATCGCATGATCATGCTGATGACCAATTGCAGCAGTATCCGTGACGTGATTCTGTTTCCGCTTCTGCGGCCGCACTGACCATATTGAGAGCCAAGGCCCGGGCCGGTCGGCATCTTGATCGAAGGTCGGCCGTACTATTGACGAGGAAACTGTTTGGAGCGACCCATTATGCGAACGCACCAACGAAGCGTACTCGTTCTGCTCGTGGCGGCTCCGGTGGGGCTCTTGCCGGCGGCGGCGTGGGCGGATGACTGGCAGCTTCTCGAGGAGCACTGGTACATCGTCGAGCTGGTCGGACACAAGGCGGGATGGATGACGACCTCGGTGTACTCCGACGGCGAGCGATATCGCAGCGACATTCAGGTGCGGCTACGCATTGGCCGGGGGCCCGCGACCGCAGCCATCGATCTTGATTCGAGCTTCGTCGAGTCAAATGAAGGCGAGCCGGTGCGCCTGAAGTTCGTTCAGAAAATGGGTCATCAGGCGCTCGAGACCGAATGGGAGTTTGTGGGCGATCACGTGGTGCAGACGACGCAGCAGGCGGAGCGGGAAACAGTGACCGAACATCCGCTTCCGGCGGGAGACTGGCTCACGCCGATGGCAGCGGGGAAATATTGGCTCGACCAGCAACAGGCCGGGGCCCGGGAGATGACCTACCGCATCATCGACCCACAAAACGGCCTGACGCCGATTGCGGTAACGCATCGATTCGTGGACGACCAGTTCATGCCGCGAGACGGTCAGACGGTCGCGGTTACCGTATGGGAAACGACCACTGAGCTGCTGCCTGTGGTGGCGACGGAAAAGTACGATTCGCAAGGTACGTTGATGTACCAGGCGGTGAACGCCGGTTTCGGCGAGATGATCACGCGAATTGCCACGAAAGCGGAGGCGTTGGCCAAGCCGGGCGAACAACCGGAATTGCTGGTCAACACGTTCGTCAAACCCGATGAGCCGATCGCCGGGTCAAGGCGCAGCACTACGGCGACATTCCGGCTGCGCACAAAGAACGGAGCGTCCGCGTCGCTACCGACCGCCGGGGCCCAGCGCGTGGAGGCCGGCGACGACGCGGCTTCTGCGGTTCTTCATATAAACATCAACGAGAATCAACTTGCGTCCGCGGAAGAGGCGCACGATCCGGGGTATTTGCAGGCGTCGGCGGTCATCGATTCAGAGGATGAGCAAATTCGTCAGCTCGCCGCCCGTGCGACTGACAGGGCCGGCGATGATCTGTACGAACAGGCCGAAGCGATGCGGAGCTTCGTGCATCGATATCTCTCCAGCAAGAACCTCGATACGGCTTTCGCCACGGCGTCGGAGGTCGCCCGCCTCAAGAGCGGCGATTGCTCAGAGCACGCGGTTCTTCTGTGCGCAATGCTCCGTACGCAGGAGATTCCCGCTCGGATTGCGGTTGGGCTGATCTATGCGGAGTCGTTCCTGAAGCAGCGCGGCGTGTTCGGCTGGCACATGTGGACGCAGGCGCTGATCGACGGCCGCTGGGTCGATTTCGACGCAACGCTTCGGAACCGGTACCACGCCGCGCACGTGCTCACCAGCACCTCCGACCTTGCCGACGGCGCGTTTTCCCGGCAGATGGGTGAGGCGCTTCAACTGATCGGGAATCTGGAAATTGACATCGTTGAAGTCGGTTACGATCGATTGAGCGCGACGTCCAGACCATGATAGACGACGTTCCCAAACTGCCGCTGCGTCCGACCGACGGACACAAAGGAACGTTCGGAACGGTCTGCGTGATCGGTGGCCAGGCGGGTGGGCCGAGGGTGATGCTCGGGGGACCGGCGTTCACCGCGCTCGGCGCGCTGCGGGCCGGGGCCGGGCTCGCGGTGCTCGCGGTACCCGCGCCTCTCGTGGCCGAATCACTCACGGTCGCCCCATCTGCGACCGGCCTCGCCTTGCCGGTGGATGAGCAAGGCCACGTACGAGCGAGCAAGGTGGCGGCCCTTCTTGACGAGTTTCTTCACGAATACGACTGCGTCGCGATCGGCCCCGGGTTCGGTGCCGACGAGCCGCAACGCCAGGTCGTGATGCGCCTGATTGGGCAAGACGAGGTGCCGCTGGTCGTCGATGCCGATGCGCTCAATGCCCTGGCCGCCGTGGCGGAGTTTCATCGGGACTTTCGAGCGCTGGCCGTGCTCACACCGCATCCTGGCGAGTACCGGAGGCTGGCCGCGGCGCTGGGTTTGGACGGTGATCCCGTCGATGCCGCCCGTCGTCCCGCGGCGGCTGAGCAGTTGGCGCAGCGCCTCGGCTGTGTCGTCGTGCTCAAGGGCGCGGCCACGATCGTCACCGATGGCGTGCAGACCTGGATCAACCCCAACGGCAACGTGGCCCTGGCCACCGCCGGTACGGGGGACGTCTTGACCGGCGTGATTGCGGGATTCGTCGGACAGTTCTTCAAGCCGCACGCCGGCGCGTCCTCATCACCGATCACCCCGCGACCCCAAGGCGGCTTGAGCCTGTACGACTGCGCGCGGCTCGGGGTATATGTGCATGGCTTGGCTGCGGATCG
>JAZFYE010000167.1:0-4309 GCA_036475395.1 Phycisphaerales bacterium
TCCGAGATGAGCCAACACGCCAGGGGTGACTCGAACACCCAACCTGCGGATTTGGAATCCGCTGCTCTGCCAATTGAGCTACTGGCGTCCGGTTATTCCGTTCGGACTTCTGTCTGATTTTTTTTCAAAGCGATCACTTGCGCTTGATCTTATGCAGCGTGTGCTTCCGTAACCGCGGGGAATACTTTTTGAGGCCGGCCTTGATTTTCTCGGCGATCCCGCCCTTGACACGGATGCTCGTGCGATAGTTCAGGTCGCCGGATTCGGTGCATTGGAGCCACACGTGCTCGCGGTCTGCTGCCTTTTTTGCCATGACGATGCCTTCGCTAAAGGAGCCTCCGGGACTGAAAACCTCAGCCGCCGCGCCGACCGCCGGGTATCACTACTCAATGATCTTGACCACCACGCCGGAGCCAACCGTGCGCCCGCCCTCGCGGACGGCGAACCGCAGGCCTTCTTCCATCGCGATCGGCTTCCCCTCGAGGTCAATGAGCATGGTGACGTTGTCGCCCGGCATACACATCTCCGCCCCGCCGAGGAGCTCGAGCTTACCGGTCACGTCGGTGGTGCGAAAATAGAACTGCGGCTTATATCCAGAGAAGAACGGTGTGTGCCGCCCACCCTCTTCCTTGGTCAAGACGTAGACCTCTGACTCGAACTTCGTATGCGGCGTGATCGAACCGGGCTTGCAAAGCACCTGCCCGCGCTCAACGTCGTCCTTTTCGATACCACGTAGCAGCGTGCCGCAGTTGTCGCCGGCTTGTCCTTCATCCAACGTCTTGTTGAACATCTCGACGCCGGTCACTACGGTCTTGCGGTTCTCCTCGGCCAATCCGACGATTTCGATTTCGTCGCCGACATGGACCCGGCCGCGCTCGATTCGCCCAGTGACGACGGTCCCGCGGCCCTTGATCGAGAACACGTCCTCGATGGGCATGAGGAAAGGCTTGTCGGTCTCGCGCGTCGGTTCGGGGATGTAGTTGTCGAGGGCCTCGATGAGCTCGTCGATCGACTTGCAGACCTCGTCGTCCTTGCCTTCGGCCTCCATCGCCTTGAGCGCTGAACCCTTGATGATCGGGATTTCATCGCCGGGGAAGTCGTACTGCGAAAGCAGCTCGCGGACCTCCAGCTCCACCAGTTCCAGCAGTTCCGGATCGTCCACCGCATCCACCTTGTTCAGATAGACGATCATCGCCGGCACCCCAACCTGACGGGCTAGAAGGATGTGTTCGCGAGTCTGAGGCATCGGCCCGTCGGTCGCCGCGACGACAAGGATCGCCCCGTCCATCTGGGCTGCGCCGGTGATCATGTTCTTGATGTAATCGGCATGCCCGGGGCAGTCCACATGCGCGTAGTGGCGCGCGTCGGACTCGTATTCCTGGTGGCTGGTCGCGATCGTGATGCCGCGAGCCTTCTCCTCCGGGGCATTGTCGATCTGGTCAAAGGTCCGAACAGTCGCAAGATTCTTCTGCGCCTGGCGCATGGTGATGGCCGCGGTGAGGGTGGTCTTGCCGTGGTCGATATGACCGATCGTGCCGACGTTCACGTGAGGCTTTGTTCTTTCGAAAACAGCCTTCTTAGCCATCTCTGAAAATCTCCAACAAGTCGCTGCGCCGGGCCTATGGAATCAGACCCGGCTCAATGTCATGCACTCGTCGACCACGGACGCTCCACGATCGACGCGGTTCGGTACGCCTGGGTAGGGTACCCGATGAAGCCGCCGATGGGACTTGAACCCATGACCTCACCCTTACCAAGGGTGTGCTCTACCACTGAGCTACGGCGGCCTGCCGACGGATTCATGCCGGGCCAGCCTGGGCTCGTCCCGATTGAAAAACCGTCCCGAGCCGGGACGGACGGAAAAGTGTAGCCGCTTTGAGCACCCTGGCAAGGCCCCACCGCGAGATTGCCAAACGCCCACCGGATAGAACGCCGCCTCAACGGGGCTGGAATCACCCCGGCCCTAGTTCTGCGTGAGGTTCTGGATCCGGATACCACGACCGTGGTCTTGAGGATCGGTGGGATCCCCTTGGAGATCGTTCAGGTTCTTCCAAATCCCTTGCGGCCCAACGTGCCCGTCCATGAACAGCATCAGGCAGGTCTCTCCGGCGTAGCGGAAGTCGACCTGAAGGGTCGGCGGGCTGAGGGTCGGGTCACGATCGAACGGTTCCGGCTCGTCCGGAATGACCTCTCCGTAAAAGGAATCGACAAGATACATCGACTGCTCGGGGACCTTGATTTGTGCGTTGGTGAACCAGCGCTGCTTACCGTCTCCATCGGGCCTGGCGTCAAAAAAGTCGTTGGCAGCAAAGAAGCCGGGTCGGCCCCGCTGCTGAGCCCCGGTCCCGAAGGGTGTGGCGCCGGTACCCCCCAGGATCCGGCCCGTGTTCTGAGCGGCGGAGCGGAACGGGTTCTCCACATCCTCGCCCAAGATGTCGTAAAGCACGATATCCGGTGAATCGAAGCTGTAATCGTGTCCGCTCGCCTCGACCGCCCCGGGAAACCTGGCTACTTCATACACCGTCCACAGAATGTCGCTCCATGTGCCCTCATGCTCGACGCCGCGGCCCGCGGTGATGATCGACCGAACCTTGCCCCGGTAACAGCCCGGACAATCGGGATACGAGTAGTCAAACTGGCTGGGGACGATGAACTCCCGGTTGTCCGTCGAGTACAGCCGCATCCAGGTGGCGATCTGACGCATGTTGGCCATCGACTTGGTCATCAGCCCGCCGCTTTTGACCGCGGCCAGCGCGGGCAGCAGGATCCCGATCAGCAGCACGATGAGCCCCATGACAACGAGCAGCTCGGTGATGGTGAACCCGCGACGGCGATTGTGTCTTATGAGCAAGGTGATCATGGCGGTGATCCTCCCCCAAGTGGGGTCAGAAGTCCAGGGTCAGCGGTGCCGATTCCAGATGCCACAAGGCCGGGAATTGGGCCGGCCCGCCTGTGCAATACCGTCAAAATGATACGCCCGAGCGTCGCCGATGGGTGCAGAAAACTAGGCCGCACAGCCTGGTGGATTCTGAATCAATCGACGACCGGTCGGGCCGGCACCCCGATCTTCCTTTCTCCGGTCCACACCTCCTGCTTCGAGTTGGAGATCGCCGAGACACCGACCTGGGACAAACCCTGCCAGCAGAAACTCAATCCTCAGGATGCTCTGTTGAAAACCGCTCAAAGCGTACGATGGGCAGGCGAAGTCTTCGGACCGTGCCGGTGAAAACCCTGTGGGTTTCAAGACCGGACTACCAGCGAACCGGTTTGCCCAGGCGACCGGGGATAAGGTTCTGGACCGCGCATCCTCAGGACTCAAGCCTGACGATTTCTCGTCACCCGAGGTTCATGGTCATGAGGAACTCGGCGTTGGAGTTGGTCTTGGCGAGTCGGCCGCGCAGCAGCTCCATCGCCTCGATCACGCTCATGTCGGAGACGACCTTGCGCAGACGGCCGACGAGTTCAAGTTCCTTGGGATCGAGCAGTAGCTCTTCGCGCCGGGTGCCGGAGGCGGGGATGTCGATGGCGGGCCAGATGCGCTTCTCCACGAGTTTGCGGGTCAAGTGCAGCTCGGCGTTCCCGGTGCCTTTGAATTCCTCGAAGATGACTTCGTCGGCCTTGGAGCCGGTGTCAACGAGGGCGGTGGCGATGATGGTGAGCGACCCGCCGTTCTCGATATTTCGGGCTGAGCCGAAGAATTTCTTTGGCTTGATAAGGGCTTTGGTATCGACGCCGCCGGTGCCTATCTTTCCGGTCGTGGGCATGGCGTTGTTGTAACCGCGGGCGAGGCGGGTGAGCGAATCGAGCAGGATCACGACGTTTTCGCCGAACTCGACGAGACGTCGGGCCTTCGCGGTGACCATTTCTGCGATTTGGATGTGTCGGGTGGCCTGCTCGTCGAAGGTGGAAGCGACGACCTCGACGGACTTGGGTGTGTTTCGGCGGAAGTCAGTGACTTCTTCGGGACGCTCGTCGACGAGCAGGACGATGACGTGTACGTCCGGATGGTTCTCAGCGATGGCGTTGGTGATCTGCTGGAGGATGATGGTCTTGCCGGTCCGAGGCGCGGCAACGATGAGCGCGCGCTGGCCGAACCCGAGCGGAGTCACGAGGTCGATGACGCGGGTCTCGACGTGGTCGGCCGTGGTCTCGAGATGGAAGCGCTTATCAGGATGCAGTGGGGTGAGGTTCTCAAAGGTGGGCAGATCGTGGAGCAATCTTGGATCACGCCCGTTGACCTCTTCCACACGGAGCAGCGCAAAGTACGTCTCGGTCTCCTTGGGCGGTCTGATGAGACCGCGAACGACCT
>JAZFYE010000168.1:0-4660 GCA_036475395.1 Phycisphaerales bacterium
CGGCGGTCTGAGCGAGGTGACGCCGGTTGGCGTTGAGGGCCTCCTGGGTGCCCATCAGCCGCACGTGCCCGTCATAAAAGAGCGTGGCGGGCGTGGACTCGAAGCCGTGGTTGAAGTAGTACGGCTCGCAGTTATCAGCAAAGCCGCCGGAGAAGGCGGGGTTGCAGACCCGCCGGACATTCTGGAGCCAGGGATGCTCGAGCATGTGCGTCTTGAGTGTCGGATAGCGAATCGAGCCCATGGTGGGTGTGCGGTGACCGCCGGGGATGGCCCAGGGGTCGGTCCAGTATTCGCCTGTCTGGTCGTTGAGCGACAAGACGTCGGGTGAGAACAGGGACGCCGGCGAGAGGCAGTAGGTGGTCCAGACGGGCGGGTTGCAGGGCGCGATCGGCGGGAACTGGTCGGGGCGATCCATGCACGGTTCAAGCGCGTCGATGAAGGGGTCCTTTGGCGCGTAGAAAACCTTGTCATACCAGTGCCCGTTGACGTACTGGGCGAACTGGCTGACGTTGGGCAGTCGGAACCAGCCGAAACCAGTGCAGCATGGGTTGGGTCCTTCGGGGAAATTGATCGGCTCGACCGCCCAGTCGTGGTTTGCACTTCCGTGGTTCGGCCAATAGGCCCACAGAAAACTGCCCGCAGCATTCGAACCCCAGCCAGCGATGAGCGGTGGGTGGCCGGTCGATCCGTGTATCCCATCGAAGCCGATCTCGTCGCCGTAATCGTCCACGGAGTCGTAGGCGCTGATGTTGTACCGGGCCAGGGAAAGCTGGGCGTCCTCCCAATCGCCGGCGTAGGCGTTGTGGGCGACGGCCAGCTGGCGAAGGTTGCTGACCGAGGTGGTGGTCCGAGCCTTGTCGCGGGCCTTGCCGATGGCCGGCAGCAGGATGCCGATGAGCAGCGCAATGATCGAGATGACCACGAGCAGCTCGACGATGGTGAAGCCTTTGTAAAGATGTCTTTTCATGGCGAAGCCTAATCCTTTCTGCGGGGACATGGCCACCGCAAACGTGAAGTGCTGGACGTCAGCGCCCGAACCCATATCGGGCTGGATGTGATATGCCAAAGGTAAGCGTAGCAACTTGATGCACGAGTGCAAGAGGATTTCCGCGCAAATTTAGCCGAAAAGGGGTGCTCCGTACGAATTCGGCAGACCCTCAAAGAAATGGGCGAAAAAGGGCCGGCAAGAGAGATCGGACAAGACGTGCCCGGTGGGTGCCCCACCGTCAGTGGGTCGCACACGATCAAGTGTACGTCCATATAACCGCCGGGCCAGCGGAAATCTACGACTTGCGAGAAATTATCGAGCCCCTTTTGGAGCCGTGAATCGCTGGGACGGGCGTGGCGCCATGGTGAGAGGGGCTCTTGGCGTCGCGGCGGCGCGGGATCGGGCCCGGCCGCGGCTGGGCTTGCGTCGGAACCTCTTGTAAATAAGAGAGATAGAGCCGTAGATCTACGGTGAGAGACCGGCCGGTTGCGGGTCGGTTTCGGCCGTGACAAGAGAGCTGAACAGGGGCGTCTGGGGGAGCGGGGAACTGGCGTGCGAACCGGGTTGGAGATGCTCGGTCGCGGCCGGGGTGAGCCGACGGCCTTGGCGGGTGCGGGCCAGGAACCCGATCTGGAGCAGGTAGGGCTCGACGACGTCCTCGAGCGTGCCGGCATCCTCGCCCATGGTGGCCGCCATCGCCTCCAGCCCGGCGGGTCCGCCCGCGTAGGTTCCGCCCAGCGTCCGCAGATATGCCCGGTCAAGGTGATCCAGTCCCCGCTCATCGACGCCCTCCAAGGCCAGGGCGTCCGCGACGACGTGCCCGTCGATTCGCCCCGCGGCCCGGACCTGGGCGAAGTCGCGCACCCGTCGAAGCAGCCTCAGCGTGACGCGCGGCGTGCCGCGGCTCCGACCGGCGATCGCCGAGAGGGCCGCTTCGCCGACGCCGCCAAGCCCCAACTGATCGACGGCCCGCCGCAGGATCTGTAAAAGTTCCTTCGTCGTGTAGAAGCGCAGGTGATGCGAGATGCCAAAGCGATTCCGAAGCGGTCCTGACAACAAACCCGCGCGCGTGGTCGCGCCAATCAACGTGAACGGCGCCAGGGCGATGCTGATCGTTTTGGCGTGCCGGCCGGAATCGACCATGACGTCGACCTTGAACTCCTCCATCGCCGGGTAGATGTACTCCTCGACCGCCGGAGGGAGGCGATGTATCTCGTCGATGAACAGCACGTCCCTCGGTTGCAGTCGACTCAATGTGCCGACCAGATCGCCGGCTCTGGTGAGGGCCGGGCCGGAGGTGGTGAACGCGCGCGTGTTCATTTCAGCGGCGATGATATGGGCGAGCGTGGTCTTGCCCAGACCGGGCGGGCCGTGCAGGAGGATGTGCTCCATCGGCTCGCCGCGCTGCTGGACCGCCTCGAGGGTGATCGAGATGCGCTCGATCAGGTCCCTCTGCCCGACGAAGTCGCCCAGACGGCGCGGTCGCAGCGTCGAGCGCGGGGCATCGTCCTGGAGCGATTGCGCTTCAGCCGAGATGATTCGTTGCTTGGCCATAAAAGCCGGGTGGCGGCGATAGGGAAACAGAGCCTTTGGGGCTTATCGACTGACGACGCTCCTCCAACGCAGCTTCAGCGTCTGTTGACATTTCGTTCGGGTTGAACCGGCCCTGGGAGTGTCCTAAGCGGCGGTGCTTGCTCCTTTGGCGATAAAGCGATCTTTTTTTGTTGCATTCAAGGAGCTGTTTGGTCAGAATATGGGCGGACCGCTCGCCTGGGATAGACGGGTCGGTCTAAGAGAGAGATGCGTTGCCAGCGACGGTTCGGCTCAATCCGCACCGGAATTGCCGAGTGCACAAAAGCACGGTTACCTCCAAACGAGGGAAGTTATCTCACTCACTCAAAGCGAGGATTAGGAAGATGAAAAGATGCACACTGATTGCGGTCAGCGCGCTCATCGCGTGCGGCGTCGTCGGACATGCCAATGCGCAGATCGTTCCGATTGGTGAATTCACCGGCGACCACAGCGAGGGCTTCGAATCGCTGCCGTTCGGTTTCTTCACTTCGCATCCCGTATTCGACAACACCGGCGTCGTGCGAACGATCGATGGCAGCGAGACCCTCATCATCGCGTCGAGCTGGTCATTCATGGGAATCGTTTTTCCTCACAGCGGCGGCCGGTTCATGGGAAGCGCCTCGGCCCTGCCCGAGTGGGTGTTCGACGTTCCGGCGCTGCAGTTCGGAGGCTTCTTCACGACCAACAGCGGTACTAGCGACGCGGTCGCCCACTTCTTTGACGTGGATAACAACTCTCTGGGGTCCCTGCCGGTTATAGCCCCGGCGGACAACAGCTGGGTCTGGAACGGGTGGGAGACGCAGGGCGTGGGCATCAGCCGGGTGGTCATCGAGGGCAACAACCCGTTCGGCGGCGGCTTCATCATGCACGATGACATGCAATACACCGCGATTCCCGCCCCCGGAGTGTTGGGCTTGTTTGCGATCGGGCTCGGCATGGCCCGGCGCAGACGACGCACCGTCTAGGCGTCAAACGCGATCAACTCAGCAACGAAGGATTGTCGCGGCATAGATCGCCGGCGGCAGTCCTTTTTCTATTTTGAATGCGGGGGCGCCGTCCTCTTCACTGATTGGCCCCGAGGCGGCCGCTCACATCCCCACGTGCGGCACCACCCGCTCGGCCGCGCTATCCAGCTCGAAGTAATCCCCGCTCTTGAAGCCGAACATCGACGCGAGGATATTTGTCGGGAACGTCTGCGTGAGCTGGTTCATCTCACGGACGTTGCCGTTGAAGAACCGTCGGCTGGCGGCGACGCGATCCTCCGTGTTGGCCAGCTCCTTTTGAAGCGCGAGAAAACTGGTGTCGGCCTTGAGCTGTGGATAGTTCTCGATGACGGCGAACAGCTTTCCCATCGCAATCAAAAGAGCTGATTCATCGACGGCTTGTGACGCGGCCCTGCCTGTGCTCGCGACGGCCTTATTGCGCAGAGCCGTCACTTCCTCCAGCACCTGCTTTTCGTGCTTGGCGTATCCCTTGACCGTCTCGACAAGATTGGGAATCAACTCGTAGCGGCGCTTCAGTTCCACATCGATATCCGACCAGCTTTCAGCAATGTGCTGGCGCAGACGAGCCATGCGGTTGTAGTTGACGATCACCCACGCCAGTGCGAGCAAGAAGAGGACGCCGATGATGATAAGTGTCGGGAGCATGGTACGTCGTTGATCGTAGAGGTTCCCAGATGTGACGCCAATATCGAGGCAAATAGCCCCCGGCTTGCCGGGGGTCGGCGACTCACTTTTCCAGCTGCGCCGTCACATGGTCCGGCCAGAGGTCGATGAATCGGGCCACCCAATCCAGCGTCGCGTGGAACTCGTCGCCCGACCATCGGTGGCGACCGTCGCTCAAACAGCACCGGCCCAATTCAATATCCACGGTCGGCGAATCGTCTGCCAGAAAAAACTCCATCATTCGCGGATGGATCACGTCATAGGCGAACTTCTTGTCCGGGCTCTTCACGTGAAACCGTTTGCTGAACTCGGCTGACTCGAAATCGATGTCGTCGAATCCGAACGCCCCGGCGAGCTTGTCGAACATCCCCTCCCGGCGAATCAACAAGTCCGGCACATTGGCGAACGGCAGATGAAGGATCAGATAACTGAA
>JAZFYE010000169.1:0-2920 GCA_036475395.1 Phycisphaerales bacterium
ACAATGACATCAGCTTGGCTGAGCCATTCGACGTGTTCCTGTTCGAACGGCGTGTCGCCCGACCAGCCGAGCGTCGTTTGCCCGTCGCTGATCAACAAGCCGATGGTCGGGATCGGATGGCCCGTGAAGCGACACTGTACGGTGAGCCCCAACACCTCGGCCTTGGCGCCCGGTTCAAGAATGTGCATGTCGAAATAATCTTGCAATGTTGCGGGGGGATTGGCCGTGCCGGCGCGATCCATCGCCGGGGCCAAGCGCTCCCACATTCGCTCGGCGGACGCACGGCTTGTGTGAATTCTCGGTTGAGCGCAGGATGCATCGGACTGGCGTTTGTGAGCGTGCCAGAAACCGAAGGCTTCCAGTCCCCCGCAATGGTCCCCGTGCAGATGCGTAATGATGATGTCCTGGATATCGTCGAGTTGGACGTTCCACCCGGCCCGTCCGGTTGATTCACGAAGCACGCGGTGAATCAAGGCCGGGCAGTCGAAAAGCACATAGCCTTGCGGGGCCTGGATCAGCGCGCTGGTATTGAAGTGCGAGCGCGTGAAGGCGTCGCCCACGCCGAGGATCAAGACTCGCATCGTCCACCCTCCGTCTCAACGGGATCGCCGCGGCTCGCGCCGGGTTCGAGATTCGGGCGCGTCTGTCCTTGAGCTGTCATGGCGTGGTACCACCGCCGGTGTTTGAGAACGACAACCGAGCGATCGACTCGAACGAGCCCACGTGATAGTTGTGACACGTCAGACAGCCGTCGCCGGCGCCGCTCGGCGTGTGGCACGCCGTGCACTTCGTCGATGAAATTGGAGCGAAGCTCGCGACAAACGAGTCCAAGTCAATTCGGTGGTAGCTGTAGCTTTGCTCCCAATCCTCCACGCTGGCGTCGTGGTTGAGCAGGTGACAGGTGGTGCAGTCGCGGAACTGCTGGAACTTGAAGTGGGGGCGGTGAACGAACTTCGTGAAGCTGCGCTCGCCGAGCGTGGGTCGGGCAGCGTTCCAGTTGACTCGATACTGCCGGGCATCGCTGTCACCGATTTTGTCCACGCTGTGACACTTGATACACCGTCCGGGGGCCGGGTCGCGGCGAAGCTCATCGAACACGGCCAGGGCTGCCGATGCGGTCACCGTGTCACCCGGCGCAGCGGTGTGCGTCAGCCAGGCGCGGAGGAACGGATCGGCGTGACCGGTGGGCCGGTAGACGACGGCAAAGTTATCTTCGTCGAAGAACCACCCGCCGGATTCGCCCAGGCTGAGCCG
Source organism: Phycisphaerales bacterium (assembly GCA_036475395.1). Lineage (GTDB taxonomy): Bacteria > Planctomycetota > Phycisphaerae > Phycisphaerales > SM1A02 > JADFNO01. The sequence goes on from JAZFYE010000169.1 coordinate 1,255, forward strand.
AAGGGCCTTGAGCTGCCGCTGCGCCTCGGTCGCCTCCTGCTGGGCCGGATCGTCCGTCGGCCGCGCCGGCTCATCTTGCCCTGAATCACCGAGCAGATCATCGTCATCCCCGAACAGATCGTCTTCCTGACCCGATTCCTCGTCACCGGCGCCGCCGAAAAGGTCGTCCTCGTCGCCCAGGAGATCGTCGCCCTCGTCCTCGCCCAGCAGATCATTGACGGCCGGCTCATCTTGCGCTGGCGTGGCGGTTCCTTCACTCGACGGTGACTGGGCCGCTTGCGCAAGAGGCAATCGACCGCTGTAAAGAAGGTCCGGGTTCGCGCGGTACTGTGGCACCTCGTCCGGTAGATCGCCCAGCCACCTTTCTTGCAGCCGACGCAAATTATGGCGCCACGTCTGATGATCACCGAGAGAAATATCGGCGGGCTCACCGGTCAGCGCGGCAAGCTGAGCGTCAGTCAGATTCGAACCAACGGCGGCGGTCAGCCGCTGCGTCAGAGCAGCGCCGTCGTCGGCCAACAGATCATGGATGAGGATTTTGATCGCCCAGAGCAGGCGACCGGCCGCTTCGACGACCTGATCTTCAGCCCCGGACAAGTCCCACAAGAGCTCTGGATCGTCAAACAACATCTCAAGATCGCGGGCGATGACTTGGTCGCTGCTCAGCAGCAGTTTCATGAACGGCGATAAGCCGATCTCGAAGTAGCCATCGACGGGCCAAGGCTGATCACCGGTCCCGATCCAGAGGCCACGGTCTTCCAACGTCTCGTGGTCAACCGCTGGCAGGCCGAACACGCTGACGGTCCCGCCACCCGTGATTTGTATACGGTGATGATGGCAGCTTCCGCAGGTCGTCTCGAACCCACCGAGCACCATTCGCGCTCCGTTGGAATCGGGTTGGTGGCAGCTCAGGCAATCGCCGACCCAGCCCTTCTCCTTGAAGTGCCCGGGATCGTGCGTGGAATGATTGAATGCGATCCGTGTTCGGCGTGTCGTCGGATACTCGGCTGAGAACTGGGGATGACCGCGCGAGAACGAATGGAATTTCTGCTGATGACAGCTCTGACACGACATTGAATCCATGCGCTTCAGGTCGAATCGTCGGCCTCGATGCTCGGCATGGCAGACAGCACAAGCAATCTCATCGGACCGGGCGAGATTCGGCGCCACCGCGGCCCCGAGCGAGGCACGGAGCGGCATTGATGGGTGCTGTTCACGGCCACGAGCCTTGTCCACGAGCACATCAAGCGCGTGCCGAGGAAGGCTGTGGGGCGAGCCGTACGATGCGCCAATACTATGACATTGCAGACAATTGCCACTTTCCGTTCGCGCCGCAGGCAGCCGAAGCGACGCTTGCAGCACACCGACGAGCCCGGCATCGGCGGCGCTATGGCATCGAACACAGTCGTCCTCGAGTTGTGCGTGGGTCATCGAGAGCTGGCCAGGCGATAGGAACGCGCCGCGCCATGGCCCGCTGATCAACACAACGAGCAAACCGATCGTGAGGACGGCAAACCCACTGACCATCGCACCTCGCTTGCTGCGAACGCTGCGCACCGGCTGGCACTTGAGAATCGCGCGGCAGCATGTTCCGTCCGGCAACGGCCCAGCCTCGCATCGGCCGCCGGCAATCGTCGGCCGCGTGCACATCCAACGGTCGCCGCTG
>JAZFYE010000170.1:0-9834 GCA_036475395.1 Phycisphaerales bacterium
ATCCAGTTGCATCTGATCCGCGATGCACTGATCGAAGTGTCGCCCGCCGACCTGGATACACCGCGCGAACACAAGCTCGTTCCCGTGACTGATCGCGACCTTCGTGCTGCCCCAACCGAGATCGACATACAGCGTTGTCCGACTCTCATCAGCGCCGTCGGCGTACAGTTGTGCGAAGGACCGGACCATCGCCAACAGCTCGCTGTGGGCGCCGATCACCTGAATCTTGCACCGGTTGAGAAGCTCGACATGGCGCATCACCACTGCCCGTGGAATGGCGAAGCAGATCAGCTCCGATCGTGTCTGCCCGTCGCGGAGCACCTCGGCGACGTCCACGGTCCGAATGACCATCGACTGCGGCAGGCATCCGCTCTGCGAAGAGAGCTGCGCGTGAACCAGTTCCTCACGGGCGGCGCCGTCGGGGGCGGTTATCTGCATGTGCTGGATGAACGTCTGGGCACTGGGGACCGAGCAGATCGCCCGACGCCCGTTGAACGCGGCCTTGCGCAGCAGCCCAGGAAGCTTCTTGGCGAAGAAGTCAAGCCGCTTCTGCTTGTCCTGGCGGATCGCGTCGGGAATGGGCAGCGCCGCCGCGGCAACAACCGTCGGCCGGTCGCCAAGGCTCAGCTGCAGCAGCTTTACCGACGACGTGCCGAAGTCGATCGCTATCGGCGACGACTGGGCGCCAAACATTGAGAATCCCATTCCTCGCCCCTTCAAGGCGCACACATCGGCCCCGCTCCGACAGCGAGGACACCACCCCACCATCGACGCCATCATCAAATAGGTTGAGGCTCCAACCCCATGAACCACAAGCTAATAACGCAGGATTCCGCCCAGTTCCCCGAGTCGCTTCCCCTTGACCGATAACACTCGTCCGAAGCAACACGCTCGATGGATGGAATGGCGCGTATGTTACCGGTCGACGCTATGTCAAATGCCGCGCAGGATTTTCGCCATCTCACGAACGGCCGACCCCAGCGCCGCCAAAGCGTCGTCCAATCTCCAAACTTGTTGCCGACGATTGCCGGTCGTGTTGCTGATGGTTCGAAGCTCCAGCGCCCCGACGCCCAGTCGATGCGCGGCATGCACCACGGCTGCGCCTTCCATCGCCTCGGCGACGGCGCCTGTTCGCTGCACGACCTCGCGCGCCGCTTCGTCACTCCCTGAGCACGTGGCAACCGTCGCAATCGGGCCGCGGCGGAAATGATCGCCCAACTGGGATAGCGCATCCTTACTCACCGGAACCACATTGCCCCCAAAGTCGCCCAGCGCAAACCCCATCGCAGCGATGTCGTCAAAGCCTAAGGGCGTCATCACGCCCTCATCGAAATACACACACGCCGTCGCCACGACCGTCTCGGCGATCGACAATCCACCCTCAGGCAGCACGCCCGCCACGCCCGCGCAGACCACGAGACCGAACGGACCGTCACGAATGATCGCTTCGGTCGTCGCGGCGGCGGCGTTCGTTCGGCCGATCCCGGAGACGACCAGCCTCGCGTCGTCGATCGGTCCGATCGCCTCAGCCTCCGCCTGAACCGATGTCACGATCAATAGTCGCATCATATGTTGAGGTTAGCGCCAATTGCCGTTTGCAAGAAACCGCGGCCGGGGATCCCGACGAAGTCGGGACGGCTCACTTGACGACGCATGTCCGAACGCTGATAGCAGCGATCATACTGCACGGCCTAGTCCAGCGGCCTGAGCCAGATGTTGCGATACCGCACTGGGTCGCCGTGGAATTGCAGCAGAATCGGCCCCACATCGACCATCTCGCGGTCCAGCCCGCCCGGCGTTGTGCTGGGAAGCTCCAGGTTATTGTGAATCACAATGCCGTTGTGCACAACCGTGATACGCGGAAGTTCAGTGATCTTGTCCTGATCATTAAAGCGCGGCCTACGAAAGGTGATGTCATACGTTTGCCACATGCCCGGCGGGCGCGATGCGTTGACCATCGGCGCCGCGATGGAATACAGCGCGCCGCATCCGTTCCCGGTGGGGGGATCGCCGAACGAATCCAGAACCTGGATTTCGTACCGCCCATGCAGATAGACACCTGAGTTGGAGCGTGCCTGACCTTGCTTGCCCGGCGTCTTGGGGCAATAGAACTCCACATGAAGCTGAAAATCCCCGTACGTGGAATTGGTGACCGCATCGGCGCCACTGGCCTGGACCGAGCCGTCGTCGAGGACGATCCATTGGCTTTCAGACCCGTCCTTTCGCTGCCACCCACGCCATGAGGAGCCATCAAACAGTATGGCTGTCTTGTCGTCGGCCTGGAAGGGCTTTGCGGCTTCGCGCTGAACGCAAGAGAGCAAAGAGCAAAGGGCAAGGACAGTCAGCCCGATCCGATGCTTATGTCGAATCCCGTTCATCTTCAACCTTCCTCGCATGTGGCGAGCTTTGTTCGCAACACCTCGATCAACGATTCGCGCGCGATTTCTTCCTGTTCGCCGCTTCGTAGATCCTTGAGGACGACGTTCCCTTCATCCAGCTCCTTGCCGAGGATCACCGCAAACCGCGCGCGGGCCTTGTTCGCTTCGCTCAATAGCTTGCCGACGTTGCGCGTGGCTTTATAGCTGTGGCGAACGTGTAAACCAGCGCTGCGCAACTCGCTGACCAACGCTGAAAAGTGGCCCTGCGAGTCTTGCTCGCGCAGATCGATCACAAACACATCCGGCAGGGGCATGTATTGCTCGGCGGGCTTCAGCAGACGGTGATCTTCGAGTACCAGCCGAAGCACCACGTCACCCATCGCGAAGCCGCAAGCGGGGGTCGGAGGGCCGCCGAACAGCTCGACGAGATTATCGTATCGCCCGCCGCCGGCGATCGCGCGCTCTTTGCCGGCCGTCTCGTGAATCTCGAACACCGTACCGGTGTAGTAGGCGAGCCCACGGACGATGGAAAGATCGAGAGTACACCACTCCGTAATGCCCCGATTGTCCAATTCATCTGTTAGTGCGCACAAGTGATCGAATCGCAATGGCGTGACAATCTTCTTCCTTCCTTCTAGGGCATCCTCTATGAATTCCGTAGGAATCTCACCGCGACTGAAGTCGTCACTCAGTTCCTTAGCAAGTTTCAAGAACCAATCGATGTCGAGGTCAATCCGGCGCGCATCTTCGCGAATATCCTCGATCCGACGCTTAGTCAGCTGATCGAGAATACGTAGGGCTTCGAACTCACGCTCCTCATGAACGCCGATGAAGCTAAGTATATCTGCAATCAAATTTCGATCACTCAGGCGGATCTTCAGAGTTTCAGAGGACAATCCCAAGGCTTCTAAGAGACGCACGGCAACTGCGATCATTTCCGCATCCGCGCGCGGCGAATCATCTCCAATGATGTCCACGTTCAATTGAATATGTTCGCGTAGGCGTCCGCGCTGGGGACGTTCGGCTCGGAAGTACGGCCCGATTGAAAACCACTTGGTCGGTTTGGCAAGCGACCCCGCGTGTGCTGCGTACATGCGCGCTAACGTCGGCGTGAACTCGGGACGCAACGCGTACTTCGTATCGCCGCCGGAGCGCGTGAAGCTGAACAGCTCCGATTCAATGTCCGGGCCGGACTTGGCTGTATACAAGTCAAGGTGCTCGAAGGTCGGGCCGTCGATCTCGTCGAAGCCGTGGTTGATCGAGACTTCACGCCACACACTTTCGATATACCGGCGGACCGCCAGATCGTGCGGGTAGAAATCGCGGGTGCCCTTGGGGGCCTGAAAGGTGTGCGTCGAGACCGCCATCGCCGCACAGTGTAGCGATCGGCAGGATCGAGCGAGCCGTCCAGACTTCCTCGGGATGCCCGCCCACGGTCCCTCTAGAACTTCCAACTCGTCAGACACGGACGAAACCGCTGCCCCAACACGGCCGCCCGCTGAAGATTCAAGACTCGTCCACCACCAGCACCGCCGCTCCCTTGATCGCATCGTGTTTCAGCGCGATCAGCGCATCGTTCGCCTCTGGCAGCCCAAACCTCTGCACATGCGTCTGCACACCCACGCGGGCCGCCTCCTTGAGAAACTCCCGCCCATCTTCGCGGGTGTTGTTAGCCACGGTTCGAATCACGCGCTCCCAGTAAAGATCCTTGTACTCAAGCTGCGGGATCGGGCTCATGTGGATACCACCGAGCACGAGCGTTCCACCCTTGTCCAGGGCTTGCAGCGCTGCCGGCACAATCTCCCCAGCCGGAGCAAAAACGATCGCGGCGTCAAGTGTAGCCGGCGGAGGTTCGGTGGTTGTGCCCACCCACGTTGCGCCAAGTTCTTCAGCCAGGCTTTGATGGCGTTGCTTATCGCGCGTACAGACATAGACATCCGCTCCACGCGCTTTGGCGATCTGGATCGCGATGTGACCAGCCGCGCCAAAGCCGTAAATCCCCAGCCGGGCGCCGTGCCAATCTCGAATCTCACATCGATGCAAACAGCGGTAGCCGATGATCCCCGCGCACAGCAGCGGCGCAACCTGATGATCGTCAAACGTCTCGGGAAGTTCGTACACGAACTCCGCCGGCGCGACGACGTACTCAGCAAATCCGCCGTCGCGCGTCCAGCCGGTGAACTCGGCTTTGTTGCAAAGATTCTCCCGGCCAGTTGAGCAATACGCACATTCGCCGCAGGTGCAATGCAGCCAAGCCACACCAACACGCTCACCAACCTCCGGCTTACACACCCCCTGACCAAGTTCGACGACTTCGCCCACGATCTGATGGCCGGGGATAACGGGGCTCTTTCGTAAGCGCAGCTCACCCTCGGCTACATGCAGATCGGTTCGGCACACGCCACAGGCTCGAACTTTGATCAGCAGCTGCCCCGCGGCGGGCTGCGGCGTCTCGACATCCGTGTATTCCAACGGCCGATCACGCACCAGCCCGGGATGATGCAGCAGGCAGGCCTTCATGCTGATCATCCTAACCCAAGCCGCCTCAGCCGATCGAATCGCTGGACTGCCTCGTGCGTCGGCAACGACAAACTGGTATCAATACCACCATGAACGGTGCGCTTCGGACCACTCGAATCGTCGGGCTGGCCATGATGAGCATACTGATGTCTTGGCATGGCGCAGCCGCGGGAGCCGGGGACGACGAGCGGCCTCATCTTCAAGCTGCCCTCGACACCGCGATGTGGCTGCGATCGGTGGCGGTCCAGACTGAACACGGGATCGCCTGGCCGGCCGACCCCGAACAGCCGGACTCGATCGTTCGGCATCTCTACAACGGTACGCCCGGCGTCATCCTCTTCTTCGTAGAACTACATCGGGCGACCGGTGATTCATCCCATCTGGACGATGCGAAACGCGGCTCTGATGATTTGCTCGCAGCGATTCCGAAACAGATCCAGGGCGCAGAGACCAGCTTATGGACTGGCGTGGCTGGGCAGGGGTTCACGCTGCACCAAGTCTACAAGGCGACCGGCGAACAGCGCTACCTCGTCGGCGCAACACGATGCGTCGAGCTTCTGAAGAAGCATGCGCGTCCGGGGGCGGATGCGAAAGGCGTCGAATGGAACGACACGACGGACATCATCCGCGGCTCGGCCGGCATCGGGCTCTTCCTTCTCTATGCGGCGCGTGAGATGGAGGATCCAGCCGCGCTCGAGCTGGCCGCGCAAGCTGGCGATCGACTCGTTGCGCAGGCGAAGCTGGTTGAAATGGATCGAGAACAACACGGTTTGAAGTGGGCGATGACGGATGAATTTCCTCGTCTCATGCCCAACTTCTCGCACGGAACCGCCGGCGTGTGCTATTTCCTTGCAACACTGCATCAGCAGCTATCGCAGCACGCAAAGACCGTTGACGAGCGGTACCTCAACGCAGCGTTAGCCGGGGCGCGATATCTGCTGTCGATAGCAGATACCAGCGACAACGGCTGCGTCATTTTCCATCACGAACCGGAGGGAGAAGGTCTCTATTACTTGGGTTGGTGCCACGGCCCGGTGGGAACGTCGCGACTGTTTTATCGTCTGGCGCAAGTGACCGACGATGACGAGTGGATGCAATGGGTGACGCGCGGAGCGCACAGCGTGCTGAGCCGTGAGATTGACGCAAAACGCACGCCAGGGTTCTGGAATAATATTGGTCAATGCTGTGGATCAGCAGGCGTGGCGTCGTTCTTTCTTCATCTTCACGCGCTCACCCAAGATGCTGAGTACGCTGCCTTCGCACAAGCGGTGTCGCAGGACATCATGCAGCGCTCGACAAGGGTGAAGCTTGACGATCAACAGACCGGCTCGAAATGGAGTCAAGCGGAGCATCGTGTACGTCCGGAGCTGCTGCAAGCCCAGACTGGGTTCATGCAAGGTGCTGCCGGCATCGGTTTATGGTTCCTGCAGCTCGATGCGTACACGACCGGCCGCGAGTTCGGGCTGCATCTTCCAGATTCGCCGTTCTAATCCCGACGGAGTCGTGCTGTGGGGGGTGCCCGCCTATGGATATCGAATCACATTGCCGCAAAGAGGTTGCCGAGCTTCATGCGTTTTTCCAGCAGTGGTTTACAGGTGAGCTACCGGAGACGGCTGAGGCGTTCGATCGACTCGCCTCGGTAATGGCGGAGGGTTTTCACATCGTCTCACCAGCCGGGCGGATCATGCAGCGCGGCAAGATTCTGGATGCAGTGCGCGGCGGGTACCGATCCGGCGCCATCAAGATTTGGATCAAGAACCACACGCATCGATTGACGATCGGCGACGTGGCGCTGGTGACGTACGAGGAATGGCAAACGACAGGGGACGAGACGCGTGGCCGCTTGAGTAGCGCGCTGCTGCGGGTCAAAGCGGGTCTCTTCAACGATCTTCAGTGGCTGCACGTACACGAAACGTGGTTGCAAGTCGATGGTGCGTAGACAAACGTCCCCTTATCTTTGGGCTGTTCGCTACTTCTTGGTCTCTTTCGCAGCCTTCTTCTTACGATGCTCAAGCGTCTTCTTGATGTACGCAGCGGCATCAGGTGTTTTGCAAGATGTGTCGCCGTGGTCTACTTTGACCTTGCCTATTGTTCTTGCCGCGGCGAGAGCTTTCTCTTGCAAAGCCGTATTGCGAACACCGATTGAGATCATCGCTTGATTCATCGAGTGTTTGACGCGGTTGGGGCTCGAATGGATATTCTCTTCGATGTAATCGATATAGCTTGCGAAATCTTTTTCTGACAGCGAAACGGATTGGTTCGCGAGAACCGTCAGGACGTGCCAACCTGTTGCCGCGATCCACTCCTGTTTGGATTTTATCCACTTCTTCATGCAGGAAACCGCTGAAGGACTCTTACCCGCAGTGACCGCGACTGCATCGAGTGTGATCTGACTGGTCACGGTGTTGACCCATTGCTCCAGCGTTGACGCTTTCATCTTGGCGGGCTCAAGAATCAACGTGGCAAGAACGCGCGCATCGTGATTGCCGGTCGCCCAAAGCTGTTCAGCGAGCTTTTGATCCGAGCCGATCTGTTTTTGCAGCTTATAGAGATCAGCGTAGCGCACGCCGAAGGCATCGCCGGTGATCCCGTGCCGTGCGTAGGTTCCGCGAGCCGACTCATTGCCTGCCGCCTTGAGCTTCTTCATCACCTCGGTCTTGTTCATGCGAGCATCATAGCCGTGTGCTGTGATCAATAGATCAAGTCAACCAGTCGCTGTACAGTTCGGGCCGTCGATCGCGCAGAAAGAGTTTCGCTGCGTGTGAAGATTCGACTTTCGTTAGATCAAGATCACACATGAGAATCTCGTCGGTGCCTTCTCCGGCTTGAGCAACGACGTTTCCCGCTGGATCGCACACAAACGATTGCCCGGCAAATGTCACCTTCGGCTCGGGCCCGACACGATTGCACAGGGCGGAGTAGTAGCCGTTTTGGAATGACGCGACGCGCAGCTCGGCTTCGAAAAGTCCATCAGGCCATTCGCCAACTGCGCCAGCTTGAGGGACGACGACCAGCTGCGCGCCGTTGAGCGCCAACGCGCGCATGTACTCCGGGTAATGGCGGTCGTAGCAGATCGCGACCCCGATCCGACCATACTTCGTGTCGTATACCGGCGCACCCGTATTTCCGGGGGCGTAATAGCCTTGTTCGTGGAAGAAATCGTAGTCGGTGATATGCACCATGCGCGTTTTGCCGAGCCATGTTCCGTCAGCATCGATCACGGGTGACGTGTCGTAGTTGTGATCGCCATCACGCTCAAAGACGTTGAGGATGATGACGACGCCAAGATCGGTTGCGAGTTTGGCGAACGCATCCGTGGTCGGCCCTGGCACGGGCTCGGCCGATGCGAGCGTTTCGCATGTGGCGGGTTCTTGCGGATAGAACGGATCAAACGCCAGTTCCGCGAAACAGATGACGTTCGCGCCCTGCGAAGCTGCGCGTTGCACCGCCCCAAGCCCCGTCTCGCGATTCGCCTGGCGATCATTCGTCGCCGTCTGTTGAACGAGCGCAATCTTCATGGTCGCAACAGGATAGTCGCCAGCGAGCCGTCCCGACTTTTCCGGGATCCCCGTCGCGGGCTCGAAAGGTTCGGATTGATCGCGAGGTGCGCAAAGGGCGCCCACTGTGAACGCACGAACCCGCCGCGGGGACGCGGCGGCTCGCTCTGGTAGCCGACATCGCGTTGCTCTATTATGAATCAATGGACAGTGCAGCGGATCAGCAGCGAACGACATGGCATATCACCTTTGGGACATATGGCGCAAGGCTGCATGGCGGTGAGCGCCCGACCGTCGAGCGCGATCAGAACCGCCGGGGTGAGCGATTTCAACGGGAAAATCATGCGCTCTTTGCCGCAGAGCGCAGCGCAATGAGTCACTCGGCGGTGTTCCTCACTACCCCACACCAGCGATTCATACAGCAGACGGTTCCCGGGATCTGCGAACGAGGCGGATGGGAGCTGCGGGTGTGTTCGGCCGGTAACGACCATGTTCACATCCTCCTCGACATTGATCGCACCGTACACGGTCAGAAGGTGCGCGAGCTTCTGAAGAGATGGCTCTCGCAGTCGCTCAACCAGCACTTCGGAGAACCCGCCTCAGGCCGCTGGTGGGCAAAGGCGGGATCGACGAAGGCGATCTCGGATGCCAGATATCTCGAGAATGCGCACGATTACATCGAAGGTCAGCGAGCGCTATGAGCGAGCCGCGACGTCCCCGTCGCGGGTTCGAAAGATTTGGATTGATCGCGAGGTGCGCAACGGGCGCCAACTGTGAACGCACGAACCCGCCGCGGGGGCGCGACGGCTCGCTCTATTCACTCACCACTCCGGCCCGCCGGTGTAGCGACCGTAGACGTCGGCGAGGGCTTGGACCATCTCGCCCAGGGTGCACGTTGTGAGTGAACCTTCGATCAGCGCGGGCATGACATTCTTGTCGTCGCGCGCGGTCTTGCGAATGTCATCCAAGGCGCGCTGCGCGCCGTCTTCATCGCGATCCCGCTTGAACTGGGACAAACGCTCGCATTGTTGCGTCTCGACCTCGTGGGGAATTTGCAGGATCGGCACCGGCTGCTCGTCGTTGCCTTCTTCGTACGCATTCACGCCGACGATGATGCGGTCGCCGGCCTCCATCTCCTGTCCGAAGCGGTAGCTGGCCTCAGCGATCGACCGGCGGAAATACCCTTGGTGAACGCCTTCAACGACGCCGCCCATGTCGTCGATCTCCCCAATCATCGCGTTGGCGTCCTTTTCCATCTGATCGGTCAGCGCTTCGACGTACCACGACCCGCCCAGCGGATCGACAGTGCGATGCACACCCGTTTCGTGCGCGAGAATCTGTTGGGTACGCAGTGCCACTCGAACCGCGGTTTCCGTCGGCAGTCCCAGCGTCTCATCCATCGAATCGGTGTGTAGCGATTGGCACCCGCCCAACACACC
>JAZFYE010000171.1:0-2057 GCA_036475395.1 Phycisphaerales bacterium
ATTCGTGGTCCGGGCCGAACGCAGCATCGGGATCATCCGTTTCGAACGCGGTGGCCAGCCCTTCGCAAATCCACAGCGGATACTCGATATGCGGCGATTGCACGCCGGTGTGGAACATCAACTGATGGATTGCTTCGTGGACGGTGGTGGCGGTTGCCCGGTGGTCGCGGGCGTCGCGCGAGAAAGAACCGGCAACCCAGCGGTGTCGGTTCGATGAGACTCGCTTGGGTTGGCTCGTGGCGACGTTGTAGAAAACGACACGGTCATGCTTGGGCGAGTAGTAACCGCTGATCCATTCATCCGTGACGCCGTCGTATCGCCGGGCGAACTCGCGGTACTCGTCTCGACGCTCAAAGAGCACGCAGACGAGCTTGTGCCGCAGGGGCTTCGGTTGCAAACCGATCCGGCGGGTGTAACGAAGGAACTGATGGTGGGCGCGCTTCAACAAGGCGGCCTGCTCGCGCGTCCATTGTGCGTTGGCGTCCGAGAGGACAACCCAGCGCGTCGCCTCGTATTCAACAAACTGCGCCCCCAGCAGCGCGCGGGCCAAGTGATACGGCTCGGATTCGCAAGCCGGGTTGAGGCTCACCCCCGCACGCCGCATCTCGTCGTGCGCGTCGCCGTCGAGAATGACCGGTTGCGGCTCGCGCTCGATGAGGGCTGGGGACCGCATCGGAAGTTGGTCCTGAATCGGGCGACTCGATTGACCGGATAACACACCCGCGCCGACGACCGCGAGCAGCCACCGGCCCAATCGAGTACGGCGTGGCGAACCCGGGTTGGTCGCGCACGATGGCTGAGCCGATGCCGTCTGCATCTTCCTCTGAACCTCCAACACCCGCAGCGCATCGGTGCTCCGGCCGGCGGGTATGAGCGCATCGACCGGTTGGCCGCGGTGGGGGCTCGGGTTGGGCGAGTTAGGCGATGGTCGGCCGGGTCCCGACGCGACGGACCGGACGCTGTTGACCGATAACGAAAGGTCGTGCCCCAAGTGCTGCGCGAACCATCGGCGCGACAATTGCGCGGAGACGGGCCGCCTGGATGCGCTGTTACCGTGGCGCGGCCTGGCGACCAAGCATTGCGTCCGAATATCGAGACCTCGGACAAGTGGCCGGGCGATTGGGTCGATGGCACCGCCATGTCGTTGCGCGCTGACCCGACCGACACGCCGATGCCGCTTCAATCACGTTTCGTCAACACCCGTTTCACCGGCGGGATTCTGACGATCAAGATGGTCGGACCGGCCATCGGTTCGCGCGAGGTGTCGATCATCGCCGAGGAGGTCGCCGCCGAGCTCGATGCGATCAAAGATCCGATTCGCCTGCTGGTGATTGATCTTTCTGATGTTGGCGTCCTGACCAGCATGGGTCTGGAATTATGTGTGGGCCTTCGACACTGGGCGCATGGGGCCGGCGCGACGACGGTGCTGTACGGCGTGACCCCCGACCTGCTGGATTTGCTGAAGATGATGAAGACACAGCGCCTCTGGCAGATCGTCCAGGACAACGATGAGCTTCGCCGCGCGCTGGCCGCATAGGCGGTGGATCGCCTGTCAAGCGATATGACCCGGCGGCATCCCAATTTGCTTACTCGACCGGGATGATGGCCGTCGATATGAGCCGTCGGCTTGTGGCCGTTGGTGAGGGTAGCCTCTATGATGCCCAGCGTTCTTGACGCACCGATCTCCTTATGAGGTTTTGGCATGGGTCTTGAAACCGCGATTCCGACCGACGGCGTATTGACGACGCAGGTCAACCGTGTCATCAATTGGGCGCGACGATCGAGCCTTTGGCCGATGCCGTTTGCCACCGCATGTTGCGGGATCGAGCTGATGTCCACCGCCAGCAGCCGTTACGATCTGGCTCGGTTTGGTGCGGAAGTGATGCGGTTCAGCCCGCGGCAAAGCGATCTGCTGATCGTTGCCGGGCGAATAGCGGTGAAGATGTTGCCCGTGCTTCAGCGCATTTACCTGCAGATGTGCGAACCGAAGTGGGTGATCTCGATGGGGGCGTGTGCCTCGACGGGTGGGGTGTTCGACACCTACGCCGTGGTGCAGG